>CALGYU010000091.1 GCA_937934685.1 uncultured Acholeplasma sp. | reverse complement strand
TTCTTCTGAGTTGTAATATGCAAATGAAAGGTTTTCTACTTTTATCATATGTTCACCCCTTCTAATCTTAATTATTATATCACTTATCAATTTGATTATAAAGTTAAATAAACCCTTATAGTAATTAAACCTAAATTTAGGTATAATATAAATAGAGGTGATGACATGGCATTAGAGTTAGAATTGATTGACTTTCAATCAGATGTTTTAGAAAAGAAAGGTGTTTCTATTGTTTTTTTTCATGCCAATTGGTGTAGAAATTGCCGTTCTTTACTGCCTATTTTAGAAGATTTAGAGGAGTCTTTATATCCTAATTTACAATTAATTACCGTAGATGTTGAAAAACATGTTTCTTTTTCTGATGATCATGATGTGGTCAGTTTGCCAACTTCTTTGGTTTTTAAGGATGGGGTTTTAGTTGATTCTGTTTTTGGGCTTCATTCAAAGGATTATTTTGAGGAGTTGTTAAAAAATGTATGATGTTATTATTATCGGCATGGGTCCGGCTGGGATTACCGCCGCTACTTATTTAAAGCGTTATAATCATCATGTTTTATTAATTGGTAAAGATTTTGGTGCGCTTAAAGAAAGTGATTTGATTGATAATTATTTTGGTTTTGCAGAACCGATTGCCGGAAGAACTTTGGTTGAAAACGGATTACTACAAGCTAAAAGACACGGTGTAGATCTTAGATATGATGCGGTAATTAGTGTTGTTGAAGAAGAAAATGTTTTCAGTATTTCTACTGAACACGATACATTTTATGCTAAATGCGTGTTGTTTGCTACCGGTAAAAATAGAAAATCTTTAGATGTTAAAGGGTTTAATGAGTTTAGAGGAAAAGGAATTAGTTTGTGTGCTACATGTGATGGTTTCTTTTTTAGAAATAAGAAAATCGCTTTAATAGGCGATGGTCCATATATGTTGCATGAGTTGAGTATTTTAAAAAACTTAACTTCTGATGTGACCATTTTCACTCATGGAAAAGAGTTGACTTTAGATGGGTTTCCTG
This sequence comes from uncultured Acholeplasma sp., assembly GCA_937934685.1. GTDB lineage: Bacteria > Bacillota_I > Bacilli_A > Acholeplasmatales > Acholeplasmataceae > Alteracholeplasma. Next base: position 310 of record CALGYU010000091.1, on the reverse strand, counting down.
TCATAAAGGATTTAATTACATCTTTTTCTGGTGATAAGCGTATTGAGTTTATTCATACCAAAGAAAAGGCTTATGAGGTTGATGGCGTTTTTGTTGCTATTGGTTCTCCTTCTTCTATTGAATTTGCTCAGGCTTTAGGTGTTATTTTAAATAATGATGATATTGTGGTTGATAAACAGTACCAAACCAATGTTCCCGGTATTTTTGCAGCTGGTGATGTGATTGGTGGTTTTTTACAAATTTCTAAAGCTGTTTATGATGGTTCTAATGCCGCAAGGTTTATTCATAAATATTTAAGAAAAGAATGATT
>CALGYU010000090.1 GCA_937934685.1 uncultured Acholeplasma sp. | reverse complement strand
ACAGACAATTTAGTTATTTCAATTAAAACATCTAATGCCTGATGCATTTGCTGAATACTAGCAAACTCTAATCTACCATGGAAATGATAAGCTCCAGTTCCTAAGTTAGGACAAACCAAACCATCAAAAGTTAATCTAGCCCCATCTGTCCCACCTCTAATAGGTTCAACGATTGGAACCAAACCGACATTGGTAATAGCTTTTTTAGCCAACTCAACGACATGCATATGATCCTTAATCACTTCATACATATTATAATAACTATCAGCTAAACTCACCTTAACAACTTGAGTACCGTATTTTTGATTCAAATAATTTTGAATCAAAACAAAATCTTGTTTCTGTTTTTCAAACAATGCTTTATCATGATTTCTAATGATATAACGACTAACCGCTTTTTCAACCTCACCATCTAAACTAGATAAATGATTAAATCCTTCATAATTTTCAGTATAAGCAGGATTTAAAAAAACTGGTAACAAACTATGAAACTCCATAGCGATATGTAAAGCATTAATTAATTTATTTTTAGCAGAACCAGGGTGAATACTATTTCCAGTAAACTCAACTAAAGCAGAAGCTGCATTAAAGTTTTCATATTCAATACCACCAACCTCACTACCATCAGAAGTATAAGCAAAATCGGCTTTAAACCAATCATGATTAAAATAATTAGCGCCTCTTCCAATTTCCTCATCAGGGGTGAAACAAATATAAATATCACCATGTTCAACTTCTGGATGTTCCATTAAAAAATGAGCAAGCTCCATAATCTCTGCAACCCCACATTTATCATCAGCACCCAATAAAGTGTTACCATCGGTCACAATAATATCATCCCCAAGCACTTTACTTAAACTAGGATAACGTTCTGGATCCATATTGTAAGTTTCATTTAAAGTGATCAAAGAACCATCATATTTTTCAATGATTCTAGGTTTAACAGGACCACCTGGAGCATCAAAAGAAGTATCCACGTGAGCAATAAAACCAATTGCATACGTTTCTTTTTGCGTATTTTTATCGATTTTAGCATACACATAACCATGCTCATCTAAAAAAGCATCTTTAAGTCCCATTTGATGAAGTTCACTTACTAAAACATTACTTAAATTCTTTTGTTTATCAGTAGAAGGAACCGTATCACTATATGGGTCAGACTGAGTATCAATTTGTACATATTTAATAAAACGGTCAATTAATCTTGACATAAAATCATCTCCTTGTTCTTTTCATTATAACTCAAAAATAAAAAATTAAAAACAAAATCTATAAATGGTATAATGAAGACAAAGAAAAGAGTGATTCTATGGACTATCAATTACGTATAACGTATTTAAAAAACTTAAAAGAAGCCATTTTAAAACATGAAACTCAAATCAAAAAAGCTTTATACGATGATTTAGGTAAATCATCTCATGAAAGCTATTTAACAGAAATTGGGGTTGTTTTAAGTGAACTATCCTTATTCATTAAAAACTTAAAAAAATGGATGAAACCAATCAAAACTAAAAACAGTTTAGCTGTCTTTCCAGCCAAGTCTTTTTTATATCCGGAAAGTTATGGAAAAGTTTTAATCATTGGACCATGGAATTATCCATTTCAATTAATTATGATGCCACTTATTGGGGCGATTGCTGCTGGAAATACAGTAGTCATTAAACCATCTGAATATGCCCCACAAACAGAAAACATCTTAATCACTATTTTAAGTGAGGTGTTCACTAAAAATGAAGTCACCATTAAAACAGGAGATCATTTAGTAAGCCAAGCACTATTATCAGAGAAATTTGACTATATCTTTTTTACAGGTAGTCCAAATGTAGGAAAAATAGTCATGGAAAAAGCAGCCTTACATCTAACGCCAGTCACTTTAGAATTAGGTGGAAAAAGTCCTGCCATCATAAAAGATACTAAAAATTTAGAATTAGCAGTCAAACGAATTGTTTTTGGTAAATTCATTAACGCAGGTCAAACATGCATTGCTCCTGATTATGTTTTAATAGAAGAGAAAAATAAAGATCAATTCGTCAAATACTTTAAAAAATACGTTGAATCATTTTACACCCAAGATCCACTAACCTCTAATGATTATCCTAAAATCATTAACCAAAAACATCACAACAGATTAACCTCTATGTTAAAAAATGAACAAATACTCATTGGTGGTAAGTATAATCAACATAAAATTGAACCCACACTACTCACCCCACAACCAGACAGTCCATCTATGAAAGAAGAAATCTTTGGGCCTATTTTACCAATCATCACTTTTTCAAACATAGAAGAAATTACCAACCATATCAAAGAAAAACCTTTAGCACTATATCTTTTTACAGACAATCAAACCATCGAAAACTACGTCATTAAAAACATCAGTGCAGGAGGTGTGACCATCAATGATACCCTCATGCATTTTACCAATCATCATTTAGGCTTTGGAGGTGTTGGTCAAAGCGGGATGGGCACATATCACGGTAAACATAGTTTTGACACCTTTACCCACTATAAACCCGTGTTAAAGAAAAGTAAGAAACTAGATATAAAGGCTAGATATTTACCTTATGAATCTAAAAAAGAAAAAATGATTAAAAAAATACTAAAGTAGGTACATATAAATGAAAAAATGTTTATGGGCCCTTTCTTCACCCTTAGAAGAAAACTATCATGATACACAATGGGGCATTCCGCTTCATGATGACCAAAAATTATTTGAATACCTTATTTTAGAAACCCAACAAACTGGTTTAAGTTGGCGCACCATTTTAAAAAAACAAGCATTAATGAAAGAAGCATACCATCAATTTAATCCTCATATCTTAGCCACACTAACAGAAACCCAAATCGCTTCTTATCTAACCGATGATAGAGTCATCAAACATAAATTAAAAATACAGTCAGTCATCACAAATGCAAAAGCATACTTAGAATTAATTAAAACAGAAACACTCAACAACTTTTTATGGTCCTATGTCAATCATCAACCAATCCAAAATCAATTTAAAACCCTAGAAGACATACCAAGTCAAACCAAACTATCTAAAACAATTAGTCAAGACTTAAAAAAAAGAGGTTTTCAATTTGTAGGCCCAACCGTTATTTATGCCTACATGCAAGCCATAGGCATGACAAATGATCATCTAATCGACTGCCCTTTTTACAAAAGATAGTAGAAACTATCTTTTTTTATGACATAATAAATAAAACTTATAAAACAATTAAAAAAAAACTTAAAATCGGCTATAATATAAAGAACACAGAAAAGAGGGATAAACATGTTGTTTGGGAAACACTTTAGAAAATATTACTTAAAATACGCCATCTCCTTTTTGGTAGGAGTTACTTGTTTAATCTTACTAGATTGGATACAACTAGAAATTCCTATCATGATGGGAAAAATCATTAACATCTTCAAAGAATTTGATGTAACAGACGGTAGCTATGATGCGCAAATTTATGGCTATGTTAAAGATATTTTAATCTTTGTAGTCATCATCACCATAGGTAGATTTGCTTGGAGATACTTATTATTTGGGGCTTCAAGAAAAATAGAGTTTGATTTAAGAGAAAAAATGTTTGATCATTCTACTCAATTATCTCAAGACTACTATAGCCAAGGTAAAACAGGTGGAATGATGACCTATTTTATCAACGATTTAGAAACAGTCAGACAAGCCTATGGAATGGGTCTTTTAATGTTAGTTGATGGAATTGTTTTAACCGTTTTTGTTATTTACCGAATGGTACAAATCAATGTCATGATGACTCTTTTATCAGCCATTCCCCTCCTTTTAGTGGGTGTTTTTATGTTTTTTGTTAGAAAGAGAATGGAACTAAGATTTAAAATTAGACAAGAAGCTTTTGAAAAATTAAGTGACTTTACTCAAGAAAGCTTCACTGGAATTAGTGTCATCAAAGCTTATGTTAGAGAAACCAAAGAAGCTTTATTATTTAAAACATATAGTAATGACTTAAAAGGAAAAAACTATCATTTCTCAAAATTAATGGCCACTATAAACGTTGCTATTTCATTTACTCTATCAGTAGTCATTATAACCATCTTAGCACTCGGGTCATACTTAATTGCAAGTAACCAATTAGATGCCGGAGAATTAACAGCATACACCTCGTTTTTCTTTACCCTAATGTGGCCTGTGATGGCATTATCACAATTCATGTCAATTAACAGCCAGGCACAAGCCTCAGCTAAAAGAATCGAAGAATTCCTAGATTCAGAAATTACAGTAAAAGACGCTAAAGACGTTTATGAAGACATTAAACCTTTAACAGGAGAAATCACTGTTAAAAACTTAACCTTTAAATATCCAGATGGGGATGCCCCGGTCTTAAAAGACATTAACTTTAAAATCAAGCAAGGACAAATGGTCGGTATACTAGGAAGAACAGGCTCTGGAAAATCAAGTTTAGTTGACCTATTACTACGCGTCTACAACGCACCTAAAGATAGCATTTTCTTTGATACATATGATATGATGAAAATTCCTATTAAAACCTTAAGAGATCATATCGGTTATGTACCACAAGATAATTTCTTATTTTCTGAAACCATCTTAAATAACATTGGTTTTTCAAAAGAAAACCCAACTTTAGAATTAGCCGAACAGGCAGCCAAACTTTCTGATGTTTATCAAAACATCATGGACTTCCCTAAACAATTTGAAGAAGTCTTAGGAGAAAGAGGCGTGACAGTCTCAGGTGGACAAAAACAAAGAATCTCTATTGCAAGAGCTATCGCAAAAGACCCACAAATCTTAATTTTAGATGACTCTGTTTCAGCAGTTGATACTAAAACAGAAGAAGCCATCATTGAAAATCTACACCGCATCAGAAAAAATAAAACGACCATCTTTATTGCACACCGAATCTCAACTGTTAAAAAAATGGATATGATCATTTTATTAGATGAAGGAAACTTAATTGGCGTAGGAACCCATAAAGAACTATTGGCACAAAATCCTTTATACCAAGACATGGTAAAAAGACAAGAATTAGAACAAATGGTTGAGGAGGGTGAAGTCATATGACACAAGATTATAAAGAAGATAAAATTCAATATGAAGGAAAACTGTTAAACAGAACCCTTAAATACATCATTCCTCATAAAAAGAAATTCATTCAAGCTTTCTTTTTCATGGCCTTTACGGTTGCTTTTGATTTACTCTACCCATTTTTAACAGGGATTTCAATTGATTTAATGACCAATGATGCCTATAGCTTCAACGATAAAATGGTCATCTTAGGTATCGCAGTTGTCGTCTTACTAATCGTTCAAGCAATTGCTCAATTTATTTCTTATAAACAACAACTGATTTTAAGCAAAATAGGATTAGATATTACAGATAGTATCAGACAAGAAGTCTTCATTCACATCGAAAAATTATCCATAGGACAACTCAATGAAATACCAGTAGGAAAACTACTAACAAGAGCAACCAACGATCCAAATGCGATCAGTGAAATGTATACCAATGTCATCATTAACCTCATTAGAAACTTTGTATACTTAATCGCTATTTTAATTGCGTTATACATCATTAACTGGTACATGGCTTTAATTGTCTCGATCTTAATTCCAATTGTTTTAATCGCAGCTATCATCTTTAAAAACGCCTCTAGAAAAGCATATAGAAACGTTAGAAATAGTATCACAGATGTCAATGCCTTTTTATCTGAAAACTTATCAGGTATGAAAGTAACACAAATCTTTAACCAAGAAGAAAAAAAGAAAAAAGAGTTTAAAGAAAGAAACATTAAACTAAGAAAAAACTACATTTCAGAAATCTTAGTTTTTGGAATCTTTAGACCATTTATTTACTTTCTTTCCATGGCGGGAACTATCCTAACGATTGTTGCCGGACTTGAAGCAATGAAAGATATGACATTAACTGTCGGGATCTTTATTTCATTCTATTTATTAGTAGGACAATTCTTTGAACCTATCCAACAAATCTCAGAACAATTTAATGCTTTACAAGGTGGCTTTTCTAGTGCAGAAAAAGTATTTACAGTTCTAGATACTAAACCAACGGTTACAGATCATGAAGAAGCAATTGAAATAGAAGAATTTTCAGGACACATCGAATTTAAAAACGTTTGGTTTGCTTATGAAGAAGATAATTGGGTTTTAAAAGATGTTTCATTTGAAGTTAAACCCAATGAAACCATCGCCTTTGTAGGAGCCACAGGAAGTGGGAAAACAACCATTTTAGGATTAATTGTTAGAAACTATGATATTCAAAAAGGTGAAATCTTAATTGATGGCATCGACATTAAAATGATCAAAAGATCTTCTTTAAGAAAACACTTTGGACAAATGCTTCAAGATGTATTCTTATTTAGTGGAACCATTTATGAAAACATCACTTTAAATGATGAAAACATTACGATGAAAGAAGCAATAGAAGCTTCACATTATGTTGGAGCCCATCATTTCATTGAAAAACTACCAGATCAATACAATCATAAAGTATTAGAACGTGGTAACAACTTTTCTTCTGGACAAAGACAATTAATCTCTTTTGCCAGAGCGGTAGCCTATAAACCAACTGTCATGATTTTAGATGAAGCAACAGCCAATATAGATAGTGAAACAGAACAAGTCATCCAAGAATCATTAAGCAAAATGATGAATATTTCTACTATGTTAATTGTTGCGCACCGCTTATCTACCATTCAACATAGTGATAAAATCATTGTCATGCAAAAAGGTGAAATCAAAGAAATGGGATCACACCAAGCTTTATTAAAACAAAAAGGCATTTACTACGGCTTATACAAACTACAGTTTGATCAAAAATAACCAAAGAACTTATCATTTGATAAGTCTTTTATTTAAAATAAACCACTCCAACTTTTCTTGTCTATAACATCATTTTGTGATAGTATATAAGGCATAGAAATATAAATTGAATAAAAGGTCAGGTGAAAAAATGCTAACAAAAAAAGAAATACAAGAGATCTTAAATCAAGCTTTAGATACAGGTGCTGATTTTGGAGAAATCTTTTTTGAGAACACCTTTAGCAACCAACTAGGTGTTACAGGAGATGAAGTAACAAACGTCTCAACAAGTAACCTACACGGTGCAGGTGTTAGATTGATCAGTGGATTAGATGAAGTTTATGGATATACCAATAAAGTCACCTATGATGAAGTTTTAAACTTAGTACTTAGTTTAAAACAATCATTTAACGGAAAAAAACATGAAGTCACACCATTAAAAGATAAAAACAAAGTACCTTATAACATCAAAAAACCATTTCATACTGTTTTGAAACAAGAAAAAGCAGAACGCTTATTAAAACTTTCAAACATCATGAAAACAACCGATGAAAGAATCGTTCAAACAGTCGTTAGATTATTAGAAACGGAACAAAAAGTTTTAATCGCTAATACCAATGGAATTTATCAAGATGATATTAGAACCTACACTAGATGTGTCCTCATGGCAGTTGCAAAAGAAAATGATCAAATGCAAGAAGCCTATGAAGGACCAGGTAGATTTATGGGTTATGAACTATTTGATGAAATCGATTTTGAAAAACTAGCCAAAGAAACAGCACAAAAAGCCATCGCATTATTAAAAGCAGAAGATATGATCCCACAAGTATTACCAGTAGTCATTCATAACGGATTTGGTGGTGTTTTATTCCATGAGGCGTGTGGACACCCATTAGAAGCAACCTCAGTTGCAAAAGGTCTTTCTCCGTTTGCTAATAAATTAGGAGAAAAAGTTGCTAGTGACGTGGTTTCAGCCTATGATGATGGAACTGTTGAAAACGCATGGGGTAGATTAAACTTCGATGATGAAGGTATGCCAACTCAAAAAAATCTATTAATTGAAAATGGTATTTTAAAAGGTTACTTAATTGACTATAGAAACTCAAAGAAAATGAACATGGAACCTACCGGTTCAGCAAGAAGACAATCTTATAAATACAGCCCAACCTCAAGAATGAATTCAACCTACATTGCAAACGGTAAAGAAAACTACGAAGACATCATCAAAGATACTAAATACGGATTATTTGCTAAATCCTTAGGTGGTGGAACAGTTTCTCCTGCAACCGGTGAATTTAACTTTGTTGTAACAGAAGGCTATTTAATTGAAGACGGAAAACTAACCAAACCAGTCAAAGGCGCTATGCTTATTGGACATGGTGGAGAAGTACTCCATAAAATAGATAGAGTAGCAAACAACTTAGAATTTGGTCAAGGGATGTGTGGATCACTATCTGGAAGTATTCCAGTAGATGTGGGACAACCAACCATAAGAGTTAGTCAAATGACTGTTGGTGGATCTGGAGGTAACAAATAATGTTTAAATCATGGATAAAAAAAGGTTTAGAAAAAGGCCTTCAAGAATTAGAAATCTATGCAGTAGAATCTAAAAGTTTAAAACTAAGTTTATATCAAGGAAAATTAGATCAACACGTTAAAAGTGATGTTTTAGGCGTTAAAATCAAAGGTATTTATGATGATAAACTAACCAGTGTTGCATTTGAAAACCTAGAAGATGCTAACATTGATTTTATGTTAGAACAACTCATTGAAAACGCAAAAACCATTAACGCAAAAGAACCAGCCATTATTTATGAAGGTTCAGAATCATATCCAACAGTTAAAGAAAATAACTATGACTTTGATTTAATTCCGATTACTCATAAAATCGATTTAATCAAAGAATTAGAATCACGTATTTTAGAAAATGAATATGTCAAACAAGTTCAAACTACCATCTATGTTGAATCGGCAACTAAAACTACTTTGATTAACTCAAAAGGATTAAACTTAACTAGAAAAAACAGTTTGGCTTATGCTTATGCCGTTGGTGTTTTCCAAAAAGAAGATGACATTCAAACAGCTTATAAAATGAAACTAGCAAAAACATTTGAAGATTTTGACATCAAAGCACTTGCAGATGAAACTATTTCAATTGGTGTTAAAAAATTAGGTGGACAAACCATACCTTCTGGATCATATCCAACTGTATTTTCAAACGAAATGTTTGCAGAAATACTAGAAGCTTTCAGCGGTATTTTTGTAGGAGAAGCAGCTTATAGAAACCTAACCTCACTTAAAGATAAAGTCTCACAACAAATCTTTAGTTCAAAAGTAAATATCATCGATGATCCGCTTTCTGAAAAAGCGTATTTCCAAAACAGCTTTGATGATGAAGGGGTTGCATGTAAAACCAAAGATATCATTAAAAATGGTGTCTTTAAAGGTTTTATTCACAACTTAAAAACTGCTAAAATCTTTAACCAAGAACCAACAGGAAACGGATTTGGTGGTGGTACATCAATGAGTAACTGTTATTTAGAACCACAAGATACATCATTTGATGAAATGATTAAAACCATTAAAAATGGGGTATATATTACAGATTTAGTAGGAACTCATGCCGGAATTCAAACAGTTAGTGGTGAATTTAGTTTACAAGCCAGTGGCTTTAAAATAGAAAACGGATTAATTACAACACCAGTAAAAATGATTGTTATCTCAGGCAATTTCTTTAAAATGATGAACGACATTCATACCATCGCAAACGATTTAGAATTCCAGTTGTCTGGATTTGGTAGTCCAAGTATCTATATCAATCAATTAATGATTGGTGGAAAATAGTTTGAAACTCCAAATTTCATGGTATAATTAAAAAAAATCATAACTTTAAAAAAACCATAAAGGGATTTAAAAAGGAGAGGGATTATGACAAATTTTAAAATCATTACAGATTCAACAACAGACTTACCAAATGATCTAGCCAACGAATTAGGACTAGAAGTTTTACCCTTAAAATTTTACTTAGAAGAAAAAGAATATAAAAACTATTTAGATAATCGAGAACTTGATCCAAAAGTATTTTATGATAAAGTTGTTAATGGAGCTATGCCTACCACTTCACAAGTGAACGCAGAAGAGTTTTTAGAAAAAGCTATACCTTACTTAGAAAAAGAAGTAGACTTACTATTTTTAATTTTTTCAAGCGGGCTTTCAGGAACTTATAATAGCGCAAGAATTGCTGTAGATGAATTAAAAGAAAAATATCCAAACAGAAAAATCATGCTCATTGATACAAGATCAGCTTCTTTAGGAGAAGGTTATTTAGTTTATTTAGCAGCCTTAGAACAACAAAAAGGAAAAAGCATTGAAGAAGTTTATGACTTTGTTGTAAACACCAAACCACATTTATGTCACTGGTTTACAGTAGATGATATCAAACATTTAAAACGTGGGGGCAGAATCTCAGCAGTTTCATCGTTTGTTGCAACCACATTAAATATCAAACCTGTAATGAATATGGATGATGATGGAAAGCTTATCCCAAGAACCAAAGTTATCGGCCGTAAAAAAGCGATTAAAGCTTTAGTCGATAAAATGGCTGAAAGAGCATATCCAGGACCACAAACTATCTTCATAGGACATGGAAATGATTTAGATGCTGCTAATTACTTAGTAGAATTAATTAAAGAAAGATTTGAAGTAGAAAAAGTTGTCATCAATACCATCGGTCCTGTCATAGGTGCTCATACCGGACAAGGTGTATTGGCCTTATTTTTCCTAGGTAAGACAAGATAAAACTCATAAACCATTAAAAGGATATAAAAATAGATTAGAATAATTCTTTTCTAGGACTTTATGTCCTTTTTTCTTTTAAAACACTTAAAACCAATGACCTAACTTCAAATCTAAATAGTCTATTTTTAAAAATGATGTCATAAAAATATAATAGAATTATATTGAAAATATGACAAAAGTGTATTATAATCAATATGTAATTGAAAGGAGAAATATCATATGGAAGACATTGTGAGAGAAAATTTTAAAAAATTAAGGAAAAAAATAAATGTCACTCAAGAACAAATGGCTGAGTACTTAAACTTAGAACAAAGCAGCATCAGTAAATTTGAAAATGGGGAAAGAACCATAAGTGTAAGCAATTTAGAAAAAGCTTGTGCTCTTTTTGGTATCCATGTTAATGATATTTATAAAAAAACGGTTAGCCCAAAGGTGCTTTCGCCATCTTTTAGGAAAAAAAATCTTAGTATTGCCTCTTTAGAAGACATATCCAATATAAATAAAATTGCGATGAATATTGTTGAAATGAAAGCAATTTTAGAGAATCATAATGGATAGGATCATCCTTCAACGCCGAGCTTTAGAAGTTCGCAACCAGTTTGGTGTTGATGATACTTCACCGATTGATTTGGTGACATTAGTGGGGGCGAGTTTACCAGACTTAACGTTGGTTTTTTATCCATTTAAAGAAGAAATTAGCGGAATGTGTATTCGTTTTGCTAACCTAATTGCGATTAATTCTAAATCAACGTTAGGCAGACAAGCATTCTCAATAGCACATGAACTCTATCATTATTTTTATGATAGTGAAAAAACTACTCTTAGCTATATTGCGGATCATAATGGCACAAAAGTAGAAAAAGAAGCAAACATATTTGCCTCTTATTTACTAATGCCGGATGCAACATTCACAAGACTTTACAATAAACTTACAAATAATGGAAAAACGCATATAGACTTAAAACAAATTTTAGAAATTGAGCAACATTTTAAAGTAAGTAGAAGTGCTGTACTTATTCGTTTAATTCAAGAAGGATATATCACTGAAGAAGCATCCGAACAGTACAAAACAAACATCATTAAAAATGCAAAAAAATACGGTTATGATACCAAACTATATTTGCCAATTGATGCAGATAAGGCAAAAACCTTTGGTGCATATCTAAAACTAGCACTCGAATTAAAGGATTCAAGAAGGATATCTGATGGTAAGTATGAAGAATACTTACTTGATGCCTATAGAGAAGACATTGTTTTTGATGAAAATGGGCAAGAAGATATCTATGACTAAAATCATATTTTTTGATACAGATTGTATATCCTCTTTTTTATGGACTAAAACTGAGAAATTACTGATACATTGTTTTGAAAATCGTATGATTATTCCCAGGCAAGTTTATGATGAAATATCAAAAGTCTCTTATTTACGATCACGAATAGATGAAATGGTCAATAGTGGTCATCTTTTAGTAGAAGAAATTAGTGTTGCAAGTGAAGAAAATAAGCTATATATGGATTTAACAGATTTTACTAAAAAAAGTAATTTGCCATTGATTGGCCGTGGAGAAGCAGCAGCCATTACATTGTCAAAAAAACACAAAGGCGTTTTAGCAAGCAATAACTTAAAAGATGTAAAATACTACGTTGAGTTATATAAACTTAATCACATAACAACCGCCGATATTATTCACCAAGTAGTAAGTGATGGTATATTAACCATTCCAGAAGCTGATGCTATATGGAGCCAAATAATTCTTAAAAAAAGAAAATTACCATTTGGTTCATATACTTCGTATTTAAAATCATTTCATAAATAAGTAAATCATCAAAAGAATAAACTGAATCATTAAGAACAATAATATTCATAACAACATGACAGAAAAAGGCGTTTTTATTAATCAAAACGCTTTTTTTTGTTATAAAACGATTTTTCTACAGCTGTTTTATATCGATAAATTGACAATAGTAAAGTTATGTTATATACTAAAAATATGTTAAGGCATACCTTAAAAAAAGGAGGAAACATGAAAAAAATTATTATTACACTCACAGCCATATTAAGTGTCTTTCTTTTAAGTAGTTGTGTGTCAAGATATTCATATATCGAAGGAAAAATCAACATCTTAACCTCAACAACCATGTTAGGCGATTTAGCCAAACAAATAGGGAAAGATCAAGTTGTTGTAACTACGTTAATGCAAACAGGGACAGACCCTCATAGTTATAAACCCAAACCAAGCGACCGCTATGCTGCTAAAAAAGCAGATCTAATCATTTATAACGGACTACACTTAGAAGCTAAAATGAATAAACTATTTGAAGAAACCAATCCAGATAAACTATTCATAGCAGGAGAAAAAATAAATCCAAACCATATTTTAAAAGATGAAAACAACGAAATAGATCCTCATATATGGTTTGATGTCAATATATGGAAAGAACTTTCATATCAATTAAAATTAGAACTACAAACCATAGACCCACTTCACTTTCAAAACTATGAAAACAACTATTTATCCTACAAAGAAGAACTCACAATACTAGAAAACCATATTAAAACCAAAGTGACCAAATTACCAGAAGAAAAAAGAATCTTAATTACTGCCCATGATGCTTTTAATTATTTTGGACATGCATACGGATTTAAGGTTTACGCTATCCAAGGTATTTCAACTGAAACAGAAGCATCAACCAAAGATATCCAAAATTTAGCCAAACTATTAAAAGACTTAAATGTCAAAGCAATCTTTATTGAAAACTCAATTCCAGAAGCAACCATTAAAGGTGTCATAGATGCTGCCTTAGCACTAGGACAAAAAGTCACCATCGGTGGTGAACTATACTCAGATTCACTAGGGGATAAAAACTCTTTAGCTAACACCTATATTCAAATGTTTTACCATAACATTGACACCATCATAGATTCATTAACATAAAGGAGAGATAACATGGAAACATACGCTATTCACGTAGAAGATTTAACGGTATCATACGATTTAAAGCCTGTTTTATGGGACGTTGACCTAAGTATACCTAAAGGGGTTTTAATGGCAATTGTAGGCCCAAATGGTGCGGGAAAATCTACTTTAATTAAAAGCATGATTGATTTAATTAAAAAAGTATCAGGAAAAACCTATTTTAACGGAAAACCATATAAAGACATGCGCAAAAAAATTGCATACATCCCACAAAGAGGGAGTGTGGATTGGGATTTTCCTACCACTGTTTTAGATGTTGTGATGATGGGACGTTACGGACACTTAGGGTGGTTTAAAAGACCAACCATAGAAGATAAAAAAAGATCATTAGAAGCATTAGAAAAAGTAAACATGACACCCTTTAAAGATAGTCAAATCTCAGAATTATCAGGTGGGCAACAACAAAGAGTTTTTCTAGCCAGAGCCTTAGTACAAGAAGCAGATATTTACTTAATGGATGAACCTTTTCAAGGCGTAGATGTTAAAACAGAAAAAGCGATCATCGATTTACTCAAACTATTAAAAAAAGAAGGAAAAACCGTTGTGGTAGTTCACCATGATCTTCAAACTGTCACAGAATACTTTGACTGGGTCACCTTAATTAATAAAAGAGTCATTCAATCAGGATTAGTCAAAGAAGTATTCACCGATGAAAACATCAAAAAAACTTACCAAAACAAAACCCTTCTTAAAAATGGAGATGAATGATATGCCACAATGGATATTAGAAAACTACACCTTAATCATCATTATGATAGGCACGCTTCTTTTAGGAAGCGTTGCGGGTTTACTAGGCGTTTTTTCTATTTTAAGAAACGAAGCCTTAGCAGGAGATGCTTTATCACATGCTGCCTTACCAGGGGTTGTTTTAGCATATATTGTGACTAATCAAAGAAGTATTCCTATCTTATTAATTGGCGCAGCTCTTTCAGCTTTAGTCTCAATGCTTTTAATACACATCATTAAAAAATATTCTAAAACCAAAAGTGATGCGAGTCTTGCTTTAATTTTATCCTCCTTTTTTGGATTAGGACAAGTCTTACTTCAAGTGGTACAAAATAAAGGAGCATCATCAGCAGCTGGATTAAACAAATTTATCTTTGGACAAGCAGCAACCATGCTTAAAACCGATGTTTACTTTATTGCCGGCGTATCAATGTTTGTTTTACTCATCATCATTTTACTTTGGAAGGAAATTAAACTACACACATTTAACGAAGAATTTTTCGCAAGTTTAGGCTTTTCAAAAAGAATCATGAACATTTTAATGACAATTATTACCGTGATTGTTGTTGTCATAGGCATTAGAACTGTTGGAGTCATTTTAATGAGTGCTTTAATCATCGCACCAGGGGTAGCGGCTAGACAATGGAGCCATAAACTAAGTATCAACGCTCTTATCGCAACACTCATCGGTCTTTTTTCAGGAATCATTGGAACCTATATAAGCTATCTTAAATCCAATCTTCCAACAGGACCTGTTATCGTTATTGTCTTAAGTATCTTTGTGATCATTTCATTATTGTTTGCGCCTAAAAGAGGTTTAATTAGAAAAACAATAGACTTAAAAAAACATCAGAAAAACATTGAAAAATATCGTTATTTAATTCATTTATACAGCAATGAGGAAACTTACTTAACCCAAGAAACAGAAGCCTGGATCCAAACAGAACATGTTTACTTAAACCAAAACAAACAACCCAAACTAACAGAAAAAGGGGTTTTTAAAGTAGAAAGCATCTTAAAAGGAGGTAGCCATGTTTGATATCGTTGTTTTATTAATCGCTATTTTCACAGCCATGGCATCTGCCATAGTTGGTGTTTTTTTAGTTTTAAGAAAAATGTCTATGATGACTGATGCCATCAGTCATACCGTTTTACTAGGAATTGTCTTAGTTTATATGATCGTAAAAGACTTATCTAGTCCTTACTTAGTCATAGGCGCTACCCTAATGGGACTTATTACTACCTATTTAATCGAACTTTTAATTAAAACTAAAACCACCAAAGAAGATGCAGCAACCGGTGTTGTTTTCCCGTTATTATTTAGCATCGCTGTTGTGATCATCAGTCTTGATTTTAGAGGTGTTCATCTAGATATTGATGCGGTTTTAACCGGTAACTTAGAATGGGCATCTATGATGAACTTATACATCATGATAGGTATTTTCATCATCAACCTACTCTTCTTCATTATTTTTTATAAAGAACTTAAAATCGTTAGTTTTGATGCCGCGCTAGCAACTGTTTTAGGTATTAGCCCAATAATCATTCATTATTTACTCATGGGTTTAGTTTCCTTAACCGCAGTAACAGCATTTGATGCAGTTGGATCTATCCTAGTCATTGCACTGATGGTAGGACCAGCCATGACCGCTCTTTTATTTACTAAAAACTTACTAAAAACTACCGTCACTGCGATGGTAATTGGCGTCTTTAACAGTATTTTAGGATACTTTATCGCCTTATTATTAGACATTAGTATTGCAGGTGTCATTGCATCTACCACCTTAATCGTCTTTTTAATCGCCTTATTTTTCAATCCCAAAAAAGGGGTTATCACCAGCGTTGTCAAACGCAATAAGCAACAAAAAGATTTTGCGATCATTACCTTAATGGTTCACATTAAAAACCATCAAAACACAGAAAAAGCACATATAGAAACATCATTAAATCATTTACACCAAGAATTAAACTGGTCTAAAAAATATTTCATGAAAAGATTTAAAAAAGCCCAACAAAAAGGGTATTTACACCAAACTGATGAAAACGTGACATTAAGTATACTAGGAGAGAAACATTTAAGTGATCAAATGACATACTATAGTCTTTAAAAATAACATATTAAATATGTTATAATAACATAGAAAGTAGGTGAGACATGTGCATCAGGCAGAAGAAGATTATTTAAAATTAATCTATGAATTATCAGTAGAACAAAACAGAGAAAAAATTAAAACCAATGAAATATCAGAATCATTTGGATATACGGATCAAAGCGTTAATGAAATGATAAAAAAACTAGTGAATAAAAAGTTTTTACTTTATCAACCATACAAAGGTGTTTCTTTAACTAAAAAAGGAAAAAAAGAAGCCATGCGCATGATTAGAGCTCACCGTATATGGGAAGTTTTTTTAACTCAAAAACTAAACATATCATGGCAAGACGTTCACATAGATGCAGAAAAACTAGAACACGCTTCTAGCCCGGAACTAATTGAAAAATTATATCAATATTTAGATGAACCTAAATATTGTCAACATGGAAACCCCATTCCAACCATCGATGGTGTATCAGAAAAAATAGAAACCATGTCTTTATGGGATGCTAATGAAACAGATTTATTCACAATTAAAAGAGTGTTAGATCATAAAGAATTATTAGCTTATTTAGATGATAAAAAAATAGAACTCAATATGACCGTTCAAATCATTAAAAAAGATCATTTTAACGGATATATCACCATTTTATACGACCATCAAGAAAGCCAAATTACTGAAAGAGTAGCAAAAATGCTTTTTGGAATAAAAAAATAATTAATGACGATAGGAGGCTTTTAACATGGAACTATTAAAATTAAGTGAAAAAGAATTAAAAAAAGAAATTAAAAACATGCACCCATATGATCTAGCACAAATCATTGAGCATATGGAGTTAGAAGATCAAATTAAAATTTATGAACTACTAGATTCAGAAACCAAGTCAGAGGTTATGTCTTATCTAGAAGTAGATGATGCGGTTGAACTATTTAACACCCTAGAATTAGACGATCAAAAAGAAGTCTTAGAAACCATGGAACCCGATGATGCGGTTAACATTGTGGAAGAATTAGAAGAAACAGAAAAGAATCAAATTCTAGAAATGTTAGACCAACCAGAAGAAATGATTGAACTACTGGGCTATTTAGATGATGTCGCTGGTGCTTATATGACCAACGACTATATTCATTTAACCCCAGAGATGGATGTTAAAGAAGCGACCAAATATCTAATCAAACAAGCAGATCAAGTAGAAACGATTAATACCTTATTTGTTGTAGAAAAAGAAACCAATCATTATTTAGGTGTGATTCCGTTTAAAAAACTGATTAAAGCCAAATCACCTTTAACAGTTAATGACCTAATTGAAGAAGTTCCTTATTATTATGATCAAGACCCAATTGAGAAAGTCATTAAAGCTATGAGACAATATAGCATTTATGAAACCCCGATTTTAAATAAAAACCAAGAACTCATTGGTATGATTACGATGGATGATGCGTTAGATATTTACCAAGAAGAGGCACAAGAAGATTATGAAAAATTAGCAGCCTTACCAGAAACAGAAAAAAATTCACCCATCCTAAGAACAGCATTAAGACGATTACCATGGCTAGTTGTTTTACTCATCCTTTCTATTCCGATTGCTTACCTAACCACTATGTTTGAAGAGGTTTTAGCAGTAGCAACCGTACTTGCCTTATTCCAACCTCTTATTTTAGATGCTGGAGGAGATGTGGCGACTCAAACCTTAGCTGTTACTCTCATTAGTATCAATAACCCCAAAGGAGAACCTTTAAAAAACGGGGGTAAAGAGATTTTAACAGGGATTATTAACGGTTTTGTCATGGGCGTTTTAGCCTTTGTTACAACCTATATCATCTTATGGGCCATGCAATCAGACCATTTAATCGCCTTTAGTTTCGTGGTTTCCATTTCTTTATGGATTACCGTATCTTTTGGACCAGTCATCGGACTTTTTGTTCCATATCTTTTAAACAAAATGAAGTTTGACCCTGCAGTTGCTTCAGGGCCATTTATTACAACTTTAATTGACATCATCAGTTTAATCATCTTTTTTGGATTGGCAACGGTTATTTTACAGGGGGTATTGTTATGAAAGAACATAAATTAGATTTTAGTTTATCAAATGTAGAAATCAAAAAACAAATTGATAAACTACACCCACTTGACTTAGCCAATTTATTTATGGAACTTACTGATGAAGAAAAAGAAAGAGTCAATAAACTAATTACTCAAAAACAAGTTGCACAAGCCTTTGTTTATTTAAAAAGAGAAGATGCAATTACATACTTTGAAAAAATCACACCCAAACAACAAAAAACTTTACTTAACGCCTTAGAACTAGATGATTTAGAAACCTTTATAGATCCATTTGAAAAAGAAATCCAAGAAAAACTCATCCAGTTACTCCATAAAAACAAACAAGAAAGTATCAGACTACTATTATCTTATGATGATAAACTAGCAGCCTCTTTAATGACTACCGAATTTATCACCATTGATGTACAAAAAACCATTAAAGAAGCTACCGCCTTTGTCATAGAAAGTATAACCGATCAAGCATATATCGATACCATCTTTGTTTTAAAAGAAGGTAAATATTTTGGTGCTTTATCGATTAAAGATTTAATCGTAGCAAGAGCAAATTCGAAACTAGAAAATATCGTTGATCATCAATTTCCAATCATCTATGATGATACCAATATGCTTCATGCAGTTCATAAAATTAAAGACTATGACATTAACGTCATCCCTGTCTTAAACAAAGATCATGAAGTCATAGGAATCATTACAGCCGATGATATCTTTGAACAAATTGCTTTAAAACATGAACAAGTATACCAACACATGGTAGCCGTTGGAGAAGATTATGATGAAGCAGCAAGTCCATTTAAACGTTCTATCAATCGTTTACCATGGTTAATTTTATCGGTTGTGTTAAACTTAGTTATCGCAGGAGTTTTATCTGTTTTTGAAAGAACACTACAAGAAGTAGTGGCGCTGGTTTTATTCCAACCCATGATTTTAGGAATGGCTGGTAACATTGGAACTCAATCTTTAGCCGTCACTATCCTAGGTTTAAACAAAAAAGAATTAAACCACCAAAAACACATTACCAAAGAAACCTTTATCGCAGTTATCAACGGATTATTAACAGGTTTATTTGGACTCATCATTGTCTTTAGTTTCTTAAGTATCATCGCACCTGGAAATCATCAAAACTTCATGATATCAATCGTGGTTGGTATTTCATTGGCTTTATCCATGTTCATCTCAGCCTTAGCAGGTGTTTTCTTACCACTTATTTTAAACAAATACGGTTTTGATGAAAAAGCTGCATCAGGACCATTAATCTCAACCATTAATGACTTTTCAGCTTTAGGCATTTATTTTTTAACAGCCACCATCTTACTCATAAATTTAGTATAAAGGACGTATAATTATGAAAATACATTTAATCGGATTAGGAAAAATGGGCAGTAACTTAGCTTTAAATTTAAAAGACAATCACTTTGAAGTTTTAGGATATGATCCAAATATAGAAGTTAGAAAAGAAAGTCAAAAAAACGGTATTACCGTTAAAAACAGTCTAGAGGAACTACTAGCCAATCAAAATGAAAGAAAAATTGTTTGGTTACTCGTGCCTAACCAATATGTAGACAGTGTCATAGAAGAAATTAAACCTTTTTTAAACCCAGAGGATATCATCGTTGATGGTGGTAACTCAAACTTTAACTTAAGTGTTAAAAGATACCAACAACTCAAAGAAGAAAACCTTCATTTCATAGATGTAGGAACATCCGGTGGAACATATGGTGCTAGAAATGGTGCTTGTTTAATGATTGGGGGAACAAAAGAGATCTTTGATTATTTAGAACCAATCTTTAAAGCAGTTTCAGTTGAAAACGGTTATGGTTATATGGGAAGTCCAGGTTCAGGCCATTTTGTTAAAATGGTACACAACGGTATAGAATATGGCATGATGCAAGCCCTGGGTGAAGGATTTGACCTTTTAGAAAACAGCTCATTTGAAAATCTAGATTATCACAAAATTACTGAAGTATGGAATCATGGATCCATCATTGAATCTGCTTTAGTTGGTTATATCGGTAATGCTTTTTCAAAAGACCCTAAATTAGAAGAACTACAAGGTCGCATCGATGATTCAGGAGAAGGTATGTGGATGGTAGAAGAGGCCTTAAAATATGGTGTTTCACTACCAGTTATTACACACTCACTGTTTGCAAGATATAAATCAAGAGACGATCAAAAGTTTAGTGAAAAAGTAGTTGCTGCAATGAGAAAGGAGTTTGGCGGACACGCTGTGTATAAGAAAAAATGAAAAAGAAAAAATTGATCATTACCATTTTTGGATCAACAGGAGACTTAACCGCAAGAAAATTACTACCAGCGATTAAACAACTTTATGATAAAAACGAAATCAATAAAGACCTACAAATTCTTGCCTTAGGTAGAAGAGATTATAGTTTGGATGAATATTTAGACTATATGCAATCCTTAACAACAGAAACCTTAGATATTCATTTTTTTAAAACCATTCTTACTTACGTGAAAATGCAAATCACAGAAGCAAGTGATTATCAAAACTTAAAAAAAGTCATTGAAGAAACTCAAGATAAAGATGCTCAAAAACTATTTTACTTAGCGATTGGACCAGAATTATTACCGATTGTGGCTAAAAATATGTATGAAAGCCATTTGGTCACCCAAGCTAATGATCGCATCATCTTTGAAAAACCGTTTGGACATGATTTAAAAAGTGCTAAAGCTATTAATCAAATGCTCTGGCAATATTTTAAAGAAGAACAAATTTACCGAATTGATCACTATTTAGGCAAAGAAATGATTCAAAATATCATGACAGTAAGATTTGCAAACATCATCTTTGAATCGGTTTGGGATAACCAATACATTGATAGTGTTCAAATCATTGCTAAAGAGGAAGAAGGTATCTTAAATAGAGCTGGTTATTATGATACAGCAGGTGCTTTAAAAGACATGGTACAAAGCCATTTACTACAAATGTTATGTTTAACTGCCATGGATGCTCCTAAAGACTATTCAAGTGAAGCCATTCAAGAAGAAAAAGTGAAAGTATTAAAAGCTTTAACCTTTGATCCAAAGGTTTCATTTACAGGTCAATATGATGGATACTTAAAAGAAAAAGGTATCAAAGAAAGTTCATTAACAGATACTTTTGTCTTCTTAAAAGCCTATGTTAACAACACAAGATTCCAAGGCGTACCATTTTATTTGTTAACCGGTAAAAAACTAGAAGAAAAAACCTCTAAAATCATTTTAAAATTCAAGCCAACCAAGGAACAAGAAAAATGGCAATTACCACTTTCAGAAAATGAACTACACATCAAAATTGCCCCTAAAGATGGTGTCAAACTAACCTTTAACAGTAAAAAACCAGGCTTAAAATCACATATCGAAAAAGTGGATTTAGCCTATGATATGGCTTCAAAATATGTAGGTAACCTACCAGAAGCTTATGAAAAACTACTATTAGATGCGATTATGGGACATAAAACATTGTTTACCAGATGGGATGAAATTGAGTATTCCTGGAAGTTTATTGACAAAGTAGTTAATGAAAAATTAGATTTAATCATTTATGAAACTTATGAAAAACTAAAAAAAGAAATCATCAAAAGAGCAAACATCAAGATTTAAAGAAAAGGTATTTCATGAATTAAATGAAATACCTTTTACTTTGAAATAGAAATTAGATATCATTATATGATATAATAAGAAGAATTATAATTGAGATAAGGGGGTTATATGATGGAAAAACATATGACAACATACAAAGAAACTCAGAAAACAATTAGAGCATATAAATACGCATTATGGCTAATCTCTTGGGACCAAGAGACAGAAATGCCTAAAAAAGCATTAGATTATAGAACAGAACAAATTGCTGTTTTAACAGAAAGACTTTATGAAGTAGAATCTAATCCAGACTATATTCAAGCAGTAGAAAAACTTTATGAACAAATTGACAAACTTGATGAAAGTTTTGCAATTGAAATAAAGAAAATGAATAAGTCATTAGAAATCATTAGAAAAGTCCCTAAAAAAGAATTACTAGATTATCAAATCTTACAAGCCGTTAGTGCAAGCCATTGGGCTCATGCCAAAGAAACTAACGATTTTTCAGTTTTCCAGCGGTCATTAGAAAAAATTGTAGACTTTAACCGTAAACTCACAGAATACTTAAAAACAGATGAGCTTAAAGGTTATGATGTTTTATTAGACATGTATGAAGAAGGCTTTACAACCAAAGAATACGATCATTTTTTCAATAAATTAAAAGAAGAATTGGTCCCGTTTGTTTTAAGTGCTACCAAACAAAAACTAAAAATTAGCCGTAAACTAGCTAAAGGATATTTTGATCCAATCAAACAAAAAGAATTCTCACAATACTTAACAGAGGTTTTCCACTTTGATCAAGAACGTGGTGTCTTAAAAGAAAGTATCCATCCTTTCACCTCAAATGTCTCAAGTAGTGATGTTAGAATTACAACGGCTTATAAAACCGATATTTTAGAATCAAGTATTTTTTCAACCCTTCATGAATTAGGACACGCAATTTATGAACAACAAGTTGATCCAAAATACGATGGAACCATCTTAGGTGGTGGTGCTAGTTTGGGAATTCATGAGTCTCAATCTAGAATGTATGAAAATATGATTGGAAGATCTTATGCATTTTGGGAAGTTCATTATCCAAAACTACAAGAAATCTTTAAAAAAGAATTAAAAAATATTTCATTACTTGAATTTTATCAATACATCAACATTTCTAAACGATCTTTAATTAGAACAGAGGCCGATGAACTAACTTACCCATTACACATCATGGTGAGATATGAAATTGAAAAAGAACTAATCAATGGAAAACTAAAAGTAAAAGATTTACCAAGAAGATGGCGTCAACTTATGGCTGAATATGTAGGCATCAGACCTAAAACAGATACAGAAGGTGTCCTACAAGATATTCACTGGTCACTTGGAAATATTGGATATTTCCCAACCTATGCTCTTGGTTCTGCCTATGCAGCACAAATTTATCATGCGATGAACAGTGAAATCAATGTTGAAAGTGCTATTGAAAACAATCATATTAATTTAATTAACGAATGGTTAAAAGAAAAGATTCACCAATATGGTGCAAGCAAAACACCTAGAGAAATCTTAATTAATACAACCAAAATGGACTTTGATCCAAGTTTTTATATTGAGTATTTGAAACGTAAATTTTCATACTAAAGGTGATTAAATGCAATCTTTAAAAGAACTTTATCGCATCGGCTATGGACCATCGAGTTCTCATACCATGGGACCAAGTAGAGCAGCTCAAATTATATCAGACAAACATCCAGAGTCAACACATTTTGAGATTACCCTTTATAATTCTTTAGCTTTAACAGGAGAAGGGCATTTAACAGATGTGGCGATAAAGAAAGTACTAACACCCAAAAAGGTTATCTTTAAAAAAGAGATTGACCACAACAAGCATCCTAACACGATGCTTTTTAACGTTTATCAAGAAGATAAACTTTTAGAAAGCAAAGAAGTGTATAGTGTGGGTGGGGGTAGAATTTTATTTGAAGGACAAATAGATGACATCCCATCTGTTTATCCACATAAAACCTTTAATGAAATCAAAAAATACTGTAAAGAAAAGAAAATAACTTTATATCAATACGTTAAAGAAGTAGAAGGCGATCAAATAGATGATTTTTTACAAGAAGTATGGCATACAATGGAACAAAGCGTATTAAACGGATTAAAAACAACCGGAATACTTCCAGGACCTTTAAAAGTTAAAAGAAAAGCCAACGACCTTATCACCAAACGTCTTAAAAATGAAGTTTCAGAAATTACTGAAAATAGATTAATTAGTGCTTATGCCTTTGCGGTTAACGAAGAAAATGCTAGTGGTGGTCAAATTGTTACAGCACCCACTTGTGGGGCTTGTGGTGTTTTACCAGCAGTCTTATATTACATGAAAGAAAGACATCGTTTTAAAGAACAAAAAATCATTGAAGCTTTAGCAACCGCCGGTATTTTTGGGAATTTAATCAAACATAACGCCTCTATATCAGGCGCTGAAGCAGGATGTCAAGCTGAAATAGGAAGTGCATGCTCAATGGCCGCAGCCGCCCATGCATCCCTTTTTAACCTTGATATTGATAAACAAGAATATGCTGCAGAAATCGCAATGGAACACCATTTAGGACTAACTTGTGACCCTGTCAATGGGTATGTTCAAATTCCTTGTATAGAAAGAAATGCTGTTGCGGCCTTAAGAGCTGTTGATGCTTGTGGGTTAGCATTCTTTTTAAGTGATTCAAGAAAAATAAGTTTTGATGTGGTTGTTAAAACCATGTATCAAACAGGATTAGATATGCACCACCACTATAAAGAAACATCAGAAGGTGGTCTAGCAAAATTTTATGAGGGGGATGAACATGAAACTAACTGTTGGTAAAATCATCGAAGTAGAAATCATGGATTTAGATTATAGAGGGTATGGTGTTGCAAAATATAATGATAACATCATTTTTATGCCTAATGCTTTAGTCGGTGAAAAAGTAGAAATAAAAATCAATAAAATTAAGAAAAACATTTGTGAAGCAACCGTTTTAAAACGCATAGAAACTTCTTTATTTAGAACCAAAGAGCAGTCACATCTAGGGAGTTTAGATTTAGAACATTTAACCTTTTTACAACAACTACAATGGCAAAAAGAGTTAACCAAAAAAACGCTAGAAAAAGTATTAAAAAAAGAGATCAATGTTTTAGATACAGTCACTGACTATAATGAGTATCACTATCGTAATAAAGTCGTTTTTCACGTGTTAGAACAAAGTACTTTAACGTTAGGTCTTTATCAAAACGAACCAATCAAACTTATTAAAGTAAATGATTTTTCACTAGCAACGCCTTTTGTCAATGAAATGATTAAAAAAATAAATGATGCTCAAATAGAAATCGATGAAAAAAAGTTTAAGCACATCGTTTTTAAAAACAATCAAAACAATGAATATATGGTCACGTTAGTATCTTATGAAAAATATTTCAAAGGACTAGAAAGCCTGATAGACCTTTTAAAACAACAACCTGAAATTATTGGTATCACGTTAAATATTAAACCCAATGATTATGTCATTTTAGGTTCTAAATCATATGCTTTATATCAAGAAAACATGTTAAAAGAAAAACAGTTTTATTTAACGGACCAAACCTTTTTCCAAGTTAACTATCCAGTGATGGAAAAAACATATGAACTCATTAAAGAAAATGTTAAAAGTACACATATTATTGATGCCTACAGTGGTATAGGCAGTATTGGTTTTAGTTTAATCAATGACCAAACCAAAGAGATCATCATGATTGAAAGCCATGATGAAAACATTAAAATTGCTGAAAAAATCAAAGAAGAAAATAATTACCAACAAGTCACCATTTATCAAGGTAAAGCAGAAGACATCTTAAAGAAATTTCCTGCTCAAACCTTAATCGTTGATCCACCAAGACAAGGGTTAATGAAACAAATGGTAGAAAAAATGTTGAAATATCAATATGAACAAGTCATTTACTTATCATGTAGCCTACAAACTTTAACTAGAGATTTAAAGTTATTAGATGAAATTTATGACATAGAAAAAGTATATCCAATTAAAATGTTTCCACAAACCACATCGATAGAAACATTGGTTATCATAAAAAGAAGGTAGTTTACCTTTTTTTTATGATATAATTTGCCTATAAGGGGTGATATCATGATTTATCAAAAATCCTATGAAGTAAAAGACCCGAAAGCGATGATTATTATTCTACATGGTATGGCAGAACATTCTAAACGTTATGATGAGCTTGCTTTAAAGTTTAATCAAGAAAACTATGAATGTCTAACTTATGATCAAATAGGCCATGGCAAAAGCAGAGGAAAAAGAGGAGAAATTAAAAGTTTTCACGAACACGTCGACCTCCTTCATCACCTAGTTTTACAAGAAAAAAATAGAAAAAAGCAACCCATCTATTTATTAGGACATAGTATGGGGGCTACAATTGCCCATTTATATGCCATTAAATATGGAAGTATTGATGGCATCATCAGTTCATCTGGAATTTTTACAGTGCCTAAAGCAATGAGCTTTTTAAAATACACAGGATCTTTTTATATAAGAAAAATGGCCTTTAAAACCAAAAGAATGGATCCTTATAGAATCAAAGACCAACAACTCACTCATCATTTAGCAAGTGATCCTTTAATGCTAGATAAAGTATATGGCAATCTATTAACTGAAATATGCATTAAAGCGATTAAGTATATAGATAAAAATAAAAATGACTTAACCCAACCAGTCATTTACTTTCATGGCCTAGAGGATAAAATCATTTCAGTTTCTTCAAGTATTAAAATGTATGAAACATCAAAAAGCACGGATAAAACATTAAAGTTATATGAACATGGTTACCATGAACTACTTAACGATACAGAAAAAGAAGAAGTATTTAAAACCATGATTCAATGGTTAGATAAAAGAAGTCAATAGACTTCTTTTTTATTAAAAAAACCAACCTTTTGGTTGGTTTTAATCGTTATAAGAAATATTCAGGTTCACTAGGTTCATAACCATTTAACACAGAGGTTACAGATAATATCTTGACCTCAAATCTTGGTTGATCCATATGATCGGTTGGCATTTGCGCAATTTCATCTAAAACATTAAAGCCATCCACTAAAACACCAAAACCAGCATATTCATTGTCTAAATGAGGAGAATTGGCATGCATAATAAAAAATTGAGCTGTTTGAGAGTTTTTATTCATGGTTCTTGCCATAGAAATAACTCCTCTGGTATGTTCTAAAGGATTTTTAAAACCATTAGATCCAAACTCACCTTTAATAGGTGGGAAAATATTTTTCCCCCAACCACCTTGAATCATAAAACCACTAATCACACGATGGAAAATCAAACCATCGTAATAATTATGACTCACATACTTTAAAAAGTTATCGACTGTATTTTTAGCAACTTCAGGGAAAAGCTCTACAGTCATTGTGCCTAAGTGTTCAACCTCAATTAACACTCTAGGATTTTTATCGTTTAAAAATTGATTTGCGTTCATTATAATTTTCCTTTCACAAATGGGTTATATTGTTTTTCATGAGCAATAGTTGTTGGTCTACCATGACCAGGATAAATCGTTGTTTGATTAGGTAATTCATAAAGTTTTAAGATAGATTTTTTAATCTTATCAAAACTAGCAAAAGGTAAATCCGTTCTACCAATGCTTTGATAAAACAAGGTATCACCACCAAATAAATAAGGGGCATGATATAAAGC
Organism: uncultured Acholeplasma sp.; assembly: GCA_937934685.1. GTDB lineage: Bacteria > Bacillota_I > Bacilli_A > Acholeplasmatales > Acholeplasmataceae > Alteracholeplasma. The sequence continues at coordinate 18,241 of CALGYU010000090.1, read as the reverse complement.
AGTACTACCATCTGAATGACCTGGAGTTTCTAAAATTGTAAACTCAATGCCTTGAAAAAAGATCTTATCATTTTTAGTTACCCAATGATCTACAGGAATAGGATATAACCAACGATTATAGGCACTATCATTCATCCAAATCTCATCTTTTTTAGGCGCATAAACTACAATGTTATAATACTCTTTTAATTGTTTAACACCACCACAATGATCAAAATGACCATGGGTTACATAAATTAATTCAGGGACTAACTGATTTTCATATAAATAATCAATGACCAAATCACTTTCAAAACCAGGATCAATGATCATTGCTTTACCTTGATGACTAACAACATAACAGTTGCTTTTAATATCACCAAGTCTAATTTGTCTAATTTCCATTTTTATCACCAAAAACATTATAACACTTTCATCATAAAATGGTAGTAATTCATCTTATTTATAAAATACATTTCATTAATTATAAAAACTATAAAAAAGTTGATTTTAACAACAATATAACATACAATAGTTTTGTATCAAAAAAGATACATTGTAGAAGAAAAGTAGGTGAAGAGAATGTACGTAATTGTGCGCACTTTAAGGTTGCAAAAAGGTTTGCGTGAACAATATACACAACGTTTTTCTATGCCAAGCCCAGTAACAAAAGCCAAAGGATTCATTAGGCGAGACGTCCTTTTTAGTCAAAGGGATAAAGAATATGATGTTTGTCGTATCATCATATACTGGCAGGATAAAAAAGCGTTTTATGCATGGGAAGGCAGTCCAGAACATATTGCCATGCATAAGAATAAAGTTCAACAAAAAGACCCAAACATCCTTGAATCAACCCATGAAGCGTTTGAAGTCATTGCGTCAATAGAACATGAGTAAGAAAAGAACTATTATCGTTGCGATATTTATTATATTAACCATTGTATCTATAGTCATTGGAGCTGATATGAATTTAATCAGCTCTCTTTTTGCTGGAGATAAAACGGCATGGACTAATTTCATTCATGGTAGATTACCAAGAACAATGGTAATTATTTTAGCAGCATCTGCTTTAAGTGTTGCTGGTTTAATCATGCAATCTTTAAGTAGAAACAAATTTATATCCCCACAAACAGCAGGCACAACAGATGCTGCTGGATTGGGTGTTTTAATTAGTATGGTTTTCTTTGGAAGCCAAAGTATATATCTTAGATTTTCCTTTGCTTTTATTTTTGCCATGGCATCATCATTACTATTTATGGTGTTACTGAGTAAAATTAAATTCAAAAATATTGTTTACGTTCCACTTATCGGAATGATGTATGGTGCCTTAATAGGTTCAATAACCACGTTAATTGCCCATAAAATGGATATGCTACAAGTGGTTGCGTCTTTGAATTTAGGTAGTTTTTCTAAAATTACGTTACTTAATTCAAGTTTGCTCATCATTTTAATACCAGCACTAATTTTAGCGTTTGTATACGCCACCGCATTTTCAATCATTTCATTAGGAGAAGACTTTTCAATTAACCTAGGTATTAACTACAAATTAACGATGTTTATTGGTCTAATCATTGTATCTATCGTTTCTGCAGCTGTTTATATCGTCGTTGGTCCACTACCCTTTTTAGGATTGATTATTCCTAATATTGTCACGATGTATTACGGAGATCATGTTAAGAAAAATTTAGTGGATGTTGCTATTTTTGGGTCAACATTTGTTTTACTAAACGATATTGTCAGCAGACTCATTAGATTTCCTTACGAAATATCAGTCGGTCTTACCATGGGTGTTACTGGTGCAATCATCTTTTTATTTTTAATTTTTAAGAAGGTGAATGCCAATGAATAAAAAAATCATATGGATCAGTTTAATCACTTTATCGATCCTCTTAATTTTAGGATACTTAACGGTTTGGCTTTATACACAAAGAAATTTAATTGCTCAATTTCCGCAAATGGATAAGCTTCCTATCATCAAAAGAAGAAGTATTCAAATCATTGCGATTACCATAGGTGCTGTTTTAATTGCTGTGTCCTCTTTAAGTTTTCAAACGATTACTGACAACAAAATATTAACACCTAGTGTCTTAGGATTTGATGCTATATATATTATTACTCAAACCTTATTAGTCGCGTTACTAGGAGCTAACAGCCTATTTTTTGCAAACGAGTATATTAACTTTATCCTTTCAACCATTTTAATGATTGGTATCGTTTTAATGATGTATCAATTTATTTTAAGGAAAAATAAAAACAATGTGGTCTTATTACTTTTAGTAGGCCTTATCATCTCTACTCTAGCCAGTAACATCTCTAACTTCATTCAAGTTTTTATGGATCCTGAAAACTTTCAAAGCATCACAGCAATGACAACCGTTAGCTTAAACAATATTAAAGAAAACTTAGTTTTAATAAGCATTCCAATCATGATTCTAACCATCTTTTTATTTGCAAAAGAACAAAGATACTATGATGTCATGATTTTAGGTGAAAACCAAGCGATTGGATTAGGTGTTGATTTTCATAAGAAAACCAAACACACCTTAATTTACATCGCAATAGCTGTCTCTGTTTCAACCGCCTTAATTGGCCCCCTATCCTTTTTAGGATTAATCGCAGTTTCAAGCGCAAGAGAAATATTTAAAACCAATAAGCACCGTATTTTAATGATTGCATCTAGTTTATTATCATTGGTCTTTATTTTAATTGGGCAATTGATTGTAGAGCTTTTAGATCATCAAACAAGTGTTTCAGTCATGATTAGCTTGATTGGTGGAGCTTATATGATTTACTTAATTTTAAAGGAGAATAAAATATGATAGAGGTTAAAAACATTGTTCAAAGCTATGGAGATAAAATAGTTTTAGATCATTTAAACTTAAAAATACAAGATCAAAAAATCACTGCTTTAATTGGCGCAAACGGTGCAGGAAAATCAACCCTACTAGGTGTGATTTCACGTTTAATCAAACCAACATCAGGTGAGGTCTTAATTGATGGAACCAACATAAGTGAGTTTAAAAGCAATGATATCGCTAAAAAAATAGCGGTCCTTAAACAAACCAATCAAATCAATGTCCGTATTACGGTTAAAGAATTGGTGACCTTTGGGAGATTTCCTCATTCTAAAGGAAAACTCACCAAAGCAGATGAAACAAAAATAGATGAAGTCATTACTTATATGAACTTAAAAGCATATGAAAATAAATATTTAGATCAATTATCCGGTGGACAAAAACAAAGAGCATATATCGCCATGATCTTAGCTCAAGATACCAAATACATCTTTTTAGATGAGCCACTTAATAATTTAGATATGAAATATGCAGTAGATATGATGGTAGTATTACAAGATTTAGTAAAAGATTTTGGAAAAACCATTGTCATTGTCATGCATGACATTAATTTTGCGGCAGCCTTTTGTGATCATATTGTTGCGATGAAAGATGGTGTGATCATCAATGAGGGGAATACCGATGAAATGATGGATAAAACCATTTTAGATAACGTCTTTGATCATGACTTTTGTATCGCAGGTATCGATGGGAAAAAAGTATGTATATACTATAACCCTCAAAACTCTCATAACAAACAACCAGAATTAATCATAGAAAAATAGAAAGAAGAGAAATTTGTAGATGAAAAAAATATTAAGCATTCTAACTGTTTTATTATTAACAGTTACTTTAACAGCATGTAAAAAAACTGAATCAAAACCAGAAGGGCAAACCGTTTCTGTTGCTCATTATGTCTCCATTACAGATGGTTCTAAAAACGAACAAGGAGAGCTTGTTTACACTAAAAAATTAGTGGTAGAAGATTTTAAAATTAGTCCAGAAAGAGTAGTTACTTATTCACTAGGCGTTTTAGATATGTTAGATGTTGTGGGAGTAGAAAAAGCAGGCATTAAAACATTAGCCTTACCTAAATCTAATTTACCAACCACACTAGATACATATAAAAACGATAAATATCCAAATGCAGGAACTTTGTTTGAACCAACATATGATGTTTTAGATATTATGAATCCTGAATTAATCATTCTTGATGGAAGAACCACTAATTTATATAGTACTTTAAAAGAAAAATATCCAAACGCAAACATCTTAGATGCATCAAACACCACTTATAACTTATTTAATCACATCGAAATTGCTAGAAACTTAAGCAAAATCTTTCCTTTAGTAAAAGATGATATTGAAAAAGAAATGTTTGACATCGTTCATGACTTTACAGCCATTAAAAAAATGACCACACAAGCCAAAGCGCTATTTATCTTATCTAATGGAACCAATATTTCAACCTCTGGTAAAACAGGCAGATATGGCGTTTTATTTAATGAATTTGGGTTTATAGAAGCAGATGAAAATATTGGATCTGGTGGCTCACATGGTAGTCTAACTGGTTTAGAATATATTACAAAAGTCAATCCAGATATTATCTTTATTTTAGATAGAGCCGCAACTATAGGAGATGAAAGTGGGTTATCTAATTTATTAAATGAACCACAATTTAAAGAAACCAACGCCTATAAAAACCAACATGTATACCAACTAAATGGTCCTGCTTGGTATACTGTGACAGGTGGATTTAGTTCAACAAAACAAATGATTTTAGACATCATGCAATACATTAACAGCCTATCATAAAAAATAAAGCCCACTTTACGGGCTTTTCCTTTATAAAAGATTGACAATTTAAGATAAACTTGTTAAAATAAATTGAATAAAATCAAGGAGGGGTACTTGTGCAATTACCTGATTACTTACTAATCTTTATTTCCTTTTTCTTAATTGCTAACGTCTTATTGTTACAATCAGATGAAGATGGAATGAATTCATTTACTGGGGTAGCCTCAGAACAATATAAAAACCGTAAAATGCAAGGCTTAGAACTATTTTTAAATAGATCAATGTTCTTCTTAACAGCTTTCTATGTTGCAACTGTTATATGGTCAAACGGAATCGATAGATTATTTATGTAAAGTATTTCATTGAAATACTTTTTTTTCTAAAACAAAAGGGTGAAATGGATGCAAAGATATTTTTTAACAAAAGACACTGGGAAAATAGAAGATAAAGATGATGTCTTTCACATGACTAAAGTCATGCGTATGAAAACAGGAGATCAAGTTATTGTTTGTTTTAACGATGAATGTTATAAAGCAACCTTAACAATAGAAGATCAAACCGTGTTTTACCAAAAAGAAGATCAATTAGAAAATAAAACGATTTATGATATTACCTTAATCCAAGGATTACCTAAAGGTAATAAAACAGAAGAACTAGTTAAATCTAATACCATCTTTGGAATAAAAACCATTTATTTAACAGAAATGAAACGCAGTATCGCTAAACTTAAAAACGATGAAAACAAATTACTACGCTACCAAAAAATAGCCAAAGAAGCAGCTGAACTGGCACACCGCCAAAACATACCATCTATTGAATTTAAAAAATCGTTAAAACAAATAGATTACACCTTATTTGATCACGTTATTTTAGCATATGAAGATGAAAAGAAAACGTATTTAAATGATTTAAATATTAACTTAGAAAAAGAAAAAATTGCCATCATCATCGGCCCAGAAGGTGGGATTGATGAAGAAGAACTCACCTTTTTAAAAACGATGAATGCACAAATTATTTCTCTAGGAGAATTCATATTACCAACAGAATTAGCCTCATTGTACGCATTATCATATTTTTATGCTAAAAAAAGATAAAAAATGAATAATACTTTGACAAACATATAAAAATTAGATATAATAAATGCGGTCAATCCAAATAATATTAATTTGGTGTGGAAGGAGGGCTGACATGCCTAAAACGATAGTACGTAAAGAAGAATCAATTGAAGACGCATTGCGCCGATTTAAACGTGACGTTTCTAGATCAGGAACCCTTGCAGAAGCACGCAAAAGAGAGTATTACATTAAACCAAGCGTTGATAAAAAAATGCGTCAAAGAGCAGCTAAAACTAAAAAACGCTAATTGATTTTCTGACAACCATAAAAATGCACCCAAAGGGTGCCTTTTTTGTCTATTAATATGATATAATATAAGTTGGAAATAGGAGGCATGAATGAAACTAGATGTAAAAATCAAACACCATGAAACTTTATCATCACTAGTAGGACCGCACGATAGAAATTTAGCGGTTTTTAAGCATTCCTTAAACGTTAAAGTATCTATTTTAAACGATGAAATCATCGTAGAAACTACAGAAGAAATGATGCCTTTATTAAACGATATTTTTAGAGTCTTAGTGGTTTTAGCTGAAAATAAAGTCACTTTAACCGAAAGAGACATCCTTTATATCATTAAAATGGCCCAAAAAGAAACACTAGATTTACCCAGAATCTTAAGCTTATATAAAAATCAAAAAAAGATTGTAATAAATGACAAAGGAAAGGCTGTTGTGCCTAAAACCTTTAACCAAAAAATATATTCAGAAGCCTTATTAAGAAAATCCTTAGTCTTTGGGATAGGCCCTGCTGGAACAGGGAAAACTTACTTAGCGGTTGCTCATGCAGTAGCTGAATTAAAAGAAGGCAAAGTAAAAAAACTTATTTTAACAAGACCGGCAGTTGAAGCAGGAGAATCCTTAGGATTCTTACCAGGAGATTTAAAAGAAAAAGTAGATCCATACTTAATTCCTCTATATGATGCTTTATATGAAATGCTAGGCATCAATCAAACCAACCTTTTATTAGAAAAAGGGGTTATAGAAATTGCGCCTTTAGCGTATATGAGAGGAAGAACTTTAGAAAATGCCTTCATCATTTTAGATGAGGCACAAAATACCACCACCACACAAATGAAAATGTTTTTAACTAGACTAGGTTTTTCTTCTAAAATGGTTGTCTGTGGAGACCCATCACAAACCGACTTACCAAGAGGGAAACATTCAGGGTTAAAAGATGCGTTAGAACACTTAACAGGTTTAGAAGAAATTGAAATTGTTAGTTTTGACAGATTAGATGTCATCAGACATCCACTCGTACAAAAAATACTTGAGAGGTATGAAACAAAGTGATTGTAGAATTCCATAATCAAACCAGTGAAAACACTGAAGAAATTGAAACATTAATTAACTCTATTTTCAAAGAAATAGAGGAAGAAAAAAATATGCAAATCATTTTTTTAACGCAACAAGAAATTCATCAATACAATCTATCTTACAGAAACGTAGATAGACCAACAGATGTCTTATCATTTCCCAATGATGATATAGAAGATGATTCGTTAGGTGATATCTTCATCTCTATTGATCAAGCAAAACTTCAAGCAGAAGATTATGGACATAGTTTTCAAAGAGAAATAGGATTTTTATCTGTTCATGGATACCTACATCTTAAAGGCTATGATCATCATACCCCAGAAGAAGAAAAAGAAATGTTTGAATTACAAGAAGAAATTTTAAAAAAAGCCAATTTAGAAAGGAAGTAGTCAAATGAAAAACCAAATCAAAGAAGCCATCGCTGCTTCAAAAAAAGCTTATGCACCATATTCTAAATTTAATGTAGGAGCCGCTTTAGAATTAAAAGATGGTACCATTATTCATGGTGCAAATATCGAAAACAGCTCATATGGACTTTCAAGTTGTGCAGAACGTAATGCTTTATTTTCATTAATCAGTCAAGGCTATGATAAAGCAGACATTGTGTCAATCACAGTGACAGGAAACACCAAAGGACCAATCTCACCATGTGGAGCATGTAGACAAGTCATGAGTGAGTTACTACCAAAAGGAACACCCGTTTTTTTAACCAACCTAGAAGGGGACGTTAAAAAGATGAATATAGAAGAGTTGTTGCCATATGGTTTTGATTTAGACGAGGATTCTAAATGAGTTTTAAATCAGGATTCATTACGATTGCAGGAAGACCAAATGTCGGGAAATCTACATTATTAAATGCCCTTATAGGTCAAAAAATAGCAATCACCAGTCCAAAACCTCAAACAACTAGAAATCGAATTACCGGTATTGTAAATGATCCAGAATATCAAATGATTTTTGTGGACACACCAGGGATGCATGAAGGGAAACACTTATTAGGTAGATCTATTGATAAACTAGCTATTAGTAGTATCAAAGATGTGGATGTGGTTTTATTTTTAACCGATCAAGCGATGGGAAAAGCAGAAGCACATATTTTAACTTATTTTAAACAACTTAAAACCCCTATCGTTTTAGTGATAAATAAAACAGATGAGTATAACCATAAAAGAGGTCGAATCGATGAAATCATTTTAAGTTATCTACCACATTTTGAGTTTGCTGATGTTGTGCCTTTATCTGCCAAAGAAGGTAAACATTTAGATCACTTAAAATCAGTTATCTTAAACTATTTACCAGAAGGGCCACAATACTATCCAGAAGAAATGGTGACAGACCAAACAGAAGAAACTTTAATGGCAGAAATCATTAGAGAAAAAATATTGTTTCACGCACAAGAAGAAGTGCCTCATGCGGTTGCTGTTGTCATTGAAAGATTAGAAAGAAATAAAGAATATAATACAGTAGATATTTCTGCTATCATTATTGTAGAACGATCGACTCAAAAACAAATCTTAATTGGTTCTAAGGGTGAAAAACTCAAAAAAATAGGAACACAAGCAAGACTAGATATCAATAAAACACTTAACACCAAAATTCATTTAAGTTTATGGATTAAAGTTAAAAAAGATTGGCGAAATAATCCCAACGAATTAAAGCGTTATGGTTATGGAACAGAATAGACTCAAAGGTTTAATTTATAAGGTCATGCCGTATAAAGAAAACTCAAAATTAGTCTTTGTTTATACAAAAAAAGGAAAACTCACTTTAGTTGCTCAAGGAGCACAAAAAGTGAATCATAATGACCGAATTTTAACGCAGTACTTAAATTTAATTGAATTTGATGAAAAAGAAAAGAACATGTATCGATTATCAAATGGTAAATTATTAAACGAACATACCCATATAAAAAATGATTACCACCAAACAAAAAAAACCGCTTTGATGTTAGAAATTATCGATAAAATAATTACTGAAAATGATGAACATACACTCATTTATCAAAATCTCATCGAAGCACTTGAAACATTAGAAACGGGTTACTTAAGTTTTGCAGTAAAAATACTGCCAATCATTGGATATCATTTAAACTTAACACCAGATGGAAGAAAAGTTAAAGGATTTAGTCTATTATTAAATAGACTCATTTATGAAGATGAAAGTCATCCTATCAGTTTAGATGTCAAAGAGACAACCGAACTTTTAAAACTATACTTTCCATATCAAAGCGATAAAATTGGTAAACTAGAGAAAATTAAAAAACTAGAAAGCTTCATTTATCAATACTATCAAGCCTATACACAAACAGAACTAAAAACATTAAGATAAAGCTAAAGGAGCATGAAATTAAGATGGTTACGTTAGATAAACTTGTACAATATGCAAAAACAACGGGATTTGTTTACCAAGGAAGTGAAATCTACGGAGGTTTAGCAAACACTTGGGATTACGGCCCACTCGGATCACTTTTAAAAAACAACATCAAACAAGCATGGATCAAAAAATTCCAAAGAGAAACACCAAACAACGTTTTAGTAGATACCTCAATTCTACTTAACCCACAAGTATGGGTTGCCAGTGGACACGTTGGAGGATTTAGTGACCCATTAACAGAATGTCGTTCTTGTAACAACCGTTTTAGAGCAGATAAACTATTATTAGAATTTGATGGTACCAACGCAGATGGTTGGTCAAATGAAAAAATGTATGATTATATTGTTGAACATAAAATCAAATGTCCAACATGTGGAAAAATGGAATGGGCACCCATTAGAGCCTTTAACATGATGTTCCAAACATACCAAGGGGTTGTTTTAGAACAAGCCAACCAAATTTATTTAAGACCTGAAACAGCACAAGGAATTTTCATTAACTTTAAAAACGTTCAAAGAACGTCAAGAAAGAAAATTCCATTTGGGATTGCTCAAGTAGGAAAATCATTTAGAAACGAAATTACACCTGGAAACTTTATTTTTAGAACCAGAGAGTTTGAACAAATGGAATTACAATATTTTGTCAAACCAGGAACAGAATTAGAAAACTTTGCTTACTGGAAGAAATATTGTATGGATTGGTTAACTCATTTAGGCTTATCAAAAGATAACCTAAGATATGATGACCATAAACCAGAAGCACTAAGTCATTACTCTAATGCAACAACCGATATTCAATACAAATTCCCTTGGGGGTTTGATGAATTATGGGGCGTTGCATCTAGAACAAACTTTGACTTAACAGCTCACCAAAATCACTCAAAAGAAGATTTAAGCTATCTAGATCCAGAAACCAACGAAAGATACATTCCTTACGTGATTGAACCATCAGTTGGGGTAGAAAGATTATTTTTAGCCTTCTTATCTAATAGTTTAGAAGATGAAGTTTTAGAAGATGGAGAAACACGCCAAGTGTTAAAAATACATCCATTCTTAGCACCATATAAAGTAGCAGTTTTACCTTTGGTTAAAAAACTACATGCAGATAAAGCTTTAGAAATTCAAACCAAACTATCTAACTATTTTGATGTAACTTATGATGAAACACAAAACATTGGTAAAAGATATAGACGTCAAGATGCCATTGGAACACCATTTTGTGTGACAGTTGATCATCAAACATTAGAAGATGATACAGTGACCATTAGACATCGTGATACCATGGCACAAGATAGAATCAAGATCAGCGAAATTAGAGATTACGTAGAAAAATACTTACAATTCTAAGAAAAAGGAGCTAAAAAAATGAACGATAATATCATTCAAAAGATAAATGAAGAAACAAATATCGTTGATTTAGTTAGCGAATTTGTACAACTAGAAAAAAGAGGTAAAAACTTTATGGGTTTATGCCCTTTCCATCAAGAAAACACACCTTCATTTTCTGTTTCACCAGAAAAAAATATTGCGGTCTGTATGTCTTGTAAGGAAGGAGGCCAACCACTTACTTTCTACAGTAAAATTAAAAACATTCCTTTTTCACAAGCTATTTATGAATTAGGAGAAAGATTAGGCTTAAAAGTAGAACATCAAAAAGCAAAAAAAGATCCTAATGAAAAATATTACCAAATGATGGAAGAGGCTTCTTTGTTTTACCAGTTTAGTTTAAAAAACACCAAACAAGGACAAAATGCCTTAACCTACTTAGAAAAAAGAAACATCAATCAAACATTAATTGAACAATTTCAAATTGGATGGTCTCCAAAAGAAATTGATGCCCTTTACTTATTATTAAGAGATAAGGGATATAATGTATCAGACATGATTGCTTTAGGATTAGTTAAACAAAATGATGAAGGCAACTACTATGATTTATTTAGATCAAGACTTGTCTTTCCAATTACTAACCCACAAGGAAAAGTCGTTGGTTTTTCAGGCAGAACTTTAGATAAAAATGAGCAAGTAAAATACATGAATAGCCCAGAGACCCCTATTTTTAAAAAAGGGGAAGTCTTATATCATTTTCATGAAAGTCAAAGCGAGGTTAGAAGACAAAACAAAATCATTTTATACGAAGGATTTTTCGATGTCTTAGCTTCTCATAAATCAGGCTTAACTCATAGTGTTGCAACCATGGGAACTGCGTTAACAGAAAACCAAGTTAAACTCATTAAAAATAACGTCAATGAAGTCATCATCGCCTATGATGGAGATCAAGCAGGAAAAAGCTCAGCCATTAAAGCATCAGATCTCTTTTTAAAAAATCAAATGAAAGTATCTATTTTAAATATACCAAATAAACTAGATCCAGATGATTATGTTAAAAAACACGGTGAAGCATCTTATCGTGAGTTATTTAAAACCAATGTAGTTGATCCTTATGAATTTAGATACTTAAATGCAATTGAACATAAAGATTTAAAAAATGCTTTACACATCAATGACTTAAAAAGAGAACTTCAAGCTGTTTTCAGATACGCTGATCCAAACATTAAAAAGTTATATGAAAACAAAATAACAAAAGAACTAGGACTGCAAATTGCCCTAACCGGACGCTTGGTCACCAACTATCCAGAACCAAATGATCCATTCATCGTTCAAAAACCAATCATTGATAGCATCGGCATTAACAAATACACTTGGACAGAATTAACTTTATTAGGAGAGGTCTTACAAAGACCAGATTATTTAAGATACATCTTAGATAAACTAAACTTTCACGAAATGTCTGACCATAGAATGATCATCATTTTTGAGAAAATCGCAGAGACTTATCAAACATATGAATCAGATAAAATAGACTTAGAACATTTCATGAAAACCTATCCAGAATATAATGACATCTTAAATAAAGTCATAAATCACATAGACTGGAAAGAAAAGAAAACCTTTAAAAATCTAGATGAAATAGATGAATCCATTCATCTAATCAACGTTGTTTATAAAGAAGAAAAAGAATTAAAAGATTTATTAAAACAAATCACAGAAATAACAGATCAAGCAGATAAACACAGTATGTTAAAAAGAATTACGGAACTACAAAATAGCAAACAAAAAAAATGGGGGTCATAAAATGGATTTTGAAAAAATAATAGAAGCGTTAGTCAAAAAAGCAGGCAAGGCACAATTACTAACGCCAGCAGATCTTATCAAACATACCAAAAAAGATAAGAACCTTTACTTAGAAGTCGAAAAAGCTTTAATGTTAAAAGACATCGACGTTGTCTCAGATGATGAAGAACTAGAAGAAGAACTGGAGTTAGACACAGATGATTTAGACATCAGTGGATTAGAAGAAGAAACAGAACCAGATGAATTTTCTTTAAGCAGTTTAGAAGTAGAAGACATTGAAGAAGAAGAACTTTTAAACATTGAAAAAATTGCGACTACAGTTAAAGTAGATGACCCAGTTAGAATGTATTTAAAAGAAATTGGTCAAATTCCTTTATTAAATATTGATGAAGAAAGAAAATACGCCATGATGGTCTCACACGGAAGAACCGCACTTGAACAACTAGAAAACTTTAAAAACGGTGAACTAGAAATTTCTCAAGAAGATGTTGAAGAACTAGAAAATATCGTTTATAAAGCCGATTTTGCTAAAGACAAATTAGTTGAAGCAAACTATCGCTTGGTTGTTTCTATTGCAAAAAGATATGTTGGACGTGGACTATTATTCCTAGACTTAATACAAGAAGGAAACATGGGCTTAATGCGAGCAGTAGACAAATTTGATTATGAAAAAGGATTTAAATTTTCTACATACGCTACATGGTGGATTAGACAAGCCATTACAAGAGCCGTTGCTGACCAAGCTAGAACCATTAGAATTCCGGTTCACATGGTAGAAACTATCAATAAAATGATTCGTATCCAACGTCAATTGGTACAAGAATTAGGTAGAGAAGCAACCGTTGCTGAAATTGCGGATAAAATGGGTGTAACACCAGAAAAAGTTCAAGACATTCAAAGAATCGCTAAAGAGCCAATCTCACTTGAAGCACCAGTTGGGGAAGAAGAAGACTCAACCCTAGGCGACTTCATTAGCGATCCAAATGCTTTAACACCACATGACTTTATGATGCAAGAAATGATTCAAAAAACCTTAGATGAAATCTTAGAAGAATCATTAACAGATAGAGAAGAAAAAGTACTTAGAATGCGTTATGGTTTAATTGATGGAAAAACTCATACTTTAGAAGAAGTAGGACGTGAATTTGGTGTTACCAGAGAAAGAATCCGTCAAATTGAAGCCAAAGCATTAAGAAGATTAAGATCTCCAGCGAGACAAAATAAATTAAAAGAATTATACACAGGTAAAAAATGAAGAGAATAGACTTTATCGCTAGTCTCACCAAAGGATATGATACCGTCATTGATATTGGGACAGATCACGGCCTAGTCTTAAAAAAAGCCTTTAAAAAAGGCTATATAAAAAAAGCGATTGCTGCAGATCTAAGAGAAAAACCATTAGAAAGTGCTAAAAACAATTTAAAAGATTATGAGGTTAAATTTTATTTAACCGATGGTTTTAAAAACATCAAAGACGAGTATGACCTAGCCATCATATGTGGCATGGGAAGTCATACGATTTTAGATATTTTAAGCCATGCAAGTGATCATAGAAAACACTTTTTATTAGGCGCAAACGATAAACACGAACATCTAAGAGAAAATCTTATGAAACAAGGCTTTAAAATCATCGATGAACATGTTATTTTTGATAAATTCTACTATGTATTCATCAAAGTAACCAAAGGCAACATGTCTTTAACCAAAGAAGACTTATTTTTAGGACCTATCTTAAAAACAAAGCCAGAAAGCAAAAAATACTATCAACATCTATTAAAATACTATCAAGAAATATACCCAAAAGTAGATGAAGATAAGAAATCAGATTTCGAATTTAAATTAAAGTGTTTAGAAAAAAGGGCCTAAGCCCTTTTTCTTTACATTGCATACTATGAATAGTATAATCAATCATAATATTAATCAAAAAAAGGTGGTATAACAACATATGATAAAAACATTTAGATACTTAAAACCATATATCCTTTCTATTTTATTTATCTTTATCTTGGTTGCGGCCAGAGCCCTTTTAGATTTGGCTTTACCAAACTATATGGGCCAAATCTTTGACCGTGCCAATGATGGCTTTTCAGGCATCATTCCAGTCCCAGAAGCTAGAACAGAAATCTTATACTTAGCACTACAAATGCTAGGGATTACACTGGCTAGTATCACGGTCACTATCGCAGGGGGCTTTTTAGAATCAAGAGTATCTGCGAAATACGCTAAAAAATTAAGAGAAGAAGTCTATAAGAAAATCGAGCAATTTTCTTTAACAGAAATAGATGAAATTACAGTTTCATCTTTAATCACTAGAACAACCAATGATATTCAAACCGTTCAAATGACAGTAAACATGTTGTTAAGAATGGTTATTTTAACGCCTTTCATGGCGGTGGGAGCTATCACTATGGCTCTTTCAAAACAACCAAGTCTATCTATGATTTTAGTCGCATCTATCTCTGCTTTAATCATCTTACTAGCAACAGTCTTTATTTTAACCGTACCTAAATTTGGTAAAATGCAAAAATTAGTAGATAAACAAAACTTAGTTACCAGAGAAAACTTAAAAGGATTAAAAGTAGTTAGAGCTTATAACATGGAATCCTTTCAAAAAGAAAAGGTCAGTAAAGTAGCAGATGATAGTAGAAAATTAAATATCTTTGTCAATCGAATCTTTACTATCATGTGGCCAGGTGCTAGTTTGATTATGGGATTTACAGGACTTGCCATGGCATATTTTGCTGTAAAAACAGGCATTGTAACAGTAAACTCACAGTTTACTGGAGGAGATTTAAGTGCCTTAATTCAATATAGCAACAGAACCATCATGTCATTTATGATGTTAACTAATATCTTAATCTCAATCCCTAGAGCATCTATCTCAGCAAAACGTATCATGGAAGTAATCGATAAACCAATCGTGATTCAAAATAGCAAAGATCCTATTGTCTTACCAGAAAATATTGAAGGTCTCATTGAGTTTAAAGACGTTTATTTCCAATATCCAGGATCAGAAGAACCAGTTTTATCAAACATCAACTTCACAGCAAAACCTAATGAAGTAACAGCTTTTATTGGTTCAACAGGATCAGGAAAATCCACTTTAATCAATCTTCTACCAAGGCTTTATGATATTACCAGTGGAGAGATTTTAATTGATGGCATCTCTATTAAAGAGATTGAACTAAATTCATTATATGAACATATTGGATATGTACCACAAAAAGGAAATCTCTTTAAAGGAACGATACAATCAAACATTGGCTTTTCAGATTTAGCCACAGAAGAATCTATTAAAAAAGCTGCTAAAATCGCACAAGCAGAAGATTTTATTTTAAACTATGAAAAACAATATAACCAAGAAATTACACAAGGTGGTAGTAACGTTTCAGGTGGACAACGTCAAAGATTATCAATCGCAAGAGCATTAGCATCACAAGCTAAAATCTTAATTTTTGATGATTCTTTTTCTGCCTTAGATTTTAAAACCGATAAAAACTTAAGAAAAGCCATAAGAGAAAATATAGAAGCAACCATTTTAATTGTGGCTCAAAGAATTAATACCATCAAAGATGCAGATCAGATCATTGTTTTAGATGAAGGGAAAATCGTAGGTATCGGAAAACACCATGAATTATTAAAAAACTGTCCAATTTATTTAGAAATTGCTCAATCACAATTATCAGAGGAGGAATTGTAAAATGGATAAAAATAACAAACAAAACCATTCTTCCAAACCAGTTCCAATGGGTAAAGGTGCTAGATTTGAAAAAGCACAAGACTTTAAAGGTACGATGAAAAAACTACTGGTTTATCTAAGACCATATTATACTAGAATCTTTACAGCAGCTTTCTTTGCGATTGTTGCAGCTTTATTAACCGTATCAGGACCATTCTTATTAGGTGTTATTTTAACAGAAATATCAAAAATCCAACAAGGAACCTCAACAGGCACTGTTTGGATTATTCCTAAGGTATGGAGTTTAACATTAAACAAATTATTCATCCTTCTTTTAACCAACTATTTACTAGCCAACCTTTTAAGTTACATCCAAGGGTTTCTACTCATTAAAGTGACTCAAAACCTAACCTACCAACTTAGAAGAGACTTAGCCAATAAAATCAATCATTTACCACTTTCATTTTTTGATACCTACCAATTTGGAGATATCCTAAGTAGATCGACTAACGATGTGGAAACCATTAATGCAACATTAACTCAAAGTATTTCAGAAATATTTAGATCCATAAGCCTTGTAACAAGCATTTTAACCATGATGTTTGTGATTCACTGGCAAATGGCTTTAATCGTCACCACAGGCGTTGTATTAAGCTTATTGGTTGCTACAAACTTTGTTAGAATCAGTCAAAAGTTTTTCCGCCAACAAGCCAGATCATATGGAGAACTCAATGGACACGTAGAAGAGGTTTATAGTGGACATACTGTAGTTAAATTATTTAATCACCAAAATGAATCTAGAAAATTATTTGATGAACAAAATGATGATTTATATAATAGTTCATGGAAATCACAATTCATCTCAGGCATTATGTTTCCTGTACAAATGTTTTTTGGAAACTTATCATACATAGGGGTAGTTTTATTTGGTTCCCTTCTTATCATGTCAGGACAATTAGATCCAGGATTCTTAATGACTTATATTCAATACACCAGACAAGTTAATCAACCTATCCAACAATTAGGAAGTACTGCAAGCATCTTACAACAGATTGCTGCGGCAGCAGAAAGAATCTTTTTATTACTAGACGCAAAAGAAGAAGAGGATGAAACACACAAACAAACATCTATTCCTGAATTTAAAGGAGATGTTGAATTTAGAAACGTCCATTTTGGATATGAAAAAGATAAAGAAATCATTAAAGGCTTTAGTGCTAAAGTTAAAGCCGGACAAATGGTTGCTATCGTAGGACCAACCGGAGCAGGAAAAACCACCATGGTTAATTTACTCATGAGATTTTATGATATTACAAGCGGTGAAATATTAATAGATGGTGTTAATATCTTTGATTTAAAAAGAGAAGAAGTGAGAGCACTCTTTGGAATGGTTTTACAAGATACTTGGCTTTTTGAAGGAACGATCAATGAAAATATTCGTTATGGATCTTATGATAAGAGCTTTGATGAAGTTAAAAAAGCATCAAAATCCGCTCAAATCAACCACTTTGTAAAATCCTTACCTAACACCTATGAATTCATGTTAAATGAAGATGGCACAAACATAAGCCAAGGACAAAGACAATTAATCACTATCGCAAGAGCCATGCTATCTAATAAACCAATGCTAATCTTAGATGAAGCAACATCAAATGTCGATACCAGAACAGAAAGACTCATCCAAAGTGCAATGGATAACTTAATGAGTGGCAGAACAAGCTTTGTGATAGCGCACAGATTATCAACCATTAAAAACGCA
This sequence comes from uncultured Acholeplasma sp., assembly GCA_937934685.1. Classification (GTDB taxonomy): domain Bacteria; phylum Bacillota_I; class Bacilli_A; order Acholeplasmatales; family Acholeplasmataceae; genus Alteracholeplasma. The sequence goes on along the minus strand of CALGYU010000090.1, from coordinate 261 downwards.
GATCTCATTTTAGTGATGAAAGATGGTAACATCATCGAACAAGGAACACACCATCAACTCTTAGAAACTAAAGGATTTTATGCAGATTTATACAATTCCCAATTTGATGAAAAATAGTTTTAAAAAGGCTTTACAACCAGCAATGATTAGTGTATAATAAATATTGCTGGAATACGTTCGAGTAGCTCAGCAGGATAGAGCAACGGCCTTCTAAGCCGTCGGTCGGGGGTTCGAATCCCTTCTCGAACGCCATATTAGAAA
>CALGYU010000089.1 GCA_937934685.1 uncultured Acholeplasma sp. | reverse complement strand
GTGTTTTTTAAGGCTTGATCGGTTGTGATGTCTACATTTACCATTTTGGCTAGTTGTTCTGGGGTTTTAGTCCCGCCAGCTTTTAAAACTTCTATCCAATCGTTTGGATCTAATGTTTTTTCAAATATTTTTCTTGAAACTTCTGTTCCAATAGTGAGTCCTGCTGAGTAAGTATATGGATAGAGTCCCATAAAATAATGTGGTTGTCTCATCCAAGTCATGCCTGCATACTCAGGTATTTCTACTGTATCTTGCCAAAAGTCTTTTAAGACTTTGATTTTTGTTTCATTTAAGACTTTAGCGTTGATTGGTTTTTTGTCATCTATTTTTTGATAGATTTCACGTTGGAAGGCAGCTTCTAATAGGTGAGTCACAAAGTTATGATAATAGGTTCTTGATATCATGACAGATAAGATCCATCTTTTTAGTCTTGGGTTGTCTGCTTGTTTTAATAAATGTCTGGTCATAATTAATTCATTGGTGGTTGATGGTGCTTCAATGAAATATAAGGATGGTCTGGTGTTAAAAATATTTTGGGTTTGATTGGCGTATTGGAAATGTCCAGCATGTCCTAATTCATGTGCTAATACCATTACCTCATCCATTTGCCCATTCCAGTTAAGAAGGATAAATGAATTTTCTCCATATGGGCTGGAACAAAAACCGCCAGTTGATTTTCCTATATTTTGTGGGAAATCAATCCATCTTTCATCAAAAGAACGTTTGACTAGGTTTAAGTAGTCATCTCCTAAAATAGATAGCCCATCCATTAAATATGTTTTAGATTCTTCGATAGTTACTTTGGGTTCATATGCTGGATCGATGGCTATTTTTAAATCTGCATAAGTTATTTTATCTAATCCATGGATTTCTTTTAATAAGGTGGCATATTTTCTCATCACAGGTCCTAACTTGGTGGTGATAAGGTCTATTTGTCTGTCCATAAATGATCTTGGGACTTTTTGATTCCATAATAGGTAATCGATGACTGAGTCAAAACCTTTAAGATTGGCCATGGTTTTTTCTTTTTGGATGTGTGCATAGTAGTTACTTGCAAATCCATTTTGATAGTGAGATAAGGTTTCATAAAAAGACTCATATGCTTTTCTTCTAATGTCAGTGTTTGGTTCATACTCCCATTCGTTTTCAAATAAGGTAAATGAGTTGGAGTAGTTTTTATCGTTTACTTTAAAATCAGAAAATTTCATGTCTATGAATTTAAAACGTTGATAGTTAGTGTATGCTGCATTTAGCGTTGGAGCAAAAGCAATGATGGTTTCTTCAACTTCTTTTGATAGTTTATGTTTGAAGTCATCCATAATTTCTTGTAGGTAAAGACTGTTTTCTTCACTTTCTTTTTGAGCTTCTTTTAAAATAGTTTCGTCTAAGGCGTTTAGTTCATTGGTTACAAACGAAAGTTTTTCAATGATGCCTTGGATTAAAATTTGATATTTTCCTGATCTAACTTGGTTGTCTAAATTTGTAGAATCAGTTGACATTTGTAAACTTTGAAAAGCAGATGTTTTAGTGATTAGTTGTTGAATCACTCTAAGTTCATCTAAGGCCTTGTTGATCATTTTTGGTTCATTTAATTGTGTTACGTAAGTTAAATGAAAAGTCTCTACTTGTTCTTTTAACTTTTCTAAGGCTTTTTCATATGCCGCTTCATTTGAAAATATGCTGTAAATATTCCATGTGTGGTCGATGTTTAGTTCATTTCTTTTATATGTTTTTCTTTCCATAAGGTACCTCCATTAATTTGAGTTATTATACCATAATTTAAAGCTTTATTTTTTTATTTTTATTACATTAAAGGGCTCATTCATAACTTATCGGGTTGTTTTTATCTTATTTTGTTAAAATATATGTATACTGTGATGAAAGGGTGTGTTTGAATGAAAAAAGGAATTTTATTAACCATATCTGCTGTTTTTCTATTTTTATCTTCAATATTTGCCGCCACAGCTATATGGTCAACACACGTTCTTTAGTTTCAAAACTTTCTTTTTTTACATGCCTATAAAAAAAGAAAAGCTAAGAGTCATCATCCTCTTAGCCCACGTTGTTTTAAAGGAAGGAACAGGCTTAATAAATACTCAAGGTATATAAGCTTTCACGATCTTTAAGATCAAATATTAACTGTTCCTTCAAGTGTATTATACACTCTAATCTATAAAAGAAAAAGACCAAGAGATAACTCTCAGTCTTAGTATACGAAAAACTTCAGTGAATTGAAGTTTTATTTTTATTAGATGGTCTCTATTTTTTTGGTTATTTTTTCTATCTTGAATTGATTGATTTTGTTTTTAATCGTTTCTAGGTGAGTTTTTATGATGATATCTACTGAGTTTTTTAAAGCAGTATTGGCTTTTTCAATGACCTCACTTTGTTTGACGATGTTATCTAAATGATTAGATATGTGCTTAATTGAGTTTCCTAGTATTTCTTCTTTCATTGTTTCAAAGTCATTTAAAATGGCTTCAATGTCTTTAAATTTTATGCGCTCTTCTTGTTTTGCTAATAAAATATCTTTATATTTTAAACCAAAGGCTGCAATAATGTTTAAAAACATCATGAAATATTGTGGTCTAACAACATACATCTTATCGTATTCTAAAACTTTTCTAACCGGAAGATCATTGGTGGTGTCCCATTCTAATTCAGATACTAAGATGGCGTATTCTAGGTTTCGATTGATTCTATCTTTGTTTAGTTTATCGTAAAATTGTTTGTTGGTTTGCTTGGTTTTTGAGGTTGGGTCTTCTGCTTTCATTTCTAAGACCGCTGATGAGAGCAATTCATCTTCGTTATGTTTTTCTGTTGCATAGACTTTAAAGATAAAATCCGGCTTGGTTCCTTTAATGATTTCATTGGCTTTTTCCCATACCAGATGAGGTTGTTGGACTAAGTTTTGATGGTAATATTCATTGTCACACCATTTTTCTAGATTTTCACCTTGTCTTTTAACATTCAAACTAGCTCTTTCATAGGTTAGTTTTTCTATTTGAGATTCATATGATTTGATTTTTTCATCATAGTTTTCTTTTAATCCATTGATTTGATTCATATAGGACACTTCTAATTCTAATTGGTATTGCTTTTTTTCAGTGGTTAAAACTTGAAGTTCATTTTGAATTTCTGTTAATTTTTTTTGATGTTCTATGGTTTTTAAGTAGTTTTGTTGTTCGTATTGGTTTTTAATTTGAACGACTTCTAAATTAAAGGCTTGTTTCTGGTTTTCTAAGGTGCTTTGATATTGTTTTTTTAAGGTTTCTTCTATTTGGTTTAATCGTTCTTTTAATAAAAGATTTTCTTGTTCATAGGTTTGAATGGCATTTTTGATTGCTAAATCTTTTTGTGCTTCAAAATGTTTTTGTTCTTGCTTGAGTTTTTCTTGATAAATGACATCTTTTTGTTCATTGATTTTTTGCATGATGATAGATGTATCTATTAAATTGATTTCATTTAAATTAATCAGATCGCCTTTTTTAGCATCTTGTTCTATTTTTAAGGTGTGCTGATTAATGATTGTAACTGATATGTTGGCCATAATGACACCGCCCCTTCTTTCTTCTATTATATAATAAAAAAATGAGATTTTAAAATCTCATTTAGATTTCAATGTATCCTCTAAACCCTCTGGATGCATAATAAGAATCTGCCCCATTATGATAAACAAAGACGTTATCATATCTTCTGTCACAAAAAAGAGCACCTCCTAAGTTTCTAATATTTGTTGGGGTTTGAATCCAAGAGGACGTTTTTAAGTCCATCGGTTCGATGGTTTGTAGATGTTTATATTGTTTTTCGTTTAAAAGTGTGATGCCTATTTTATGTGCTTCTGTTTGAGCATCTGAGTTGGGTTTATTTTGTTTTCTTTTATCTAAGGCGTCTTTATCATAACAAAGACTTCTTCTTTGTTCTGGTGTTTCTTTTGAGAAATCTACATAGACGATTTGGTCATCTAAGATTGTAGCATCCGGATGTCCTCCGGTTTTTTCCATAAGATAAATGGTATTAAGGATGGATTTTTCATTGATTTTATCTAAAATAGTTTCCCAATTTAACGATTGATGGCGATGCATATTGGCTTTAAATCTGTTTTCTAAAAGTTCTAGAAAATCTATTTTTTGGTCAGTTGAAATCATGTGAACCT
>CALGYU010000088.1 GCA_937934685.1 uncultured Acholeplasma sp. | reverse complement strand
CTTAATCCGCTCATTGAAGTGATTCCTACCAACATATTTACAATCATTAAAACAGATGATAGGGAACTTGCTTCTTTAATTGATTTAGCATAAGCAGATACTATTGAGATTAATACCACATAAACTAAAGTTGTGGTGATTAAAACAAAGAATAATAGTAAATACTCTCCCACACCATAAATTGATAAGTCTAATGACACACCGCTCATAAGTTGTGGTAAAGAAAGCATGAGTCCTATAAAGCTAGATGCTGCGCTTGTTAGAGAGACAATACTTAATGAAATGATTTTACCTAGTGCAATTTCATTTCTTTTCACTGGAGTTGCTAAGAGTGTTGCAATGGTTCCTCTTTCTTTTTCACCTGCAATAGATTCAATAGAAATTGACATGGCTCCTGTAAATAGGAATGTTACTAGTAAGAATGGAACAAGCATTGTGATGATTTGTATTGTCATTGATTCTTTGCTAGCTAAATCATATTCAATGTTTGAATCTGCATTGACTCTGAATTTTTCAGAAATGCTTTCTTGGAAAGAAATTAATCCTGATGTGTAGATGTTATATAGTGTGTAGGATTCTTTTTTAGATGAGTTATGATAAATCTTAACAATAGGTGATGTGTTGTTTCCTTGGATCTCTGGATCAAAGTTAAGTGCATCATCATAAAAGTTTGTAGGATAGACAACATAAAGATCTAAAGTTTTATCTCTTAATGCTTGAAAGTAGGTCTCATCATCTTCTGTTGTAAGATAAGTGATTTCATATTTATTTGAAGCTAGGAAAGCAAAATGATTTTCTAATCTTTCATCAAAATTAACCACAACTGCTTGGTACTGATAATCATCTTCAACTTCTTGGCCGTTTGCGGTCAAGTTTCCCATGATACTGTATAATACAAAGATTAAAATCCCTGGTAATAGTAAGGATATTACCATACGTTTGTCTGTAAAAAAGCGTCTTAGTTCTTTTTTTATAATGGTCATAATGTTTTTCATATCGCTTCATCTCCATAGGTTGCATATAATTCAAAAAAGTAATCTTCTAATGATTTTTCTTTTGTCATATTTTCTAAAGTATCATCAGCAACCATTTTTCCATTGATGATAATACCTACTCTATCACATAATTTTTCTACTAGTGAAAAAATGTGTGTAGATAAAATAATGGTTTTTCCTAGATTTTTTAGTTCTACTAAAAAGTCTGTGACTGTTTTTGATGTAATAACATCTAATCCGTTGGTTGGTTCATCAAAGATGATGATTTCTGGATCATGTACAATTGAAACCACTAAAGAAACTTTTTGTTTCATCCCTGTTGAAAGATCTGATATTTTAACTTCTTTAAATTCTTCTATCCCGAATTTGTGGAATAACATATCTTTTCTTTCTTTTAGTTTTTCTGGTTTTACACCTTGAAGGGTCCCAAAATAATCAAATAAGTAGTTTGGGGTGAAAAACTCTTCTAGTTTAAGTTCGCTTGTTAAAAAACCGATTTTATTTCTAACTTCATATGGTTCTTTGGTAATTGAACTCCCATCAACAAACGCCTCTCCTGAGTCTGGTTTAATGAGGGTGGAAAGCATTCTTAGGGTAGTTGTTTTACCTGCTCCGTTAGGTCCTAATAATCCATATATTTCACCTTTGTAGGTTGTAAATGATAGATTGTCTACCGCTACTTTGACTTTGTTTTGTGTTTTTTCTAATTTTTGTTGTTTTTTAGACAACTTAAAGGTTTTAGAAAGGTTGTTTACTACTAGTAATTCATTCATACATCATACCTCCGTTTTT
>CALGYU010000087.1 GCA_937934685.1 uncultured Acholeplasma sp. | reverse complement strand
CTAATAAAAAAGCCATCAAACTTGCAGAACAATATGAAAACATCTACGCAACCATAGGCATTCACCCTAGTTATGTCGATCAAGAAAACTATGAATCTATTGAAAAATATTTAACCCATCCAAAAGTAGTTGCTGTCGGTGAAATTGGTATCGACCTTTACTGGAGACAAGATAATTTAGACAAACAAAAACTTTTTTTAAGAAAACAAATTGAAATAGCTCTTAAATACGATCTTCCTATCGTTGTTCATACCAGAGAATCATTTAACGAGGCTTATGAAATCATTAGCCAATATAAAGGTCGAATTAAAGGTGTTTTTCATTGTTTGACCTCAACACTCAAAGACATGGAAAAAGCGCTTGAAATAGGTTTTTATATCGGTGTAGGTGGTGTTGTTACCTTTCCTAAAGCTACTAATGTCCATGATATCGTTAGAAACTTACCATTAGATAAAATGCTGGTAGAAACAGACTCACCTTACTTAGCACCAGTCCCTTATAGAGGTAAGAAAAATGAACCAGCCTATACCAAATATGTGGTAGATAAAATTGCGGAAATCAAACAAATAGATGTAGAAACCATTAAAAAAGAAACCACATTAAATGCTTTAAAATTATTTAACATCAAAGGGTGATGATATGAAAACAAAAGAAGTTTTAAACCTTCTGATCAAAAATCAATATACTATTACTTTTGCTGAAAGCATGACAGGCGGAAACCTCGTAGCTTCTTTAACTAAAAATCCAGGAGCATCTAAGGTTTTAAATCAAAGTTATGTTTTATATAGCAAAGAAGCAAAAAATCAAGTTTTAAACATACATATTAAAGATGAACCCATCGTTTCAGAAAAAGTAGCTTTAATGATGGTCAAAGGGTTAAAAGAAAAGCATGCAGATGATGTCTTAGTCTCAATTACAGGAAATGCCGGACCAAGCACACAAGAAAAAGGCATATTAGAAGCTTATATTGCAATTACAATCAAAGATAAAACGTATACCTATCATCTTTCTTTTAAAGAAAACAATCGATCATTAAACATTGAAGAAACAACTGATTTTACATATGAAAAACTCTATCAATTACTCAAAGAAAATTAACCAATTAAAAGTTGAATTAAAATCTTGAGTGTGATATAATATTTAAGTCTAAGAACAAAGATATAATTCCTTGTCTTATT
>CALGYU010000086.1 GCA_937934685.1 uncultured Acholeplasma sp. | reverse complement strand
GTTTCTGTAGTTATAATATTTAAATTCATACTGAGATGGGATATATTTTTTGATATATGAAATGTCAGCATCACTTATATCGTTACTGACAATATGAAAAGTAATGTTTGTTGTTGGATGATGTTCTGCAATTGATAGTAGGCAGGTTAACAACAGATCTTTATACTTTTTGTTTAAAGTAAATAAAATATCCATAAAATCTCCTTTTTAGATCATTTATTTTATTTGATTAAAGGCAAAAATAAAGTGCAACAAAAATGCCAATATGTAACAATAGGCTTATCCAGTTGACCCAAACAAAATACCAATGTTTTGTTTTATGTCGCAATTGATATAATCCCATCAAACCTCCTAAGGAACCTAATAAAAAAGAGCTTAATAGTAAGGTTGATTCTGGTATTCTCCATTTGTTTTTAATTGCTTTTCTTTTATCTGAAAAGTATAAAAGAAAGGTGATAAGACTCATAACAGCATATGCTAATAGGTAGATTAAAATGATTTGTTCTTTACTCATATGGTTACCCCTTTTTGTTTTATTATAACATAAAAGAATCTTCTAATTCCATGATGTTTAAAAATCAAGGGCATGCTTTCCTGCAACAAACCCGGTTGCTAAAGCTGATGTGATGTTAAAGCCTCCTGTATATGCATTAATATCCATTATCTCTCCACAAAAAGAAAGGTGAGGATTAAGTTTTGATTTCATGGTTTTAGGGTCTATTTCTTTTAAACTAATGCCACCGTTTGTTACAAACGCTCTTTTAAAGCCACCTGTGTCATGAATCGTTAATTCAAACTGTTTTAATGCTTTTATAACATTATCGTGATTAGTTTTTAAATAGTCTAACAATCTTTTAGGTACTTGTTGTTGTTTTAGGGTTGTTTTTAAATCTTCTTCTGTTAGAGATTCTAAGTGATTTAACGTTATTTTAGGTAAAAAATCAATCGTTATTTTGACTGTTTTTTCATTTTTCTCAAAAAGGTTGATGATATCATAACTCGCTCTTAACGCAAGTGGTCCTGAAAGACCAAAATGCGTTATTAAAAGGTCGTGCGTCAATGTTTTAACTATCTTCCCTTTTTGATTATAAACACTTAAACTAACATCTTTAAATGATAATCCTTGTAGTTCTTTACTTTGAATGACGCTGTCATTTGAAACTAAAGGAACTTCTGCGGGTAATAACTTTGTGATGGTGTGATCAGCTTTTTTAGCTAATTCATATCCGGTTCCATCAGAGCCTGTGTTAGGTAGAGTCACACCACCAGTTGCGATAATTAGTGATTGATAATGATATGTTTTTTGATTGGTGACTATCACTTTTTTAATATAATCAACGTTTGTGACTAATTGCTCAAAAATAATTTCAACGCCTAGTTGTCTTAGTTTTTTTTCAAGCGTTTCAATGATGTCACTTGATTGATTAGACTTAGGAAACATTCTAAAATGATCTTCTTCTTTAAGTGGACAATGATGACTATTAAAAAAATCAATGATGTCATATGCATCGTATTGATTAAACGTACTATATAAAAATTTAGCATTTTTAGGTATGTATGCTACTAAGTCATCTTTATCCATTTTAGAGGTGACGTTACATCTACCTCCTCCGGTTAGACTAAGTTTAATACCTAGTTTTTTGTTTCTTTCTATTAAAAGAACATCATTTTTAGGATGATGCATTTTAGCAGAAATGGCGGCCATCATTCCTGAAGGACCGCCGCCTATAATCATAATTGGATCTTTTTTTATCATTTTATTTTACAAACACCTTTCTTAACTTCATACATCACCCATAAGAAACCAATGACAATTAACACTACTGATATGAGCTTATATGGTAAGCCTGCCATCGGTAGAGCAATCACTGAAAAAGAAATGCCGATTGCACCTAAAAAGGCGATGACACAACTTGTACATCCATAAGTTAGTATACCAAAAAGGATAGAAATAAATCCTAAATTTTCACCATTTGTTTTTCCTAATTTTAATTTCCCCATAACCGTTGTCACATTAAATAATAACGCGCTTAAAAAGGACATTAAAAGATTTAGAAAAACATTTAAGAAAACTAGCCCTAGGCTATATGTTTTTGCCATTTCATCATACGGCATATTTAAATAGTCTATGATGAAATAAATGATCATAAAGAAAGTGAAGAATAAAAGGAGTTGGATCATATTTTTCTTTTTTAATTGTTCTGAAAAAACATATTTTATCATAATTCATTACCTCTTAACTTATGATATCACACTCGTTATTAAAGATATAATAAAAGGCAATCCTTAGATCGCCTTATACCTATAATTTCTTTAATAAAAAGTATTCGTCCACACCCTCTGACATTTCATAATGTCCGATAACTTCATAACCAAGGGATGTGTAAAAATCTTTGGCTTGCCAACTGAAAGTATCTAATCTAATAAATTTAGCACCTTCTATTTTCGCTGCTTCTTCTGCGAGGCCTAATAATTTTGTTCCAAATCCTATGCTGCGATATTTTTCGGATACAAATAAGGTTTCAATATAAAATATTTTATATCCTTCAATCTTACCTGTAATTCCAGCAACTAATGTGTCTTCATCATAATAACCAAAACTAATTTTTTTATTTAAATCAATTTTAGTTTTCTCAAAGTCATAGTTGTGTAAATACGCTTCTAAACTGTCTTGTTCTTCGTGATTCAATTCACGCATGACTAGCATTTAAATTTCCTTCTCCTTTAGATAGAAATGTCTATCTAACTGCATTATAATTCTTTTTTTTTAAGTTGTAAAGAGATATAATTTTTATTTTATTTATTATTTGGATACTCAGTGGTTCCATCGCTAAATTGAGCAAATCTTTGAGTGGTTTTAGAATGAACTGGGGCTCTGTTTTTCCATGGCCATCCACCAAATTGGGTTTCTCTAAAGTCTTTGTATGCTTGCATGATTTCCTCATCTGTGTTCATGACAAATGGTCCTCTTGCGCTTATAGGTTCATTGATTGGCATACCTTCTAATAAGAGTAGTTTGGTATGGGTGTTTAAGTTTTGTAAGACGATATTTTCATCGCCTTTTAGTTCAGCAACCTCTTTAAAAGCCATTTTTTCGTTTTCAATTAAGATTTCTGGACCTTCATATAGATAAAGCATTCGGTTTAATTTTGGATCACTACCTTTTAAAGTTAATTTTGCATGTGGTAAAAGATCAATTAAGAGGATTTTAACTTTGTTATCTTCATCATTTGCCCAAGAGTCTGGGTTTGGTTTTAATGCTTTGGTGTCGTTAAAATCTCCTGCAATGATTTTTATGGTAGCCTCATGTATTAAATCTTCTTTAACTGTAATAACTGGAATATTTTCTTTCCATAGCATTTGATAATATGGTAGGACAAACTTATTTTTTTTAGGTAGATTTAACCATATTTGAATCAACTCAAAACGATTATCCTCATTTTCCTTTAGTAAAGGAAACATTTCACAATGTTGAATGCCTGCTCCTGCTGTCATCCATTGTACATCACCTTTTTGATATCTTCCCATTGAACCAAGCGAATCTGTATGATCAACTGTTCCATCTAAAACCAATGTAACAGTTTCTATACCACGATGTGGGTGCGCTGGAAAACCAGGAACTACTTTTCCATAATACATTCTAAAATCTAAATCTGGATTAAAGTCTTCTCCTAAGTTTGTTTCTTTAAGAAAATGACTCGGTCCCATTTGATCATTACCTTTAGGATAGTGTTCTGTGTGGTGTGCTGCAATAATAAAAGGTGATTTAACAGCTATTCTACCATCTGTGTTTGTTAATAATTTAAACTTTTTCATTGTCATACCTCCTTACATTAAGTTTATCACTAGTTTATGCTTAATGTTTGAAAAAGGCTTGTGCTCTTTTGATAAGGTACATGTTTTTGAAATTAAAATAGTAGATCATAAGTTTTCATAATTGTTGATGAATTTTTTTTAATACCTTTTGCTAGTACTTTTAATATACTATTATTGTTTGTCTAAAAAACGTGTTCTTAAAAGGACTATTTTTATATGTTACTCTAATGCTTATTCCGCTTGCTAAACTTGAATACTTTGTTAACTTATCTGGCACATGAAAGTGTCTTTGGGGTATGTTTACTTAAATACAGATGAAAAAGCATATC
>CALGYU010000085.1 GCA_937934685.1 uncultured Acholeplasma sp. | reverse complement strand
GACTTATTGTGACAGAGTTTTTAGTATTGTTGATGGCATAATGAAAGAAAAATAAGCAAAAAAGTACCTTATATCAAGTAAGGTACTTTTTTTAATGTAACAAACACCATCTAAATTCATCAAATAAAGTTTTTAACTCTGTTTTACATAAAAAAATACATATGCTATAATAAAATATAAGATATACACTAGAAACCAGGTGATGGTATTGGAAGATCAAACAAAAGTAAATATTCCTAATCAAGGATTTTGGAAAACCTTAGGTAAAACCTGTGGTTGTCACCAACTAAAAGAAAGATCCTTTCATATCAAGGGAAGACAGTTATTTGTTTGTTCAAGATGTTTAGGTATTATAATTGGGTATATATTCATAGCGCCCATCTTATATTTTTTAAACCTACACATCGGATTTTATTCACTGCTTTTAATGATACCACTGATCATTGATGGATCCTTACAAGCTTTGCACATTATAAAGTCTAATAACATCAGAAGATTTATCACAGGACTTTTAGCAGGTTACGGTTTTGGTGTTTTTATCATATACAGCATCATCCAAGTCATAAAAATCTTATTTTAAGGAGAGGGTAAATATGGGGTTACTAAATGTCATAGAGTATCGCGGGAATCACGATGGTTCATGGGTTGTCTACCGACACCCTAATTTTGAATTTAATAACAATTCAAAATTAATCGTAAGTATTGGACAAGTAGCAATATTAGTACATGGAGGAAAAGTAGAAAGCATATTAGAAAACGGCACACACGTATTAAAAAACTTAAACTTACCAGTTTTAAGCACTATGCAAAAATCAAATCATAGTGGCGGTGTCCCATTTCCAATGCAAGTATATTTCATCAACAAATCAGTAAAACTGAATATGTTATGGGGGACAATGGATTCTATTTTACTACTAGAGCCTAAATTTAATGTTAGAGTTAACGTTAGAGCAAGAGGGCAATTTGGTTTAAGAATCTCTAATTACCAATTCTTACTAACGCAATTAATTGGTTCAATTGATCAAAACCTCATTACATTTGAAATTGTCAACAGTTTTTTTAGAGGACTCATCAACACTAAAATTAAAACCATCTTATCATCTGAGATCATTAAAAATAAAATCAGTTTATTAGATGTCAATATGCACCTAGAAGAAATTTCTAGTAGAACACTTAGTGTTTTAAAACCTGAGTTTGAATTTTATGGTTTTGAACTCATCAACTTCTATTATTCAAGTATCAACCTACCAGCAGAAGATCTAGATGTTATCAATAAAATACTTAACAAAAATGCTGAGTTTGATATTCTTGGAGCAGATAGATATAAAGCATCTAGAGGTTATGATGTCTTAGAATCAGCTGCCAAAAATGAAGCTAGCGGTAACATGGCCTCTGCAGGATTAGGCATTGGTATCGGAACTGGTTTTGCTAAAGATTTAATGAATGTTAACAATGAATTAAATCTAAATGAAACCAAGTGTATTAAATGTGACCATGTCATTCCTAAAAATAGCAAGTTCTGTCCAAATTGTGGCTCAGAACAAGTGAAAAAATGCGCCAAATGTCATCAAGAATTAAAGAAAGATGCAAAATTTTGTTCTAGTTGTGGAACAGCAGTAAACGAGGTGCCATCAAATGAGAAATAAACTACAAACTTTAGTTTTATTAATCGTTTCATTAGTTGCTTCAGCAACATTTTGGGTTTTATTTGAAGGATTTGATATTTTAGAAATTAAAAGTGAACTCATTAATATCACATACATTGTTATTAAATCATTTATCTTACTAACCATTGTATTTGTCTGGCTTTATGGTAGAAAAGATAAAGAACCTTCTAATACCTATATTTTAGTAGGAACAACCATTTGGATTCAACTCATTCCTTTAGCAGTAAGACTATTAGGAACTGGAACAGAGACAGATTTAAAAAGCTTTGTTGCAGTCTTTATCTCAGTAGTCACCATTTTAGCGTATATCGCTTTAGTCATTGTCATTGATAAATCTAATCTAAAAATAAAAGCAGTTCTACCAACACTAAAAGCAGATGAAATTAGTGTAGTTAACGAAAAACAATACTTCAATGAAAAAGGCGAATTTAAAGGTGCCAATCATAAGGAGGCATCAGATGAGTAAGGAATGTAAATCTTGTGGGCATGTTTTTTTAGCTCATGAAAGTAGTTGCCCATATTGTGGATCAAGCAATCCAAATTACCAAAAACCAAAAGAAACTGTTAGAGATTACTTAAAGCCTATCGAAGATGCTTTTCCATCTAATGACAGTTGGAAGAGTAATAGTTCACAAACAACTCAGTCTAATAATGAAATAAATATATGTTTACTCATATTTTTAGTCATTGTCTTCTGGCCAGCAGCGATTATTTATGCAGTTGTTAAATCTAAAAAATAAATAAACACAAAAAAATGGCATCCTATCTAATTGAAGATAGAATGCCATTTTTATTTATATGTT
>CALGYU010000084.1 GCA_937934685.1 uncultured Acholeplasma sp. | reverse complement strand
TGAGTGTGATATAATATTTAAGTCTAAGAACAAAGATATAATTCCTTGTCTTATTTAAAAGACCATAGACCATAAGGAGGTAAAATAAATGAAAAAATACGAAGTTATGTATATCGTACGCCCAACGCTTGATGAAGAGCAAGTTAAAAAAACTGTTTCAGACATCAATAATGTGTTTACTTCACACGGAGCAAACATCGTTGAGTTAAAAGAGTTAGGTTTAAAAGACTTAGCTTACGAAATCCAAAAACACAGAAAAGGGTATTACGTATGGTTATTAGTTGAAGCTAATAATGATGCAGTAAGCGAATTTAACCGTGTTGTTGGTATTACAGAAGATATTATCAGATTTATTGTTGTGAAAGAAGGCGAATAATCTATGATTAATCGAGTTGTCTTAGTAGGACGTATTACCAAAGACCCAGAGTTAAAAGCTACGGCCTCAGGGGTTTCAGTAGTCACTTTTACTTTGGCTGTCAACCGTAATTTCGCTGATCAATCAGGCGAAAGACAAGCTGATTTTATCCAATGTGTTGCTTGGAGATACCAAGCAGAAAATCTAGCAAAATATATCCGTAAAGGTGCTTTGCTAGGGGTTGAAGGAAGAATTCAAACCAGAACCTATGAAACAGATCAAGGAACGCGTTATATTACTGAAGTACAGTGCGACACGGTTCAATTTCTAGAATCTAGATCTACCAGTGCACCTGCTCAAAACGATTCTTTTGGATCAAGTTTCAAAGATGATGCACAAAACGAGTTATACGATACAAGTATGGCTTTAGCATCAGATGACGATTTACCATTTTAAAATAAAGGAGAATTATGAATATGCAACAAAGAAGAGGCGGATTCAGAAGACGTCGTAAAGTATGTCATTTTACACAAAACAACTTTACACACATCGACTTTAAAGACGTTGAGTTACTGAAAAAATTTGTTACAGACCGTGGTAAGATTTTACCAAGACGTGTGACTGGAACATCTGCTAAATGGCAACGCCCATTAGCTATAGCTATTAAAAGAGCTAGACACATGGCATTATTACCATTCGTTAAAGAATAATTTTAAACAGGAGAAATCCTGTTTTTTTTTTTACTTTTGCTAAAAAATTTATTTTAAGCAAGTGTTATATAAAAAAAACAAAGCAGTAAAGCTTTGTTTTATTTTTTTTGATTTTTATCTTCCAATTCATATGCCTTGGCTAAAATAATTGTTTTATCTTTATAACTTAATTTACTTAGGACACGATTTATTTCAAGGTCAATGTTAGGAGCATTTAAAGAAGTTTCATTTTCATCAGACTCATTAACATGTAAATTCTCGCTTCCAGTCACTAAGTATTCAACAGAGACTTTTAGGAATCTAGCGATTGTGACAATTGTATCTAATTTCATATTATCAGATTTTCTTTGGAATTGACTTGTTAAAGTATTATAAGATATTCCTGTGCCATCAGAAAGATCTTTGCGAGTTATTTTTTTCTCATCAAGTATTTTAGTTATTCTATCATATATATCCATACAATCATCCTCCACTAATATTTTATCATTTTATATCCGTTTTTTTCAAAGACATTACTATTTTATTGACTTTATGTGCATACGCATATATAATTGTGATATATTATGTGCGTATGCATAAACAAAGGGGGATATATGAGTAAAAAGTTTTATGAGACTTACGAAGAATATAGTGAATCATCGTATAAGTATGCTGCATTTATGCTTGGACTTTGTCAAACAGAATTAGTCCAAAATAAGAGAAAAGATATTACAGATCAAGATTTATTAAGACTATTAGAAGTAAATAAAATTATAGTAGATAATCAAGATAATTTTTACAAGGTTGCAAAAAAAGTTCAAGAAAACAATGATACACTAAGTGCTTTCGATAAAAGTGAAATGAGTTTTGATACATCAAAATTCGATAAAAAAGATAAGTTTTTAAAATCTTTAGCGATAGTAAGTATTTCAACTTCAATTCTATTAACAGTAGCATTGTATTTGCTCTCTGTAGTTAAACTACTGTCACTTGTGCCAATTATTTTAATGATTATAAGTCTGCTAGTCATTAGAAAGAAAATGCACAACAATAAATTTGACAAAGATAAAGGTTTGTCAATATTTAGCAGAAAGCTTGCGCAAATGGATCGTGATTTTCAAAATAAATACCTTGAGTTAAAAGTTACAAAAGAAATATATGATGAATTTGTTAAAGTTACTTTACAACCAATGTTTAATGAATTGTCAAACTATGAAGAGTTAACAAAATATTTCTTTAATCAAAGTAAAATTAAAAAAATTTTTGAACTAACAAATGATTTTAAAGCAAATACATTAGAAGAAGCATTAAAAATAATAGAAATTGAATAGACAGATATAAATGGTATCACTACATTTATACTGAGTGCAAGATATAAAAAAATATAAAGATTTTTTAAGTGTTTTTGAAGACCAAAATTAAAGGGGAGAGGTTTAAAAAATGGAAAAAAATGAGTATAAAAATTATCAACATTATCTTGAGGACTCAAATGTTTTTACTGGATTAATGCAAGATTTATATGAAACTAAAAAGGTAACACTAACAAGAGTGGACATAAAGGATCCGAATATTCATTCACTAGCAAAAATTAATGCAGTACAAGATAAGTACAAAGACCATTACAAGGTTATATTAAATCAAATCGAAAAAAATAAAAGAACACTCTCAATATACGATGAGACTAAAGCAAATTATGATAGTGATGCAAGAGAAACTAGAAACTTTATCTATTTGCTGGCAATAGGCGCAACGCTATTTCTAGCATTCATGATATTTTCAAGTTCAATTAGATTTCCAGCATTAATTACGGCAGTGATTGTTGTCATACTTATTTTAACTTTCTTATTCTTATATATTAGGGGAACAAAAATGATAAAAAAAGAAGCTAAAGAGTATGTAAAAATAAAGGAAAACATGGTTAATGATTTCCAAAAAAAATATTTAGAATTAAAAAAGAATAATCTAACTTTAGCAGAGTATACTTCAAAAATATTAGCTTCAATGATGGAAGAATTAAAAGAGTATGAAGGATTTTCTCAATACTATTTTGATGCACCCAGAGTAACTGAAATACTAAAGGTAATAAATAGTTTTTATGCTAACACATTAAGTGAGGCAATTAATGTCATCGAAATAAATAATCACCATAGAAGAGTTGAAGAAGAGAGTGCCAGAAGAACTGAACTTGAATTAGCAAGGTTGAATGCCCAAGTTAGTTTTAATAATGCTAGACAAAGCGCTTTAAACTATCAATCGGAGTTGTTAGAAAATATTGATAAAAACTTAGAAAAACAAACCGACATCATAAAAGAAGAAGCAAGAAAAAATGATTCCTATCTATAGTGTGGAATAGAAAATCTTTTTATGCTTTTTTCTTTTTGTGATTTTTAATAATAAAAATTTAATAAATAGAGGTGATTTTTTGATTTACGTAAACCTAATTAATGAAATAGTTAAAAGCAAGATGTCTTTAGAAACTATAGCAAATGAACTATCTATTAATGTAGAAAAACTAAATTCAAAATTAATGGGAACCGTAGATTTTAACTTAAGAGAGATTAATATGCTATTAAAAATTTTTCCCAATCATTCTTTTGAATATTTGCTTAAAAGATTTTAAAAAGTTTTTCAAAAGACAAATTTAAGGAAATTTTTTGACTTATCATTTGATGTATGAATGATGATAATGAATTGAATGAAAATATTTAAACAGAAGATGGCTATTTTGAAAAAGTGATTTATGATGAAATCTATAAGTTAGATGTCAAAGCACCTATTATTGGATGGTCTAATCAAGAAGTTAAAGGTTTAATCACTGAAGAATATTGATATAACGTATAAAAAAACAAAGATTCTTTTTTAACAAAGGTTAAAAGAGAATCTTTTATTATATCCTTTAGGATAGAATAAAGATAATATGACAAAAACGATTAAAATATGATAAAATAAAAGCACATGAAATTATAAAGCAGGTGTTTAGAATGAAGAAAATAATTCCCGGCTTACTCATCTTCCTACTTATCATTGGTGCAGTAGTAGGATTATACTTTGATTTAAAACTAGATTACTTATCAGATACGTACAAACTCCTATTAATTGGGGGTATTTTAGTGTTAACGATCATCTTTGCCTTAATGGTGGCAAGAATTTTTAACTCTAGAGGACGAGAAAAAATTAAAAAACTAGAAACAAGACTTTCCATGTGGACAAAAACTTCTTACCACCTTAACCAAGTTGGTGATGAAGTATTTAACGAACTACCCATCGGAATTATGATTCTAGATGAAACATTAGAAGAAATCCAATGGATCAATCAATATGCAAGCCTTATTTTTGACCAGGCAGAAGTCAATGAAAAAATTGAAAATTTAAATACCGACTTATATCAAGTCATTCAACAAAAAAACAATCAAAACATGATTGCAGTAGGCGATAAAAAATATGAAACCATCTTTAAAAGAGATTATAATGTTATCTATTTTTTTGATATTACTGAAAAAGAAAATATCAAAGCTTTATATGAAAACCACTTACCAGCCTTAGCAATCATTACCTTTGATAATTTAGAAGAATCCATCGTTGGCTTAGACATCTCTTTACAATCTGAAATCCAAGGTGAGTATTTAAGAGCCTTATCAGACTGGGTAGAACAATATGAGGGATACTTAAAGCAACTGGTGGATGACAGACTATTACTAGTAGTTAGAAGAGATAAACTTAAAGAAATGATTGAAGGAAAGTTCAACATTTTAGAAACCGTTAGAAACATCTCTATGCAATACCAGTTAAGAGTTAGTTTATCCATGGGGATTGCTTCATGGGACTTACCCTATGAAGAATTAGCAACCTATGCTCAAAACGCTATTGAGTTAGCTCAAAAGCGTGGTGGGGATCAAGTGGTTGTTAATATCGAAGGTGAAAAAATCCAATACTTTGGAGCTAAAGTGGATGCTTCATCTAAATACTCAAAAGTAAGTGCAAGAGTTAATGCTCAAAGTCTACAGGACTTTTTTAGAAAAGCCAAATCAGTTTTTGTGATGGGACATAACCAAACAGATATGGACTCCTTTGGATCAACCATCGCCGCTTATAAAATGGCCTTATCTGTAAATGAAGATATTTTAATACAAATGATCATTGATAAAGAAAAACTAGATCCATCAGTCTTACCGATTTATGAAGAACTATTAATTAAAGACCCAAAAATCAATGAAGCCATCATCACCACAGAACAAGCATTAAAGGTAGTCAAAAAAGATTCGTTATTAATTGTTGTGGACACACAATCCAGCGTCATTGTTAACAGCCCGGAAGTGTTAGAATTAACCGATAACATCATTGTTATTGACCATCATAGAACAGGTGAAAACAGCATCTTAAGCATGTTCTCATACGTTGAAACATCCGCATCATCATCCATTGAACTTTTAATAGAACTAGCCACTTTCTTTGAAGAAGAAGTTGAGATTAAACCATTTGAAGCAAACATCATGTATGCAGGATTACTGGTTGATACCAATAATTTTACCTATAGAACAGGTGCTAGAACATTTGAGGTAGCCTCAAAATTAAAAGAACTAGGGGCAGATTCTATTCAAGTGAAAATATGGTTAAGAAACGATATGTTAAGAACGCTTGAAATCAATAAAATGGTTTCACAATTAGAAATTTATATGAACAAATTTGCTTTAGTAAAAAGTAATCAAATATATGATGATAGAGCCTTTTTAGCTCAAGTATCAGAAAATTTATTAGATATTCAAAACATTGATGCAGCATTCACAGTGACTAGACTATCAGAAGATATTGTAGGAATTAGCGCAAGATCTTATAACCAAGTAAACGTACAAATCATCATGGAACAACTAGGCGGTGGCGGCCATTTAAATAGCGCTGCGGCTCAAATTAAAAATAAATCAGTAGATGAAGTTGTAGAAGAATTAAAAGAACTATTGAAACTAGAATATGAAGAGGGTGAAGATATGAAAGTAATTTTATTAGAAGATGTTAAAGGAAGAGGTAAAAAAGATGAAGTCATTGATGTTGCAAACGGATATGGACAATTTTTAATCACCTCTAAAAAAGCAATCTTAGCCAATGAAGAAAACTTAAATCAACTTAAAAAGGAACAAGAAGAATTAAAAGAACGCGAACTTAACTACATTAATTTAATGGAAAAACTTAAAACAGAAGTAGACGGTAAACAGGTCACCGTAGGTATTCAAGTCGGACCAGATGGCCGTGTTTTTGGAAAAGTAACGACCAAACAAATTGTAGAAGAGTTTGAAAAAGAATATGGTATCACTATCGATAGAAAGAAAATAGAACTATCAAGCGAAATTAACTCAGTAGGTATTTATACGGCTAGTGTTTCTTTAACTAAAAACATCAAAGCACAATTTGAAGTTAACGTCATAGGAGAAAACTAAAATGAACGCAGGAAGAAGCTTACCGTCATTCCAAGATGCAGAAAGAGCGTTATTAGGATCTTTATTTTTAGATCCAGGGAAAATGCCAGTTGCTATTGATGGTGTAACTGAATACGATTTTTTCAACGCCAATCATGGGTACATTTTTCAAGCAATGAAAGAACTTTTTCAAGACAATCAAAGCATTGACTATGCTTCTGTTTCCTATGTTTTAGAAAGAAAACAGTTAATTGATCGCATTGGTGGGTTGACCTATTTAATCCAATTAGGAAATATGGTACCTTCAACAGAACATATTGAAACATATATCGAATTAATTATGGACGCATCACTCAAACGCCAAGTCATCGATGTTTCACATAAAATTGCTGAAGAAGGATTAAAAGATGTAGATGCTAGAACCTATTTAGAATTTGCAGAAGAAAAAATATTTGAAGTATCACAAAAAAGAAGAACCTCTTCTTTTACTGAAATCAGTCAAGTACTAACAGAAGTAAAAGAAAAAATAGAACAAAATAAAAACAAAACAGGTGGAATTACTGGAGCCAATACAGGCTTTCCTAATCTAAACAAAATAACCTCTGGTTTTCAACCAGAAGAACTCATCATTCTAGCAGCCAGACCATCAGTAGGGAAAAGTGCGTTTGCAATGAACCTAGCTTTAAACGTGGCTAAAAATAATAAAAACGGAAAAGCAGGCGTTGCCATCTTCAGTTTAGAGATGAGCAATGACCAACTAACTGCTAGAATTTTAAGTTGTGAATCAGGCGTTGAAAACAGAAAAATTAGAACAGGAGATCTTTCACCTAAGGAATGGCAATTTTTAGAATCCACCTCACAAGTAGTTTCTAGATTAAATGTTTTCTTTGATGACTCTGCAGGAGTCACCATCTCTGATATTAGAGCAAAATGTCGTAAACTAAAACAAGAAGACAAACTAGACTTTGTTGTAATAGACTACCTTCAACTCATCAAAGGTGATGATAGAATCGTTAACAGACAAGAAGAAGTTGCACGTATTTCAAGAGGTTTAAAACAAATGGCTAGAGAATTAAAAATTCCAGTCATTGCCTTATCACAATTATCTCGTGATGTTGAAAAAAGAGAAGATAAAAGACCAGTTCTAGCGGACTTAAGAGAATCCGGATCAATTGAGCAAGATGCGGATATCGTGATGTTTTTATACAGAGAAGACTATCATTCTAAAAACAGAGATTCCTCTGTTAGTGAAACAGAATTGATTGTAGCTAAAAACAGACAAGGAAGTTTAGGAACGGTTAAATATATCTTTGATACAGCATACAGTAGATTTAGAGAACATACGCCACAATACGATGAATAAATTTTTTTAAATTACTTGAGTTATTTAGAGTTAATTACAAAGATATATATACGAATTTTTAAAAATATAAAATATTTGATGCATACCATGATTTTTTAAAAAGCTAATTAGGAACTACTGTAAATGTAGTTCCTTTTTTCATCTTTAAAGTATTCTATACTATTTTAATCTTCTTATTAACTGAAATTTAAGTTTTTAATGCTAATTTAAACTCATAACTATTTTGTTTTTGCATATTTTAAAGGCAGTAAAAAAAGAAAAACAAACAACTAAAAATGCTTGTAACATATGATCCTTCGGATCATGTATTTCACCAAATTTATAGTATACTAAAGTAAAATATCCATTTTCAGGAGAGATTATATGCTAAAAATAAAAATTTTTATATACACGTCATTATTAATAATATCGAGTGTAGTCTTATTTCATTCAGCCGTAGGTCTAGTAGTTGGCATGCTTTACTCAGATTTTTTTGGGCTATCATTTGCAGATTGGTATATTAGAATCCGAATTATTCTTACACCTATTTCATTATTTTTTGTATTTGTCACACATAAAAAACTCAAACAATCTATAAAAGAGTATAGACGATAGTTTTTGAATTAATGTATTTTTAAATAAAAAAAACCACACGTTCTTTAGTTTCAAAACTTTCTTTTTTTACATGCCTATAAAAAAAGAAAAGCTAAGAGTCATCATCCTCTTAGCCCACGTTGTTTTAAAGGAAGGAACAGGCTTAATAAATACTCAAGGTATATAAGCTTTCACGATCTTTAAGATCAAATATTAACTGTTCCTTCAAGTGTATTATACACTCTAATCTATAAAAGAAAAAGACCAAGAGATAACTCTCAGTCTTAGTATACGAAAACCTACTTTAATCAGTAGGTTTTTCTTTATAGTTTTTGATTCAAATGAGCTAGTATTCTAGATATTTTTTTTGAAATTGCTTGCTGTGAGACACCATGCTCTTTAGCTATTTTTGTCATTGTCTTTTTTTCAAAGAAATAATTTTTAATTAATATAAGTTCATCATCTGTTAAGTTTTCTTGCAAAAACTCATCCAGGTTATCTCTTAAGAACTTTTCATCTTCAGATTCAACAGGTGAGCTTAAATGGCTATAGTCATCTATTAAATTTAAGGATTTATATTTGGAACTTTGAAGTAATTGATTTCTTTTATTTTTTAAACAAATAAAAATATAGTTTTTCTTGTTTTGAACCTCTAGCTCTTTATCATTTAGAAGATTAAATAAAAACATTAATAACTCCTGTTTGATATCTGATTTAATATTCCAATTATAGACATCATTCACCAAATAATTAATTATACCGGCATATTTTTCTAACTCTTGTTCATAATTTTATCGGTCGTATTTATTCCTCCTTCTTAATTCACATGGGGTATTATACTTCATAAAAGTAGATGTAAAACATAAAAAAAAAGAAAACGATTTAGTCATTTTCTTCCTTTTCAACAGTGTCTTCAAAATCAATTTTTTCAATCTCCACACCAATCGTTTTATTAAAGGCTCTTTGTTCTTCAGAAAGAAGAATCGAGTAATATTTTGAGACATCGATTAATCGATCAATGATTGATTTTGCTGTTGTAATAATGAAAAGTCGCAACAATCGATATGATTGATATTTTTATGCCTTGATCTAAGTCAGAGTATAATCCAACAAATAGTAATGTAAGAACAGACAAAACAAAAACAACCAGAGATATTACAACATTAATCATGACAGAATGCATAAAAAAATTATTTAGTTTATTGATTTTATCTTTATTAAATTTTTCAAATTCCATATTAAGACCACCCTTCTGTATATAAAGAGTAGTTAGGATCTATTTAACAACTAAAAATATGATCCCCTTTGCACCGTTCATTATAGCCTAAAAGTATGCAATAATTTTCTCGGCATAATCTCAAGGCTAATATTCTAAACTATCCTTGGCCGCACCCAAGACTAGATTTATCAGGCTTTCGTTATTCCAATTCCTTATTGCATCTAAAAACACCGGCTCTTCTGAAGGTGCAAAGGGATGGCAAACCCTACAAACCAGAAAGGGAATAAAATATGGCTAATACATGCTTATTTGAAATGAGAGTTAAAGGCAGTGTTGAATCAAAGCAAAGATTAGTGGAGTTAATGGAGGATAACCGTGATGCAAAACAGTATATTGCAAGAACAGGGATTAGTTATCATGATATGGATGAACAAACTAATGATTCTACATTACTTATTCTTGCAAATATGCATGGAGTGTTTATACTTGTATGATAAAGAGATATCTGACAGCTGATTTTGCATAAATGAACCTGAAAATTATCAAGCAGTATATTTAAAAAAGAATCTGCAAGGAATTAAAATTACATCTTCAGGTTGCGTCAGAAGAAAAAGGCTTATGTTTCAATGAATTTTATGAAATTGATGAAATATACGGTAGAGTTTATAACCTACTCACTTTATAAAGAACTCAATGTTTTTTTTATAGTTGCAGTTTTGTTCTTTAAACTAAATATTTTGTATCTTGAGTAAATTTTTATGTATTCAAGCTTAATCTTCAACTTTCCTTGTCCTGCATTCAAGAGCAGATTGAAGGCTTTCAATATTTTAAAATTTAATCGACGTTCACTTATTATCCCCTTCAATATAAAAAGAAAAGCTGTAATTTCCTGAAGTATTAAAACTTCATTTCTTTACAGCCTATTTAGGAATGCAACTATCTGTCTTAATAATAGCTAAACCATCTTTGAGTATATATTGTATGGTTTACAGGTTTTTGCCAGAACCACCACCCACCTGGATCCCTTACGGTCATTTGAGTAGCAAAACTAATACCAACATCACCTTCAAGTAAATTATGGTTGTAGTTATTCATTTCAAATATATAACCAGTAGTTAAGTGATTGGTCTCATTGCGTCTATCTACATATTGATAGTTCCATTGAAAGACATTTGTGTCTACAGAGCTTTGTTGAGCAGAGAGTGAAGGTTCAGGATATGTAAATGATTTTGAATATGAACGCTCAATATTAACTCCAATGTTACCACCATATTCAGTTGAAACATCTGTCAAACTAAATCCATTTGTAAAAGAATAACCTAGATTAATTCCTGCGGTATAAGTTGAACCTATTGTAACTACTCCAGGTTGATTTATGGGAAAAGCATCTTTATATATAGGTGTTCCTCCTTTTCTTCCTTCTCCAGGATAAAACTCAAGAAATGCACGATAAGAGCCAACGTGAAGATAACCAGCATAGTTTTCCCATTTTGCATCATAAGTAGTATCACTGTTTTTATTTGCAATCGAGCCAGGACTAAATGAAGCATGAGTGGTCACTAAATAAAGACTGCTAACATTATTGCTTCTATACTTTTCAACAGTGAAATCAACATCAATGTATCCATATGGTTTTTCTACATATCGGAATGTTCCTGTGTATAAAGTGGAAAATACTGGTGTATTGAAAAGGGTGAAATGATCATTTTGTAAATCGGATTTTTCCTCAAAAAAACTTAATACTTGTGACTTGAAATTATCAAAATCATCGAAATATTCATCAAGTATATCAACGTTTTTTAAAAC
Source organism: uncultured Acholeplasma sp. (assembly GCA_937934685.1). Lineage (GTDB taxonomy): Bacteria > Bacillota_I > Bacilli_A > Acholeplasmatales > Acholeplasmataceae > Alteracholeplasma. The sequence continues at coordinate 3,282 of CALGYU010000084.1, read as the reverse complement.
ATAAAGCACTGCAGAAGCGGTAGAGGCGTTGTTATCAAAAATATTATCATCAAGATAATAATCGTATATAAACAATGTTTTTCCAGTATCCAAATAATATTTCACTTCTAGAGAAGAAATATCATTTCTGTTACCTAGAACAATTAGCTGATTATTCTCAAAGTAATAATCATGGGCTTCTACAATCTCAAAATTCTGTTCAACTATTTTAAACCCCAATAAGAAAAAACTTGAAAATACAATGCTTACTACTAAAACAAGATTGAAAACTCGTTTCATTTTAAATACCCCCTATAAATTTATTATAATTATAAGCAAAATTATGCAGAATACAAGAATGCTACAGAAAATTATCAAGTGTTTTAATTTTAGTCTTTTATAATCACTTTGAAGTTTTTTTGCCCTGTAACTCGCTGTGAATGTAATGTTTGATATAACAAAGATTGTTATTGAAATTATAACTGATATAATACCTATAACTTGAAATATGAATGACTCATTACTTCTGTGTGTCATGTAGAACGAAACCAATATTAATATAATACTAACAAATAATAATCCGGATGATATTATTGATAAAGTGATGAATCTATTTATAATTAAAGTATCAAGACGTTCTTCTACAATCGGTTCAACAGTAATTTCACTATAAAATTTATCCATTGGTATATTCAACAGTTCAGATAATCTTTTCAATGAGTGAATGTCTGGAGTAGAAGAACCCTTTTCCCATCTTGATACGGACCTATCAGTTACACCTAGTTTATGCGCCAGTTCCTGTTGAGTAAGTCCCAGTTTCTTTCGTCTCTCTAAAATGATTTGATCAATGCCCATTTATATTCCTCCTTAATATGTTCTATAGACTAATTATAACTTTAATTTCATTCAATTAAAACCGTCAAGTGTGTCAAAAATCAGACAAATGCGTCTAAAATCCCCCCTTGATGCTCGTGATTGCATCTTTCAATAAAAAACAGTGCCCCTATCTTTTTAAAAACAAATAAATAACAACGCCAGAGAAAAGTAAAGTAAGGTTTCTCTGCATAAGTATCTAAAACTACTAGGATCTGCTGAAAGCAGTAACTCCTTTTTTTATGCTAAAAAATAGTTTTATCAGTTCTAGGGGCTCAAGGATTACTAAAGCAAGAGCTGTTGTGTTAGAAGCATTAGAAAAATATAACAAAGCTGATACGGTTTATCATGGTAATTGCTTGATTAGTGTTGTCATTGATACTCGTAAAGAACTAGAGAATCAATGACGTAAAGTTAGAAATGAAATGGCTGATAACCACTATAACTATGAACTTAGATGCGCCATGCTAGCGCAATTTGGAATTAAAATTCCCGAATTAGATATATTAATCAAGGAACAAAAGGGGTTACTTAATGAAGAAAGGCAAATTTTAAATGATTTAGAAGCATTTAATTAATTGAAGCATTACACGGATATAAGGTCGCTACCAAGCGGCCTAGTGGCCGTGTTTAGATTGTTTCTGATGGTGTTTTAGGGTATAATATATATATAGAAATGGAAAGCGGTGATAGTGTGTTAAAAGATAAAAAACTAACTGAAAAAGAAAAAGAAATAATTATTGGAAACACTGTTACTTCCTATAAAATGGAAGGTATGGACCTAACAGAAGAAAACATTAAGTTAGGTCGCAAATTTTTATCAGATGAAATTTCTTTAGACGAAGCTTTAGCTGAAATATTTGTAAAAGGTGTGTGATTCTTTTGTCAAAATATACTCAAAAGAGCTTAGCCTTACAAGCTGAAGATAGAGAAAATCTAAAAAGGCTTAAGGAATTAGGCGATTTTTTTGTGGAAGAGTACTTCTATGAATTAAAACTTACCAATAAGTTTGATATTAGAGATCTCGATGAGTTGAATGTTTTAGAAAGAGATGTTACTTTTCTAAAAGACTTAAGTTTACAAAAAAATCCTATTAAAGGTAATTTTGATTTTGAACACTTAAAAAAGGTCCATCGATTTTTGTTTGATGATATTTATTATTTTGCTGGCCAAACAAGAGAAATGAACATGCAATCGATTCAGTAACAAGATTTACTGCAGCTAGAGAAATAGATTCAAAAGCCAATCAGTTATTTTACAATCTAGCCGAAGATAATTATTTTAAAAATCTATCTAAAGAAGAATTCATTCCTAAATTAGCCAAATTCATGACAGAGCTTAATATACTTCATCCATTTAGAGATGGTAACGGTAGATCCAAACGAGCTTTTGTTACACAGCTTGCAAGTGAAGCTGGATATCAAATAAACTTTAGTAAAGTTAGTTCAGATCAATGGCACACTGCAGATGCTGCAGCTTTCGATAATGCTAGGGATGGAGATTATAATGATGATTATCTTCAACATCTATTAAGCATAGCAGTTGAGAAGAAGCAATTGTTAGAGAAAAATGCTTCAGAAGATATTATGGAAATGGATTAATTTATTCTGGAGAATTTTATCACGAATTAGAAGATGCTCTTAAAGAGTTTGATAGAAGAGTAGAATATATGAAAAAGCATTAAATAAGAAATGTTGCATTATCATAAAAGATATTGTATAATTTAATTGAACTTGAGGAAGCTTTACAAAAAGCAAAAGAGCTAGGACGGCAATCCCAGCTCTTTTTTTTATGAGTTTGATGAACTTGAGGTTAGTCCTTAAGGGGACAATGCTATTGGTAAATGATAATGTTACTTATCATCTTTGTTATTGTTGTCTCTTGATATTAACCAAATGATTAATACCAGGAAAACCAACTCAACCATAGCTACCTCCTCTTATTCATCGAAAACCTCGTTTTTTTGATTTTTGAACATTAGTTCATCTCCTTCATAAATTTTGTTGAATTTAATCAACGGAAATATTATAACACGAGCCAGGTGCATAAAACCATAGTTTATTCCCTAGGGTATGAAATTTCGGTTTTAGCATCTTTTTTTATCGTTAGGTAGTGCAAATACTATGTCATAAATCAAAGTGCATTAAAACTTTAATTTTTGCTCTTTAATGCGTATAATAGAATTAGATCGTCTTTAATTAAATATGTAAAGATAAAAAGATACTTAAATCTATAATCGAAGGAGATAAACTATAGTAAGTCAAGTGAAAAAGTTAAGTAAACAGTAAAAAACCTCATCAAAGGTTATAAATTGATTATTCGTGAATCAATTTAGGTAGCTACACCCTAACGACTCAAATTTAGATCATAGGAAACGTTGTTAAAAATATGAGAAACGAAGCTTTTAATATTACAGTCAACACACCGATC
>CALGYU010000083.1 GCA_937934685.1 uncultured Acholeplasma sp. | reverse complement strand
GGGCTATCCAAAAGATGGTGTAAAAATGACCTATCCATTAGGTGGTGTATACATCAAAGGGCACTTTTCAGTGCCCTTTTTCTATGCCAATAATCCAAATGTGTTATTTATTTTGAATGGGTATATCTTTGTTGATAGAATATAATACTCTGTTTCTAAAACGATAAAAACTTCTTATGCCATTAGCTGTTTTAATAATTGTTTTAATTTTTGAGTTGGTGGATTCAATAGGTCCATTAGATATTCTACGACCATTTACTCTGATAAATGAATTTTTGATTTCTACTTTCCATTTTTCTATAGTCTTACCAAAAGATCTAAACTCTGCTAACTCGCTATTTCTAAATTCATAGATTAGTTCATTAAGTGGCTCATCACAGGTTTCATAGTCCGCTGTTAAGTTAAATGTTCGGTATTTTTCTTTCAGTCGGTAAGCGGCAGTTAACTCATTATCAATGGTCAAAAGATAATGTAGTATTTCGGATTTATGCCAATATGTTTGATACTTTGACATTTTGATTTTGCCATCATAAATAGATTCATAATCTTTAACGAAGAAGTAATGAAACTTTTTTAACATGTAGTAATACATGTCTTGATGTTCTAAACTAGACTTGTTTTGATAGTATTTTTGTTGAGCTTTAATTCGAATAGCTTTAATCGCCTCATTTAAGTTTCTGATGATATGAAAGGAATCTACAGCGATTAAGGCTTTAGGAAAACATAGTTTAACTGTATCTTTATATGAGTCCCACATATCCATGATAAATACCTTTACAGAGGCTTTTTCTTTTACAGGTATTTTACTAAAGTATTCGATTAAATAGTTTTTATGACGCGTAGCTATAACATCAATTAACTTAGATGACTTAAAGTCTAATAAAACACAGGCATATTTGTATTTATTCATTTTAGAGGTAAATACTTCATCAATACAGATGACTTCAGGTAAGGTTTTCCGTCTAGCATCTATAAACTTATCAAAGATATCAATCACACTTTGAATAGATACATTAAACAGTTTTGCTGTATCTGTAAAGGTATGGTTAAAATCTTTTAAATAGGATAGAATAGACAGTTTTGTCTTTAAACTAATTTGTTGATACTTTTGATTAAAGGGGTTGGGCTCACTAATTACTTTTTGACATTGCCTACAACGATATCTTCTTGATGCATAGTCAATTAAGATTTTGTCTTCAATAGAAATACTATGAATGATTTTTTTATGTCTGAAACCATGAAAATACATATGATCTGTCTGGCAAATAGGACAGGTGACATTTATTTTCTTTAATGTTAAATGTAAGATCAATGAAGAAGAACTACTTGTTGTTTCAAGTGATTCAATGTGAGGACTTATAGATTCTAACTTATATAATTTTATGGTATTATCATACATGAAGAACTCCTTTTTATGAATTATTGGCTAATTACATTATAAAAGAGTTCTTCATTTTTTTAATCACTTAAACGCACCTATCAAAAAGATGGTGTATGTACACCACCTAATGGATAGGTAGTATCTTTACACCATCTATTTTAAATACCT
>CALGYU010000082.1 GCA_937934685.1 uncultured Acholeplasma sp. | reverse complement strand
GCTCGGTCAGGGTTGCCCCCATTGCCGAAAATTCCCTACTGCTGCCTCCCGTAGGAGTCTGGGCCGTGTCTCAGTCCCAGTGTGGCCGTTCAACCTCTCAGTCCGGCTACGCATCATCGTCTTGGTGAGCCGTTACCTCACCAACTAACTAATGCGCCATAAATCCATCCCATTGCGATGTATCCCATCTTTTATTATCTCAAGATGCCTTAAGATAACGTATCCGGTATTAGCAGACGTTTCCATCTGTTATCCCAGACATTGGGGCAGGTTATTTATGTATTACTCACCCGTTCGCCACTAGATCCGTAACTAAGCAAGCTTAGTTACTTCTCTCGTTCGACTTGCATGTATTAGGCACGCCGCCAGCGTTCATCCTGAGCCAGGATCAAACTCTCCAAAAAATTATTTTTGTTTTGTTTAATTTTAACTCATTCTTTTTTTGTTTCGCTTTCGCGATTATCCTTACTCATCATCATTCAGTTTTCAAAGACTTAATTTGCAATCTTTCATTAAGACGCTCTAACATTCTAACATTATAAAATAACCTTGTCAAGCCTATTTTATTAAATATTTTATCAAGGCGTTTTTTTCATGTTATATGCTGTTTTAAAAATGGTGGAGGGGGGCAGATTCGAACTGCCGAACCGTTAGGAACAGATTTACAGTCTGCCGCGTTTAGCCACTTCGCTACCCCTCCGATGCACACTTGCCTAATAATAATAACGTAAACAAACTATAAAATCAACCCTTTTTTGTAACTTTTTTCTATTTTGCTAATTTTATATGTTTTTTTCTTATTTTTTGATAATTTTCTTCTCTAATTCTCTTTTTGAGAGCATAATTTCCCTTTGGCAATTTAAACATCTAAGCTTAATATCGGCCCCAGTTCTTATGATTACCCATTCGTTTTTACCACAAGCGTGATTTTTTTTTGTTTTTATGCGGGTCCCTAATGAATACATACTCAAAGCTCCTCTGTCAATTTTTTGATGATTTGATTGATTTTGTCTTCATCTAGATGAGATAAAACGATTTTTCCTTCGCTAATTTTTACATGGATGTCATATTTTTTTTGGACAACTTTTTCAAAATCATAATATCTTTTTTCTTTAGGTTTTACTTTTATTTCTCTAGCTTTTTTTTCTGTTTGTGTTAAATCTTCTATTTCTCTTACAGACAATCTTTCTTTTTCTATTTTTTTAGCTAATTTAATGATTGTCTCTGGATTGTCTAGTTTACTTAATGCTCTTGCGTGGCCCATAGAAATTTGATTATTTAACATCATTTCTTGTACTTCTGATGGTAATCCTAACAATCCTAGCATATTAGTCACATGAGATCTGCTTTTTCCAATTTTATCTGCTAGTTCTTGTTGGGTTAAATTCATTTGTTTCATCACGTTTAAATAAGCTTCCGCTTCTTCAATAGCTGTTAAATCTTCTCTTTGTAGGTTTTCTACTAACGCAATTTCTGCAACTTTATCTTCTTGATATGCTCTAACAATGGCCGGAATGGTTTCTTTATTAATTAATTTACTGGCTCTAAAGCGTCTTTCGCCTGAAACTATAATATATCCTTCTTTAACTGGTTTTAAAATAATCGGTTGAAAAACACCGTGCTCTTTAATAGAACTGGCAAGTTCTGCGATTTTTTCTTGATTAAAAATACGTCTTGGTTGAAAAGGGTTTGGTTTAATGAGGGTTAAACTAACTTCCTCAATAACTTCACCTTCTAAAATATCATCTACGTTGTGTTCTTTTAATAGATCCTCAATTTTTCTGGGTTTTAATTCCTTTTTGTTCATTTCTCTTTAAAACCTCCTTGGCTAATGATTTATATAATTTAGATGCTGCTGAGTTAGGTGCATATTTTAGCACTGGTAACCCATAAGTTGGCGCAACTTGTGCTGCAACATTACTGGTAATGATGGTTTCAAAGACTTCTTTACCAAAATACCCTTTGATTTCATTAACAACTTCCCATCCTGCTTTTGTTCTTTTATCCAGCATTGTTAATAAAACCCCTTCAATTAATAATGATCTGTTATTAACTCTTAGATTTCGTTGGACCAATCTGATGGTGTTTAACAATTGTGTTAATCCATCTACTGCTAGAAAATGACATTGCACTGGTATTAAAACTGTATCTGATGCATATAAGGCATTTAAGGTCAATAACCCTAATGACGGTGGACAATCTATGAGAATATAATCGAAATCATCTTTTATTTTTTGAAGATGATTATATAAGAAGTAATTTCTTTCATCATAATCCACATTGACTTCTAAATATGCTAGATTAATGGCCGCAGGCATCACAAACAATTTAAATTGATCTAAATAAACAACGGTTTCTTGAAATGTTTTTTCTCCCATGAGTACATTGTATATATTTTCATTCAAGCCCCTTGTAATACCATAACTGGCAGTGGCGCTTGCTTGTGGATCAAAATCTATTAATAAAACTTTTTTCCCTTGCATAGATAGTGCAGCAGCAAGATTAACGCTTGTTGTTGTTTTTCCCACTCCACCTTTTTGATTAGATATTGCAATGACTTTTCCCATAACTTAAACTTCCTTTACAATCTTTTTTTACTTATTTGAGCATATGGTCTTGGATACCCTTTAACTTCTTTTTCTTTTACAAATAAGATGTTTGCTCTCATACCATATTCAAAAGGTAGTTCAAATACATCTGTTTTAACCTTTTTAACTTTTAATATTTTAAATGCATTTTTGCTTTCTTCTATTTCTTCTAAATAATTTTGTCCTTTGGGTGCTAAAAAATACCCGCCTACCTTTAACATTGGAACACCCAGTTCTAATATGATGGATAGGTGCCCTACTGCTCTTGCGCTGACAAGATCGTAGGTTGATAAATGTTTGACGGCATAAGTTTCCGCTCTATCATGAATTAAGTTCATTTGGTTGATTTCTAGTTTTTCTGTTAGTTGTTCTAAAAACTTAATTCTTTTTCCTAAGGAATCTACAATAGTGACTTTTAAATGTGGATAAAGGATTTTAATTGGAATGCTTGGAAAGCCTGCTCCAGCTCCAATATCACACATATTATTTATTTTGTTAAAATCAACGCTTTGTGTTAACAACAAAGAATCATAAAAGTGTTTATAATAAACTTCTTTTTGATCTGTAATTGCTGTTAGATTGGTAATTTTATTATATTCAATTAAAAATTGATAATAGATTTCAAATTGTTGAATTTGTTTTTCTGATAATTCAATATTAATTTTTTTTAATTCATCTAGAAACATATTGGCTCTCCAAATAAACCATTAGAATTGAGATATCTGCAGGATTTACGCCTAAGATGCGTGAAGCTTGTCCTAAGGTTTGTGGTTTTATTTTAATGAGTTTTTCTCTACCTTCTGAAGATAGGTTTTTAATTGAATGGTAATTCAATTCTTGTGGAATAACTTTAGTTTCTAGTTTGATCATTTTTTCAGCGTCTTTATATGACTTTTTGATATATCCGTCATATTTGATTTGTGTTTCCACTTGTTCATAAACTGCTTCTGAAACATCTTCCTTTAAGAAGTGTTTGATGGTTTCTTTATCTATTTCTGGTCTTTTTAGTAAAGTGCTTAATAAAACACCTTCATAAATTGGTGCAGACCCTATGGCGTTTAAGTAATTGATATTTTCTTCTGTTGGTGTGATTCTTACTTGATCACACATTTCTAAAATTCGATTAATATCTTCTTTTTTGGCAATAAACTCTTGATAAGTAGCTTCATCAATGAGTCCTAATTGATAACCGTATTCTCTTAATCTTAAATCCGCATTATCATGTCTTAATAAAAGTCGGTATTCTGCTCTTGATGTAAGTAGTCTATAAGGTTCTTGTGTTCCTTTGGTTACTAAATCATCGATTAAAACGCCAATATACGCTTCGTTGCGTTTTAAGATTAAAGGTTCTTTGCCTTCTATTTTTAATCCGGCGTTGATTCCGGCCATTAATCCTTGGCCTGCGGCTTCTTCATATCCGCTGGTGCCGTTGATTTGACCAGCACAAAATAGGTTTTCAATGATCTTTGTTTCTAAAGAAGGGTATAGTTGGATAGGATTGATTGCATCATATTCAATTGCATAAGCGTGTTTAACGATAACGGCATTTTCTAATCCTGGGACACTTCTGACCATTTTTTCTTGAATTTCTTTAGGCATGCTGGTTGATAATCCTTGAAGATACATTTCATCAATTTCTAAACTTTCTGGTTCAATAAATATTTGATGTCTTTCTTTATCTTCAAATCTTACTATTTTGTCTTCTATTGACGGACAATATCTTGGCCCAATACCTTCAACAATGCCACCATACATAGAAGATTCTGCTAAATTTTCATTAATGATTTGATGTGTTAAAGGACTGGTGTGTGTTAGGTAACACGGTTCTTGATGTCCCATATCGGTAATCGGTGTGTTAAAACTAAAGGTTTGAAATTTATCATCACCTGGTTGAAGGGTCATTTTACTATAATCGATGCTATCTTTAGCAATTCTAGGCGGTGTTCCTGTTTTTAGTCTAACGACTTCAAATCCTTCACTTTTAAGTTGTCCACTAATACCATAGGTTGTTTTTTCTCCGTTGGGTCCAGATGAAACTTTGGTATGACCAATTAAGACTTTACTAGCAAGATATGTTCCTGTTGTAATAATGACTGTTTGTGAAGCGATTTTTTCTCCACCCTCTAAAATAATGCCTTTGATTTTTTTGTTTTCAATCCATAAAGTATCTACAAAAGCTTCTAATAACTCTAATCTTTTTTCCGCTTTTAAAATCTCAAGCATGATTCTTGGGTATTTCACTTTATCCACTTGTGCTCTTAACGCTCTAACGGCTGGTCCTTTTGAAGCATTAAGAAGTTTCATTTGAATTTGTCCTAAATCTGTTGCTTTTGCCATGGCACCACCAAGGGCATCAATTTCCCTAACAACAATTCCCTTAGCCGGTCCACCAATCGATGGATTACAAGGTAAAGAGGCGACCTTATTAAGGTCACCTGTGACTAACATTACTTTTTTATTCATTTTTGCTAGTGCTAGTGCAGCCTCAACTCCGGCGTGCCCTCCACCAACAACGATACTATCGTACATTAAAACACTTCTTTTCTATATTATACTTAGAAATTTATTTGCTAAATCTTCTGGTGTGAATTTAAAATATTTCAACACTGCTTCTAATGGTGCAGAAACACCAAAAGTTTCGATGCCATAAACATGTGGTGTATATTTATACCACGCCATTGGACTTGCCATTTCTACAGCTAAAATTTTAACACCTTTTGGTAAAATTTCATCTTTATATGCTTGATTTTGTTTTTCAAATAAATCCATTGATGGCATACTTACTACTCTAATATCTAAACCTTGTGTTGCTAGTTTCTTTTGTGTTTCAAGCGCTAAGGATACCTCAGAACCTGAAGCTAAAATAATTCCATCAAGTTTTTCTTGTTCTTTTTTAACAATATATGCACCTTTTAAAACACCTTCTACATTGGTGTTTTCTAGGTTAGGTACAGATTGTCTAGTCAGGATGATAGACGTTGGTTGTTTTTTAGATTCCATAGCTATCTTCCATGCCGCTTTGGTTTCTGTTGCATCCGCTGGTCTTATAACAGACATGTTTGGTATGCTTCTTAACATGACTAATTGTTCAATTGGTTCATGGGTTGGTCCGTCTTCTCCGACTGCAACTGAATCGTGTGTGAAAACATAAATCATTGGTATTTCCATAATAGAAGAAAGTCTGATCGCCGGTTTCATATAATCACTAAAAATGAAGAATCCTCCAACAAACACTTTTAACCCTCCGTGTAATACCATACCGTTAGCAATCGATGCCATGGCATGTTCTCTTACACCGAAGTTAATGTTTCTTCCTAATCTGTTTTCTTTGCTAAAGTGGCCATCCGCCCCTTTGGCTTTTGTAGAAGAGGTTAAATCAGCTGAACCTCCTATTAAGTTTAAGTATTGTTTTGATAGTTGATCAATGATTTTTCCACTAACGTTTCTAGTAGCTTCTTTTGTACCACTTTCATATACCGGTAAGGTGTTAACATCTATGTTAACATCTGAAAAATATTGGTCAAATAAACGTCCTTCTTCTTGATATGTTTCTTTGTATTGTTTTAAAAGATCGTTCCAAAGTTTGTTTTGTTTTTTTCCTCTGTTAAAGACTTTTTTCTTATAAAAGTCATAAACATCTTTTTCAACTTCAAAAGGCGCTAAATCTGTGCCTAAATTTTTTCTTAGTTGTTCTGCTTCTTTTTCACCAATAGGTGATCCATGTACTTTGCTGGTTCCTTGTAGTGAAGTATCTTTACCAATAATTGTTTTCACTTCAATAATGGTTGGTTTATTGGTTTCTTTTTTAGCTTTTAAAATAGCTTTATGTACAGCGGCTAAATCTTCTCCGTCTGCAACATATAAGTGTTGCCATCCCATAGCTTCAAATTTCTTTTTAGCATCATCACTATAAGCTAGATGAACTTCTCCATCTAATTGAATGTCGTTTGAATCAAATAAGACAATTAGTTTCCCTAATCCTAAATGACCCGCTAAGCTCATCGCTTCTTGCGTGACGCCTTCTTGTAGATCGCCATCACCACATAAAACATAAGTGTAGTGGTCAATGATTGGGAATCCAGGTTTATTAAATTTAGCTGCTAAATGAGTTTCTGCCAAAGCCATACCAACAGCATTTGAAATACCTTGCCCTAATGGTCCACTGGTTGTTTCCACTCCAGCAGTATGTCCATATTCTGGGTGTCCTGGTGTATTTCCGATTTGTCTAAAGTTTTTTAAATTTTCTAGTGAAAGGTCAAATCCTGATAAATGATTAATTGAATATAATAATGCTGAGCCATGTCCTGCTGATAAAATGAATCTATCTCTGTTAATCCATTGTGTTTCTTTTGGGTTAACATTTAAGTGTTTGGTGTATAAAACATGCAACATTGAGGCTGCCCCTAAGACGATACCTGGGTGCCCACTGTTTGCTTTATTAATTGCATCAATACCTAGTAGTTTTATTGCATTAATCGCCTGACGTTCAATCATTTTTATTTATCTCCTGTTTTTTCTTCTTCTATTTGAGCTTCAATGGTTTCTTTTTCTTCTGTTTCGGTATATTCAAGAGTATCGAGTTCTTCATCGTCTATTTGAGCTTCATCTTCTAATGCTTCATCATCTTCAAACGCAAAGTATTTTTCATAATATGCTTGTTGATCATTTAACAAGTTTTCAAACTCTTTTTCGCCGATGATGTCTTTAATTTTTTGAGTTGCAATGACGTTTTCTGCTCTAATGTGTGTTTGTAAATCTTTTTGTTGTTTTCTTGAAAAAGTATATAGCCCTACAAATAAAATACCAATTCCAACAACCAATCCAATGGTATCATCTGCAAATTGTCCAATTAAAAGAACTGCTGCTAATGATATTGCAAAGGTTATTAGTGTAAATAAACTATATTTTCTTGATAGCTTAGATTGTGTTTTATATGCAAAAGTCATAAAATCTAACCAAACCACATTAATGGCCGGTTGGTATAAATCTGGTAAGGTTTCATAATAACCTTTTTCTATTAACAAACGATAGTTTTCTCCATCTGATGTCCATACTGCAAATTTCCCTTTTGATGCAAATCTTGCTAGAAATGGTGTTTCATCTAAATAAAACATTTCAATTTTAGCGCCATTGTAATCTTCTGTTCTAAATGGCTCTCCGGTAATGCCTTTATATACTTTTGGTAATAATTTCATATTTGTTTCCTCCGTCTTTTATGCTGTTGCATATTTTCAAGTAAATTATATCACATTTTAGGCTAGGTTTTTTTTAGTTATCTCTTTTTTTAAGTTTTCTTTAATCTTATAAATCAAATATCCCTATAAAGCATCGCCATCCACATAGCAGAATGCTTATGGCTGCTTCAATCAAGACCTGACCAGGTTCACGTCTTACTATTGAATGGCGATGCTTTATAGGGATATTCATTTCTTTTTTCTAAGTTCTTTAAAAAATGATTGTAATAATGCTTTGCTTTCATCAGCTAAAATCCCTGACTCCCAATACACTTTGTGATTAAATGGTAAATCAAGCATTTTTATTATACTATTAACAGCCCCTGATTTCAAGTCATTTGTGCCATAATATAAAGCCTTGATACGGGATTGTATCATTGCCCCAGCACACATTGGACATGGTTCTAAAGTTACATAAACTTCACACTCTTCTAATCTCCAAGACCCAATGATTTCAGATGCTTTTTTTAAAGCAATGAATTCTGCATGTCCACTGATGCTTTGTGATGTTTCTCTGTTGTTGTGGGCTCTTGCAATGATTTGATCGTTTAAAACAACCACCGCTCCTACAGGGACTTCATTTTTATCATAGGCTTTTTGTGCTTCAAGTAATGCCTCTTTCATATAAATGAGTTTTTTATCCACTTTTTACCTACTTTCCTAATACGATATGTTCATCTCTTGATCTTGGTTCATAAGATTCTTCTGCCCCAATTAAGACAATCGGATCATTATAGTGAGCTGGTTTTCCGTTAATAAGTCTTTGTGTTCTTGTTGCTGGTTCTCCTGTTTTAACACAAATAGCGGTTAGTTTTGTGACTTCTTCTGCAATCGCTAAAAGTCCTGGCATCGGTCCAAAAGGATCACCTCTAAAATCTCTATCTAATCCACCAACAATGACTCTAATTCCTTTGTCTGCCAGTTTATCGGCAACCCAAATGATTTGATCATCAAAAAATTGTGCTTCATCAATAATAACTGCTTCAACGTCTTTAAGATCGTAGGTTAGGATTTCTGTACTATTTTCAATTTCAATAGCGTTTTTTTCGTTTTTATTATGAGAGACAATAGCCGTTTGACTGTATCTATCATCTATTTTAGGTTTAAAGACTAAAAAACTTTTTTTAGCATATTCAAGTCGTTTGATTCTTCTAATTAATTCTTCTGTTTTTCCTGCAAACATCGGTCCACAAACAACCTCTATGCTTCCTTTTTTATGTACTTGAACCATTCATTATCCCACCTTTTATCATTTCTTTTATTATAACAAATATATGGGTTAAAAAAATAAAAACGTGAATTAAATCACGTTTATTATTTGTTTTCTTTGTTTTTATCAATACCATAACGTTTGTTAAATCTGTCAACACGTCCAGCAGCAACAGTAAATGTTTGAGCTCCTGTGTAGAATGGGTGACAATTTCCGCAAATATCAACTCTGACATTTTTTGCAGTTGTTCCAATTTCGTGTTCAGTTCCGCATGTTGCACATGCTACTTTAACAAGTTGGTAATTTGGATGTATACCTTGTTTCATTTCTTTCTCCTTCCGCCATGACATAGTCATAGTAAGTTTCGCACAACGTATTATAACACTAGTATTTATATTTTTCAACACTTTTATTTCATTATGTTTTGAATGATCTCTGTTTTAAGTAATTGCCGCGCAATGATTCCAACTAAGATACCTGCAGGGATACTGGTTAGAAGCATAATGGGTAAATATAGGTAAATAGTTTCTGTATTTAAAAAGTACATTGCTGCCAAAACTTGACCTATGGCATGAAACACTGAGCCAATCATACTGACAGTAATGATATGAAACTTCATTTTTCTAAAAACTTGCATGATGATAACAGATAAGATTCCACCTAATAATCCCATGAAGAAAGTCACTGAAAATGATTTTCCTGATAGTAAGGCTACTAAAATAACTTTTAAGATCATTAATAAAAAGCCTTCTTTAAACCCATACATATATAACACAATTAACGCAACAATGTTTGCAAACCCTATTTTAGCTGATGGTACTGGGATGATAGGATAAAACCCTTCAATGATACTTAAGATGATAGACATAGCTAATAAATTAGATAAGATGACCATTTTTTTTAAATTTTTCATACAGATGAGTCCACTTCACTTTTTTTAAAAATAATGCTGATGCTATTGGGCGCAGACACTAAGGGTAGACCATTGCCATCATACCATCCCCTGTTAACTGCTATTTGATAGGGAGATTCATCTTTTCTAATTCTAATTTTTTCTAACTCAAAATCTGCTTGAATATACACATATGTCTTTTGATCGCCTTTCTTATAATCTCCTAATAAGACGATTTCATCTTCTGATGTGAGTTTAGGATATCCATCTTTGATGGTGGTCGTGATTTCTATTTTTTGTTTTTGGAAATCAACGATCGCATATACTTCATTTTTATAATAAATATAGGCGTTAGAACCTTCTACCTTATTAACCTTTAAGATAAAAAAGAGGGTAACTCCTATAATGATGACAAAGGATATTAGAAAAATATCTTTTAAATATTTTTTCATCGATATCCCTGCTCCCATTGTAAGTCATAGAGTTCTTCTTTAAACATCAATTGGATGGTTTCATCTGTTTGATATAAAATCAAATGATGGTCTTTTTCTTTTAAATAAGTCGTTAAAACTTCTTTTGGCATGTTGAATAAGGCTGTGGTTAATCCATCTGCTAAAGCAACGTTTTCTTCAAATAAGGTCACGGTATGATAAAACATTTCAGGTTTTTTTGTTTGCGGTGAAATGATGTGGTGGTAAATATTGATTTTTTCATCTTCTTTTACTTTGACAAACTGTTTGTGATTTCCACTAGTTGTAAGTCCCATATTGGATATGTTAACTTTAGCATAAAAACCTGTTTTATAATTAAGACTTTTAACTGGGTCTTCTAATCCAATTAAATATTGTCCATTTTCTTTTTTCCTATTGATACCTGAGATAATAGAACTGCCACCTGCGTTTACTAAGTAGCTATCCACCTTATTTGTTTTTAAATATTTCTTAACCTCTTCTAATGCAAAGCCTTTCGCTATGGCACCTAAATCAATTTTAACCCCTTGTTTTACGGTTAAATAATGTGTTTCTCCCACTTTTGTTAAAGTGATACCTTCATGTATGAGTGGTATGGCTGCTACTCTTTCTTTTACATCAATCAAGGATTGATGTTTTTCTTCCTCTGACATATTTTCAAACTCTAGTTTAAGCCACTCTTTCCATTCATCAATGATTTGTCCCATAGAAATATCAAAATATTTAATACCGTTAACGGTTGTTTCTTTTTCTATTTTTAAAGCCAGTTCAATCATCTCATAAAGTTCTTTTTCTACTTGAATTGTGATTTGTTCTTCTGTTGTTTTTTTAATGCTTGAGTTGATGTGATAAACATTATGATATTGATGAATAGATGCTTCTTCGTTGGTTGCAAGCTCATGATAATAATCAAAGATCGCTTTAATTTCTTTGAAATGGTTTTCTGCTTCATTTTTGTTTTTATGATCTATTTTAACGTTAACAACTGTCCCCATTGTAAAAATATTTTGGTTCAGTCTTTCGTATGTTGAACAAGAACTTAAGATAAAAACCATGAAAAACAGTAAAATTAAATTGATTTTTTTCATTATCACAAACACCTACTTTTTAAAATATACCTGATAATCCTTTAAATACGATACCAATCATTCCTAAAATAATTAAGATCATTGGTAAACCTTTGATAACTAAACTTTCGTTTGAACTTTCTAGTTTCAACTCAATGGTTGATAAAACCATTAACATGAGCACAACTCCTAGCCCTGATCCTAAGACGAGACTAAACGCTTTTAGGAAAGTTGTTTGTTCTAAACTAAGTACAACAATGAATATAGCTGCTGAGTTAAAAAGGGCTTTTGTAAAGAAAGTTTTTAATGCTTCTTTCTTTAGTTTGGTTAAAATAATTTCTCCTATAACGTGTATCATGATGATAATAACCGCTAAGCTCATATACATTAAATAGGTTATGTTATAAGGAATATATAAAAATCTGTTTAATGGATAACTAATTAAAAAGATTAATAATGATAAGACACTTACCATCGCTCCATAGATAAACGCTTCTTTAACTCTTTTGGTTGGTTGTTGTAACACAAAGTCAACGCCTGCTGTATAAGTTGTAACAACGTTTTGAAATAAGAGCGCACTAAATATACCTGCTATAAAAGATAAAATCATTCTTCTTTACCTCCTTTAGTTAAAATAGCAAATGCGATTGCAGCGACTATTCCTGTAATAATGAGGCCTCCTGATATATCTCCAAATAGCGTTAATGCGTATTTTTCATTAAATAGTTTGACATGATATTCAAATAAATTTACAAACGTGATGGCACCTGTTGATAAGATTTCTCTTGCCAAAGAAATTAACACAATTAAGAGTGCTGACTGCAGTACAATTAAAAAGTTTTTTCTAATGCTAATGACTTTGTCTGCTACTAATTCTGCATAACCTATAATCACTACGTTAACAATAAATAAAGATAAGAATAACCCTGCATTTTCAAGACCACTTGATAAGGCTATTTTTAAGAATAAGCCGATAATGGTCATTTGAGCCGCCACTAATAATATATAAGCATATACTCGGTAAGTTCCTTTAATCCAGTCTTTTAACAGATAAGCAACTACGGTTGTAATTACAGAAACGCCTAGTAAGATACCTGCTGAGATTAATCCTCTTTCAAAGGTTCTAGAGACTAATAAAACAGGAAGCATACTGAAAAATATCGCAAACATTTGATTCCTTAATAAACTTTTATTCATGGTCTACCTCCTGAATTTTTTCAATCATCGTTTTAATGAGGGTAATAGAGTTGGTTGCTCCCGAACCAGAAGGCAATTCTTCTGTAATGAGTTTCCCTATGAGCCCATTGACATAATCTATAGCATATTGAGCAAAGGATGGTGTATGTTCGTATAAGTCTTGTGGTAAGGAAACATGGGTTATTTTATTTTGATTATCCACTGCAATAAGCAATGTGACACTACCTTCTTGTTGCCCGAAATAAACGCCTTGATCCTTCGTTTTATAAACGGTTAACACTTGATCTTTAACTTCAACTTGAGTAATGAAAACATTATTTTCTTCTTTTGAACTTACTGTTGTGTAAGTTTCGTTTAATAACTCATAAATATAATCTTTCTCTTCTACGTTGAGGTCTAAATGATAATTTACTACTTCTATAACCGTATCTTTAATTGTTTTTCTACTGACATTGATGGTTGTCCCCCCGGCTGCACCATCAATGAATTGAATGTTTTCAAAATAAATATTTTGATAGTTTTGTAAAATATAGTTTCTAACTTGTTTGACATAGGATGATGTTTGATCTATCTTTTTATCAATAACTCTTACTCTGTTTTCATGATCTATGCCAATAAATAGTTCAATGGTCCCAAAACTATTTTTAGTTGATGTCATATAGAGTGTCGAAATAGATTTACCATAAATATTTTTAACTTCTTGTTTATAAATGATATTACCTGATTTGATGTACTCTTCTTCTGATAACTGTACTTTTTGATTAAATAACTTATCAACCTTCGTTGTTGGAATCAATGTTTGTTGGAAAACTAAAAGTAAAGTGGAAATCAAAACCATGATCCCAAAGCAAATAGCTAATACAATGTTTTCTCTTTTCATTTTAAAATCTCCTCCTTAACTAAGTTGATCATATCAAAGATGAGTCTTCTTGAATTTCCTGTGTTTTCAGATGCTCCTGAAAACTCATCTGGGAAACTCATTAAATCTTGATTAATAAGTGTTTCTACATATTCTAAAACAGAGGTATAAAAACTTCCTTTTGAATGTCCATAGTGTTCTTCTGGTAGTAAAACACCTAGTATCTTATAGTTAACATCTAGAATTAAAACCACCCTGATTTGTCCTTCAGCATTATGATAATAACCTGATTTTTCTATGGTATAAACAAACCCCTGATTTTTAATGACTTCTTTTAAAATGATATTTTGAGTAATATTTTCACTTTGACTTTCTATTTGATAATCACTTCCAAACCATGTCTCATATGGTTTGGTTGGTTCTTTTTCTATATTTAAGTAAGCCTGGCTCATATCTTTAATCAGATCATCTAACGTTTGAATGCTCACAGAGGTTGCTCCACTGTTAGCATCTGTTAATTTGGTGATGTCTAATCCTTTATATTCGCTGGCGGCTTTTTTTGTTTCTTCTTGGTACATGCTTTGATTTAAAGTTATGATTTTAACTTCTGAAATTTTATCATCTGGTTTAATTCCTACTAAAACCTCGATATGGCCAAACTCATTATCTTTCTTTGCTTTAATGATAAAGCCAATTTGCGTTTTTTCTTTTAAAACAGATGCTTTTACTTCAATGCTTTGAGGGTCTTTATTGGTTTTGTATAAGAAAACATCGTCTGCTTGATTAAAAACACTTTGTGCTTCTAAGATGATTGCTTCTTTTTCTTTTTGATCAATCAATGGTGTTAATAACACGCCACTAATAACGACTAAAGCAACACTTATTATAAAAACAATGGTTAATGTTAGTAATGATTTTTTTTGTATACTCATAGTCCAAAACCTCCTAACATCCATACCGATAAAAGGATGATGCAGACAAAGGATAAGGTATATCCGATGAAAAACTTTTTAGTGTATTGATTGGTTGCCCATTTTGGATAGTCGATGAGAGGCACAAATAAGTTAGCAACCAAAATAGCCATTGCTACTCCTTCTGGATAAGCCCCAAAAATTCTAATCCCAAAAATCAATACGCCAATGATTAATCCAAAAATAAAGCGCCCTGGTCTAGTAATTGGTGAGGTCACTGGATCTGTCACCATAAAGAATAGTCCAAATAATAAACCACCTGTAAATAAATGATATAGTGTGAATTTTAAAACATCGTTTGGATAAAGAATGAATCCTGTGATAACAATTAAAACGGTAAAACTAAACAAAGTTGCGATGACTGGTCTAAAATCTGCTGATCTTCTAATTAATAAATAAAGACCACCAATAAGAATAGCTAACGAACTGGTTTCACCTAAACTACCCGGAATATTTCCAAAAAACATATCTTTAAGTGAGTAACTTGCAAAAACTTCTGGAAATCCAATGGCTAATGACGTTGCACCAGAGACTCCATCAACTTGTGAATAAACACCTATTCCCATTAAAGCTGTTAAAGATAGTCCAACAAAGACTCTTCCAAAAGCAGCTGGGTTAAATAAGTTATGTCCTAATCCACCAAAGATCATTTTCCCAATAACAATTCCAAAGAAAGAACCAATGATAATGACATAATATGAGACTTGATCTGGTAATAATAATGAAAAGATTAGTCCACTGACCATCGGTGCGGTAACGTTGTTAATCGTTAACGTTTTTATTCTTTTCATCCATGTTTGTTTTAAGGTTTTTTCTGGTTCTACTTTTTTAAATAATATGATATATAAAACTTCAAAACCAACCATACTAATTATAGATACCAACATTCTTAAAACTGCGTTTAACCCGAATTTGTAAATAGAAAAGAAAACAACTGGCATTAAAGCAATCAAGACATCTATCATCATTCTTTTAGTGCTAGTATCTTTTCTAATATATGGACTTGTTTCAACTTTAATATCTATATGCTGCATATCATCTGCCTCCTTCTTTTAATAAGGATTTCCCTTTTCTCATGTAATCTGTTAAATGAATCTTAGAAGGACACACATACGAACAAAGTCCACATTCAATACATTTATTCACTGCTAAATCATGTAAAAAATCTAGATCTTGTCTTTTAAAAGCGTTCATGATTTGAACTGGTTGAATTTGAACCGGGCAAGAATAAACGCATGATGCACAATGAATACATGGTTCTTCTTCTCTAGAAACTTCGTTATTTACAATTAAACTTGTAACAGTATGTGTAATGACCATATCTTGTGAATCCATGCTAACCCCCATCATAGGACCGCCTAGGATTAAGGTTTTCGGGATTTCTAAGTCTTTGAAACCTCCGGTTAATTCGATTAAATCTAAAATAGAAGTTCCTATTCTAACTCTAAAGTTTTTATTATGAATGCCATTACCACTGATGGTAAAAAATCTTTCTAAAACTGGTGATCTTTTTTTGACTGCTCGGTATAATCCGACTAGTGTTGAGACGTTAAAGTTTAAGATGCCATATTCTGCTGTTATTTTTCCTTGTGGGATTTTAATGCCTGTTGCAGCTTGAATGGTTTCTAATTCCCATCCTTGTGGATAGTGATTCCCTACTAATTTAACTTTAAGATCGAATTCTGGAAATTCTTTGATGGCAAAGTTTAGTCTTGCTTCTATTTCTTTATTAACCTTTTTAATCGCAATGATTCCTTTTTTTGCACCCACAGCTTTCATGCTATAAATTAATCCTTGAATCATTTCATCTGGGTGAGTCATTAAAAGCTCATAGTCACTAATTAGATTAGGTTCACATTCAACACCGTTTGCAACAATCGTGTGGATGGGATGTTTGGCATTTAATTTTATATAGGTAGGAAAACCACTACCACCCAATCCAACCAATCCGGCTTCTTTTGCAATATTCACATAATCTTCTTGGGTAAGTTTTTCGATTTCAGCATCTGTTCTATCATAAACTGTTTCATGCATTTCATACTTAAAATCGTTTTTTAAGATCAGACAGTCTACATGTTTTCCGCTGTTATCAATCTTTTTTTCATACCCCATGATTTCACCACTTGCCGTTGCGTGAATGGGTTGCTCAAAAAAGGCACCCTTTCTAACGCCTATTTCTTCCCCAACTTTAACAAATTGCCCCATGATAACACAGGTTTCTCCTTCAGGACATCTTTGATTGGTAATTGGATAATACAAATATTCTGCATCTAAATAGTTAGCAATTGGTAACTTTTTTAAATGACTTTTTCCATCAGGAATATTTCTTGTTTTTTGTATCATAGTTACCTCCTGTTTTTATAAAGGAAATTTTTTAGTTAATTCAACCACTTTTTGTTTGATTTCTTCTAGTTTTTCCTTGTTATTCGCATTTTCTAAAGCTTCATCAATTAAATGAGCCACCAAAATAAACTCATTTTCTTTAAAACCTCTGGTTGTCATTGCTGGGCTTCCTAATCTAATACCACTGGTGTATGCTGGTTTTTCAGTATCAAAAGGAATACTGTTTTTATTACATGTAATATTTACTTTATGTAAAGTGTCTGCCGCAACATTTCCTGTCATGCCGTTTTTATATTTAATATCTACCATTAACATATGGTTATCTGTTGTTTTACTAACGATTCTATATCCTAATTTTTCTAATTCTAAAGCCAAGGCTTGCGCGTTTTTCACAACTTGTTTTTGATAGTCTTTAAATTCTTCTGTTAATGCTTCTTTAAAAGCTACTGCTTTGGCAGCTATCACATGCATTAAAGGACCACCTTGTAAACCTGGAAAAACTGCTCTATCAATTTTTTTAGCAATCTCTTCATCGTTGGTTAAAACAATCCCACCACGTGGACCTCTTAATGTTTTATGGGTTGTTGATGTAATAACGTGTGCATATGGGCTAGGTGATTCATGTTGGTTGGTTGCGATTAAACCTGCAATATGCGCCATGTCTACTAATAAATAAGCTCCAACCTCATCTGCTATTTCTCTGAATTTTTTAAAATCGATGGTTCTTGAATAAGCAGATGCTCCTGCTACAATGATTTGTGGTTTATGTTTTAAGGCAACTGCTTTAACTTCTTCATAATCGATTAACTCTGTTTCTGGATTAACACCATAAAAAACGCCTTTGTAATTTCTTCCTGAAAAGCTTAGTTTGTATCCATGAGTTAAGTGTCCACCTGCATCTAAAGACATGCCTAAAATCGTATCATTTGGCTTTAATAAAGCATGATACACAGCCATGTTTGCCTGTGAACCAGAGTGTGGTTGTACGTTTGCATATTTAACGTTAAATAGTTTTTTTAGTCTATCAATGGCTAGTTGTTCAATTTGGTCAACATATTCACAACCATTATAATATCTTTTATTTGGATATCCTTCTGCATATTTATTGGTTAAAACAGATCCTTGTGCTTCTAAAACTGCTTTTGAAACAAAGTTTTCTGAGGCAATTAATTCTATATGTTCTTCCTGACGGATTTCTTCTTTTTTAATTAGTTCAAATACTTCTTGATCAATCTCTTTTAAGTTCATAGTTTTTTCCCTCCAATGTATGTTTTAATTATAACATAATTAGGTTTTTTTCTTATATGATATATTAGTGTTTCTATGGGCTTTTTATATAATAAAAGCCCAGTCTTAAACAAACTGAGCTATTTTTTATACGACGTTATGGTAAATCTCTTGAACATCATCTATTTCATTTAACATATCCATTAATTTTTCAAATCTTTCATTATCTTCAGTTTCTTCCATAGTAACTGTAGCAAGCGGTAACCAAGTTAACATTTCTTCATCAATTGGTAACTCCGCTTCTGTTAAGACGGTTTTGATTAAATAAAAATCTGATGGTTTTCCATAAATAATAACGTGTTCACCTTCTACTTCAATGTCATCTACGTTAACATCTTTTTCAATCATTAATTCAATGATTTGATCTTCTGTTGAAACGGTTTTAAAAACAGATGAGTGTTCAAATTGATGCGCCACTGAACCTGAAACACCGATTTTTCCGCCTGTTTTGGTAAAACAGTTTCTTACCTCAGCGATGGTTCTATTAACATTATCTGTTAAGCAGTCGATGATAAATAAACTATTATTCGGTCCAAAACCTTCGTAACGAATTTCGTTATAAGATTCATCACTGCCGCCTTTAGCTTTTTCAATTGCACGTTTAACTACGTCTGCTGGTACTTGATCTTTTTTAGCTTTCTCAACTAATCTTTTTAAATTAAGATTCATTTCGGGATCCGGAGTTCCTGATTTGGCTGCCATGTATATTTCTCTTCCATATCTTGCATACACCTTACTTTTAGATGCTGCAGTTTTTGCCATAGCAACTTTTCTAACTTCAAACGCTCTTCCCATTGTATTTCCTCTTTCTTATTTGAATTTCTTTGTATAGTTTTCCATAGAACTTTCGATGACCTTTAGTGCTTCATCTCTTCCTTCAATATCTAGCACATAGGTTCTTTTACCCTCTAGCGATTTATACACTTCAAAAAAATGACTAATCTCTGTGAGTAGGTGGTGTGGTAAGGATTTTAAATCTTTATATTGAGTCATTGAAGGATCTCCAAATGGAATAGCAATAATTTTTTCATCTACTTCATCTGAATCAATCATTTTAATGATCCCAATTGGGTAACATTCAACCAAACTCATTGGTTCAATGTCTTCTTGGCATAAAACCAAAACATCAAGTGGGTCATTATCCCCTGCATACGTTAAGGGAATAAATCCATAGTTCGCAGGATAGTGAGTTGAGGTGAATAAGACTCTGTCTAAAATAATCATCCCTGTTTCTTTGTCTAACTCATATTTTTTCTTACTGCCTTTAGAAATTTCTATACACACAATAAATTTACTTGGGCTAATTCTTTTTGGATCTATATCATGCCAAATATTCATAAGTTGCCCCCCTATATTAATTTTTGCACTTTTATTTTATCATTTAATTAGTGAAAATGCATCTTTATTTAGATAAATTGATGATTAATATATAATTAAATTGTAATAAAAACGAAATGGAGGTTTTTATAATGAGTATTTATAAAGGGATTGCTTATAATAAAAATGGGACTAATGGTCTGGCTTATACCAAAGACGGGCTTTCTGTTAACTTAACCCCCATTAACACAGATGGCAAAGGTACCAACCCTGAGGAACTTTTGGCTTTGTCATGGGCAGCATGTTTAAACTCAACGGCAAAATCTGTTTTAAGATTAAGAAACCTTGATACAGAATCATTGGTGAAGGTTGAAGTGGATATTGATAGAGTAGAGAAAAAGGGCCTTATTTTTATTCCTAAAGCTTATTTTGCGGTTAAAGGAATGAGTTTGGCAGATACTTTAGAGATTTTAAATGTTGCGCATAAGAACTGTCCTGTTTCAAAACTTTTAAAACCAAATGAAGAAACTGCTGTTTTCCCTGTTTTATATGATGATTTAATTAAAGAGTTTTTATAGTAAAAACAGAACTTAATGTTCTGTTTTTTTTATGAGTTACTCTCTAGTTTGATGTTTCCTGTGGTGGTGGTTGCTTTTAACTGTTTTGGATCTAATGAAGATTGACTGTATGAGTTGCCTTCGTTTTTACCATTAACTTTGATGTTTCCCTTTTTTAGTTACTTTATAATATTTTCTGTTTCTGCCTTCAAAAACTTCATTGTAGGTTTCTAGTTTGTCTTGTTCTTCTAATCGACGCAAAACAGGGTATAAGGTGGATTCACTGATTTCTATGTATGGTTTTAAATCTGTGATGATTTTATATCCGTATGAGTCTTCTTTTAGTAAAATAGCTAAAACAAATATTTCAAGAACCCCTTTTTTTAGTTGTTGTTTCACAATACCACCTCTTACCTTATGTTATACATTGCATAGTATAGAGCCAAAAAAAATAAGACAATTTTCATTGTCCTATTTTATATTCTGCAATCACTTCTTCTAGTAGGTCTGGTCTATCTGTAATGATACCATCAACACCTAACTTAATTAAGTGTAACATTTCTTCTTTGTCATTGACTGTCCAATATAAGACAGCCATTCCTTGTCTGTGAATATCTTTGACCATGGTTCTATGTGTTAAGTTGATGTGATAATAACCATCTTCATATTTTTTAGCTATTTTATTGCCAATAAAACCAGGAAGCATTTTAATTAATCCTTCTTCAGTGCCGCCTTTTTTAAGTTTTTCATCGGTATTTGGTAACACCATTACCTCAGCAACTGGTTTATAAAAGAAATCAACCCCAAAGGCGCTTTGAACGACGAATTTTAAAGACTCATTCCATGCCATTCCGGTAGGAATATGTTTTTCTTTGTTTCTAAAATCTTTAATGACTGCATCATCAAATGACGCTACCAAGACCTTATCTATCATTTCATATTCAACAATTAGATTATATAGTTTATCACTAGCTTTTTTATAAACTTCCTCGCCACTATTAGCAATTGTATCTTTGATTTCTAAAATGTAACGATGATTAGGATAAGTTTGAAACATATATTCTAAATCAACTGGAATAAATTCTTTTAATAATTGTTCATCGGTTGTGTTTTTATAAGGATAATTGCCACTGGTATCTTTAAAGTTTCTTGCAAGATAGTAATCTGATTCTTCGATTTTTTGCTTAACTTCAATATATTTAAGTTCTGAAATTTTATCTGCTATACCTGTAGATATTTTTAAATCTGTATCATGATGAGAAATTAAAACCCCGTCACTGGTGATAGATAAATCTATTTCAAAAACATCGTATTTGGCGGTTTGATCAAATGCGTATTTTGTGTTTTCTGGATATAAAACCTTGGCTCCTCCGTGTGGAATAATTAAAGGTAATCCTTCATTGATTTTCCAAGGATTATTTTTAATTTTAGCCGGCACAAAACTTACAACATTTAAAATAAATCCTATCCCAAATAGCGCAATCAAGGTGATGAGTATGTATTTAAGTATTTTTAATAGTCGTTTCATTTTACTTCTCCTTTTTTTCATACAGACTGACTGTATTTTTAAGTAGACTATGAATCGTCATCGGTCCTACTCCTTTAGGTACTGGCGTTATGTATGAAACCTTGTTTATAACTGCCTCAAAATCGACATCTCCTATTAATTTATCATTAACTCTATTGATTCCCACATCAATAACAACTGCATCTTTTTTTACCATGTCTTCGGTAATAAACTTAGGTATCCCAATAGCAACCACTAATATATCTGCTTGATTGGTTATTTGTTCAATGTTTTTTGTTCTACTATGACAAATGGTTACTGTTGCGTTTCTATCTAACAACATTTTAGAAATAGGCATGCCTACAATATTACTTCTTCCAACAATGACCGCATGTTTTCCTTCAATTGGTATTTGGTAATAATCTAGTAACGTCATAATACCTAGTGGTGTTGCTGCATACGTTGTTTCTCTTTTTTGGAATAGTTTTCCTTGATTGATTGTATGAAAGCCATCTGGATCTTTTTGATATGCAATTAAATCCATTAATGCTGTTTCATTTAAGTGTTTTGGTAATGGCAATTGCAATAAAATAGCATCCACTTGATCATCGTTGTTTAATTGGTTAATCAGTTTTTCAACTTCTGCTTGTGGAATGTTTTCATCTAGGTGATGTAAATTAGTTTTAACACCTATTTTTGATGAAGCTTTTAGTTTTCCTTTAACATAAGATAAACTTGCCGGGTGAGAACCAACTAAAATGATATCTAGTCTAGGCGCTCTTTTAAATTTAAGTATTTTTTCTTTTAGTGCTTCATTGAGTGTATCAGCTACTTTTTTTCCATCTAATAATATCATATAAGATCTCCTGTTTCATCGATATGAAAATCTAGAACTCTTGGTTCTTCATTAAGCCCTGGCATGATGTTTATTCCCTTTGTAAGGGGAATAACTAATTCTGCTCCGAAACTGACTTTAATATCTGTGATATGTAAATCAAAATCTTTAGGCCTTCCTTTAAGTTTATAATCCCCACTTAATGATAATGGCGTTTTGGCCATACATATTGGGTATTTTATGTCTTTAAACTGATTGAGTTTTCTTAAAGCTCTTTTACTGTAGGTAATTTGGTTTGCTCCATATATTTGATGGGCAATTTGACTAATTTTATCTTCTATTTTTTGATCGGTTTGATAAATTGGTTGAAGCATACTAGAAGGTTTTTTTAGTTTTTCAACGACAAGTTCTGCAAGTTCTAAAACACCTTTTCCTCCTAATTGAAACCCCTTAGAGTAGCTAATATCATGTTGATTGTTTTTAGCCCACTCATATAGTACTTCTTTTTCTGATGCATAATCTCCAACATATTCATTTAAAGCAATGACATATGGTTTGTTATATTGCTTAATGTTTTCTATGTGTTTTTCTAAATTAGAAATTCCTTTTAAAACCGCTTCTTTGTTTTCTTGATTTAAAGATGTCTCTGTTATACCACCATGTAGTTTTAAGGCTTTTAAAGTCACTACCATAACGATGAGATCTGGTTCTTTTTTTAAGACCGGTACTTTAATGGATAAAAACTTTTCCATTCCTAAGTCTGCACCAAAACCAGCTTCTGTGATGACGTATTCTCCTAGTTTTAAAGCCATTTGAGTTGCTAAAACAGAACTACACCCATGAGCGATGTTAGCAAACGGTCCTGCATGAATAAAAGCGGGTACTCCTTCGGTTGTTAGTACTAAATTGGGTTTAAGCGCTTCTTTTAATAATAAGGTTAGCGCATCTTCTATTTTTAAGTCTTTAACGGTGACGGGTTGATCTAGGTGGTTAAAGCCTATAACGATGTGGGAAATTCTTTCTTTTAAATCTTTAATGCTTTTTGATAGTGCTAAAATGGCCATCATCTCAGAGGCTGCCGTGATAATGAAACTACTTTCTCCTGCTCTGGTTTTAACTTCTCTTAAGCTTCTGTCATTAACATCTAATGTTCTTGGCCACGTTACTTCTTTAATATTTAAAGGATTGCCAAAGTAAATGTGATTATCGATATATGCACTTAATAAATTATGTGCAGAACTTAATGCGTGAAGATCTCCTGTAAAGTGAAGATCAATGTCTAAACTTGGTTCGACACTACTAAGACCTGCGCCTGTGGCCCCGCCTTTTAATCCAAAGACTGGTCCCATACTTGGTTCTCTTAAAGATAAAACTGCTTTTTTATGGATTTGTTTTAATCCTTGGGCAAGTGCGATGGAGGTAGTTGTTTTTCCTTCTCCAGCAGCTGTAGGATTAATGGATGTGACTAAAATAAGTTTTCCTTCCTTATTATCTTTTAGTCTTTCTAATAAGGTTAAATCGATTTTATATTTATCTTTACCGTAAGGAATAAGTTCTTCTTCTAACACATTTAGTTGGTTTAAAATGATTGATTTTGTCATGTTATTCCTCCGTTTTTTTATGATAACTTTCTAAAAATTTAAGGGCTTCGCTTTTAGTTTCTTTTAAGTCCACGCCTTGCTTAATGGCGGCAAACACGCAGCCACAATAACATTGTCTATACACATCATACATTTCTGAGATCTCTATCGATCTTTTATATCCACCACGCTTTTTAAAATCACTTGGTAAATACGTAGCATCATATATTTGTTGGACTTCAAATCCAACTTGGTTAATGGTTTGACTGTTTTTGTGTGGAGATAAGGTTAGGGCACTACCAAAGTAGTCATAACCTAATTCTACTGCTTTTTTTGCAACCCTGTCTAGTCTCATTTCAAAACAGAAGCTACATCTTTTTCCACCTTCTTGTTCATCTTCTAGTTTTTTTTCATAAACTGAGCGAATGAATGCTTGTGGTTGATATTCATCTTCTATGTATAAAACATTTTGATTGTTTTGTTGATTAAAGTCTTTAATAAATGTTTCTTGAACTAATGCTCTTCTTTGATATTCTTCTTTTGGGTGGATGTTAGAGTTTGAAAAAAAGATGGTTACATCAGCATATTTAGTCATTTCTTCTAAAACATATGTGCTGCATGGTGCACAACACGAATGTAGAATGATTTTGGGTCTTCTATTTTCTTTTTGCCACTGCTTGATAACATCTAATAAAACTTGATCATAATTTATTTTTTCGTGTTTGTTATATTTCTTTAAAATATCTTGTAAGTCATTCATATCATCACCCCTTGAATACTCTTTATATTATACTTTTTTTCATTAAATATAGCAATTATACTAGTTAAGGCATTTTATATATCTTATGAATAAAAAAACTCATCATAGTACAAACTATGATGAGAGGTTTAGATGTCAAAAGGGTTTTCTTCAATACTATATAAAGCCTTAATGTATGAACCAAGATCTCCTATATCATATCTTATGAAGGTATATAATATGATTCTTTACTTATCTTTCTTTCCAGATTTTTTTTAATGACTTCTTAATATCACTCGGTACCCATTTTTCTAAACTCCAACCAGCTTCTAGTCTTTCTATTAAAGCAGGACCATTCAGACCTGATACATCATTGAGCTTTATAAAATCTTCTAGCCAACTTTTATCGTATAAATCTTTTTTTAATACACCTCTAACCCACTCTGCCAGTAATATAAAGTGTTCCATAGAACCATATTTTCTTATTACAACCCAATATTTAAAGGGTGGTTCTTTCCCAAAGGCTAGGTAATTTCGCGTATATTCAGGCATCTTAAAAAAATCTGGAACTTCATACATACCAAGTTTCTTTGCCATTTTCACTTTATAATGAGCCATACTCGGAAGGTCCACTCTAGCTAGATAGTCCTCTTTTTGTTTGATTATATTTGTAATATCTAAAGGTATTTCTTTGTATAATTTACTAAAAATTCTACAAATATATGTTCCGGCCGATTCCTCTACTCCCGCAACTTGACCTATCGCATAACCTTTAGACGTTATGATAGCGTAGACTTCTCCTATTTTTTTGCTTATTTTTTCATACTCTTCTAAATTTCTTTCTTTAAACATAACACTATCCCTCTATTTATATTTATTTTTCCATATCCTTGTTCTTTACTTGTCTATAGTATATCCTATTTCAATTTATTTTGCATTTTGAATCTATAGTATACAAAAAAGTCATAAAAAAAAAGAGATCTTCTCCCCTTCAGAAAGATCTCTTTATTGAAAGCGCTACCTATCATTTTTTCCCCTAATTACGCTATCTATCTTCATTATACCCTATTGCGTGCCTTTTTCAAGGTTAGACCGTGCTTTTGTGTGCTTTTATAACAAAAAACTGGGTTTTATCCCAGTTTCATAAAATTATAGTCTTTTTTTAGTATGGTTTCAGCGTGCTTCACTAACTCTGTATCAGGTTCTTTGATTTCAGGAATTGGATAAACTAAACCCATTTTTTCCCATTTCATAATTCCCTTGGTGTGATAAGGTAGGACATCTAAACCAGCAATATTAGATAGTCCATCAATAAATTCTCTTAAGCCATATAAGTATTTATCATCACTATTGATCTCTGGAAGTAGGATGTGTCTAATAATGGTTGGTTTTTTTATTTCATCTAAGTATTTTGCAAATTCAAGTATTTGCGTATTAGGTGATTTAGTCAACCATAGATGTTTCTCATTATCAATATGTTTTATATCTAATAAAACTAAGTCTGTATATTTCATTAATTCATCATATACAGGTTTCATTTTTTCAGAATAAACGCCTGCTGAAGTATCCAAACATGTGTGTATGTTTTGTTTTTTAGCTTCCTTAAATAGTTTTGTTAAAAATGGAAGTTGAAGGGTGGCTTCTCCACCGCTAACGGTAATGCCACCCTTCTTATAAAAATGTTTGTATTTATTAAAGTCTTCTAAAACTTCTTCAACTGTCATTAACTTGTTGGTATCTAAATTCCAAGTATCTCTGTTATGACAAAATTTACATTGTAATGGACATCCTTGTAGGAATAAGACGTATCTTATACCTGGACCATCAAATGCTCCAAAAGTTTCAATAGAGTGAACGTTACCTATTTCGCCTCTATTATACTTGCTCATGGAACGTACGACTCATAACTTCACGTTTTTGTTCGTCTGTTAAGCTAGAGAAGTTTACTGCGTATCCTGAAACACGGATAGTTAAGTTTGGATATAATTCTGGATTGTCATATGCTTTTTGTAATGTATCACGTGTAAACACGTTAACGTTTAAGTGATATCCGCCTGATGTAAAGTATCCATCTAGTAAGTTTACTAAGTTTGGAACTTGTACTTCAGTTTCAATTGTAAATGTATCAGCCATTTCAATATCTTTACCTAAAGCTTGTGGGATGATTGTAAATGTGTTTGAAATTCCGTCTTGGCAGCTTTCACATGGGATTTTAGAAACACTTAATAGTGATTTTAAAGCTCCTGATCTATCTCTACCGTGCATTGGGTTAGCACCTGGAGCAAACGCTTCTCCGAAACGACGTCCATCAGGTGTGTTACCTGTGTTTTTACCGTAAACAACGTTTGATGTAATAGTTAATACACTCATTGTTGGTACAGAATTTCTGTATGTGTATTGTTGTCTAATTTTATTCATGAATGATTCTACAATTTCAACTGCTAATTTATCTACGCTGTCATCGTTGTTTCCATATTTAGGGAAATCTCCTGTAATTTCAAAGTCAGTGATTAATCCTCTTTCATCATAGATAGGTTTTACATTAGCATATTTGATTGCTGATAATGAGTCTGCAACAACTGATAATCCTGCAACACCTGTTGCGAAGTTTCTTTTAACTTCAACATCATGTAAAGCCATTTGGATTCTTTCGTATGCATATTTATCGTGCATGTAGTGGATGATGTTTAATGCATTTACGTATACTTCTGCTAATTCATCCATTGTTTTGTCAAAACGATCCATAACAGCATCGTAATCTAATACGTCTGCTTGCATAACGTCTTGTTTTGTTTTGTAGAATACTTGATCTCCACTTACTTCGTCGCGTCCACCGTTTAATGCATATAATAATGCTTTACCTAAGTTAGCACGAGCTCCGAAGAATTGCATTTCTTTACCAACTGTCATTGGTGATACACAACATGCGATAGCATAGTCATCACCATGTACTGGTCTCATTTGTTCATCATTTTCATATTGAATAGATGATGTGTCGATACTTACTTTAGCACAGAACTCTTTAAAGTTTTGTGGTAATCTATCAGACCATAATACAGTTAAGTTTGGTTCTGCTGATGTTCCTAGGTTGTATAGTGTTTGTAGGTATCTAAATGAGCTTTTAGTTACTAATGAACGTCCATCTAAGTTCATACCTGCAATACTTTCAGTTACCCAAGTTGGGTCTCCTGTAAATAAGTCATTGTATTCTGGTGTTCTTGCAAAACGAACCATACGTAACTTCATGATGAAGTGGTCAATGAATTCTTGTGCTTGTTCTTCAGTGATAACACCGTTGTCTAAATCTCTTTGGATATAGATATCTAAGAATGTTGATGTTCTACCTAATGACATAGCTGCACCGTTTTGTTCTTTAACAGCTGCTAAGTATCCTAAGTATAACCATTGAATAGCTTCTTGTGCTGTTTCAGCTGGTCTCTTTAAATCAAATCCGTATTCGTTTCCTAATTGAATTAATTCGTTTAATGCTCTAATTTGCTCAGAAATCTCTTCTCTTGCGCGTACTTTTTCTTCTGTCATTGGGAAAGTAATTGCATTTAAGTCTTTTTTACGTTCTGCGATTAAGAAGTCAATTCCGTATAAAGCAACACGTCTGTAGTCACCAATAATACGTCCTCTACCATATCCATCAGGTAATCCAGTAACGATGTGTGATCTACGTGCGCGTCTAATTTCTGGAGTATATGCATCAAATACACCTTGGTTGTGAGTTTTTCTGTATTCTGTAAATAAGTGCATTGTTTTTTCAGGTACAGTGTATCCGTATGCTTCTGCTGCTTTAGCTGCAATGTTGATTCCTCCAAATGGATGGAATCCTCTTTTGAATGGTTTGTCTGTTTGTAACCCTACGATTGTTTCAATATCTTTTTGGATATATCCTGCTTTGTGTGAAGTAATGGTTGATGGGATTTCTACATCCATATCAATTACGCCACCTTTTTCGCGTTCTTCTTGTAAGAAATTAACAAACATTTCGTTTAATTTTTTACTACTTGCTGTTGGTCCCGCTAAGAACGTACCATCACCTAAATATTCAGTATAGTTTTTGTTGATAAAATCTCTAACGTCAATAGCTTTTGTCCATTGTCCGTCTTTAAAACCTTTCCATGCGTCAAACATGCTTTGTTCCTCCTCTTTTACTATATAAAATTAAGATTTCTTTCTATCGATCTTTATGGTTTCATTATAAACCTTATTTTTGAAATATGCACTTTTTTCTATAAATGAAAACGTTTTACTTTTTTGTCTTATAAAAAGTCGTTTGGAATAACGACTATATTTATATTTTTTATAAATATAAGGGCTTTATGGCCCTATTTTAGCTTTTATATTTGTTCTATAAACTCTGTAATGATTTTGATTAATTCGTTTGCTTCTAGTATAATTAAAAACTTATCTAAGTCTAAAGATACTGCTTTTGCATTAGGGATAATATCTAGTAACGCATCATCCATCGCTAGTCCACCAAAAGCACGTTCTTCTGAATCATATATATATAAGGTTTTATTAATTAAAAAAGATAAGTCTTCTGCTTTGATGATGGTGTTTTCTAAAAATCCTTTAAGCAATCCCATCACTCTTTTTTCATCATCTTCGGTATAGTCTATCATTAGATACTTAAATAAATCTAAAGCATCTTCTACATCATCAACTAAATCATCACCTAGCATTTCTTCTATTTGATAAATTTGTGCCATTTTTATATTTTCTAAAGATACTTGTTTTCTTAGTTCTTCTAACTGAGCGATGACCGCTAAAATTTCTTCTTTGACCGCTAGTGCTTCATCATCCATGACATTTGTATGAGCAAATGTTTGGTAAAGCATGATAGATTCAGTTTGTTTTGGATAGTTTTTAGCAAACACTTGAGCCAGGGCTCCACCAATGCTAATACCTAATATGTTAACTTTAGAAATGTTTAATGATGTTAATAAAACAGAGACATCATCTGCTATTTGCTCAAGGGTTTGGTGTTTGGTTCGACTTAAGAAAGTTAAAACTGTATACTTTTCTGCTAATCCTTCAATGGTTTTAAAATAAGCATCACTACCTAAAAGATTATTTCCTAGCAGAGCTAAGATTACTTTTTCACCGTTACCAAAAAGGCTATACTCTAATCCTGACTTTTCATCAAAAACAACCTTTTTTCGCTCCATATAGACTTGATACGCTTGAATATAACTCATAGATTCTCCTGTTCTAGTTGATCAAAAAATGTTTCTATGTGCTCTAAAAATTCGCTTCTTGTTTTAGATTTGCTTAAGTTTTTTCTCAACTCTGATGAATTTTTTAGTCCCTTGATATACCATGGACCATGCCCTCTCATCTCTAATATGGCATTGTGTTCACCTTTTAATTTAACTAAATCTTCCATGTGTCTAATCATTAAATCCTTAATATCGTTTGGTTGAACTTCTGGTGCTGTTTTTCCTTCTAAGTAGGCGGTAATTTCTCTGAAGATCCATGGATTTCCTAAGGCTGCTCTCCCAATCATGACAGCATCACATCCTGTATATTCTAACATGTATTGAGCAGATTTGCCATCTACCACATCTCCGTTACCAATGACTGGAATGTTTACCGCTTCTTTTACTTTTTTAATAATATCTAAATCTGGCTTGCCGCTATATCCTTGTGCACGCGTTCTAGCGTGTACAGTTATAGCGCTAGCGCCTGCTTTTTCAATTTTTTTAGCAACTTCTACTGCATTAATAGATTCATCATCCCAACCACTTCTAATTTTTACTGTGATTGGTTTTTTAACTTGCTTAACGATTGCTGAAACAATTTCATATATTTTTTCTGGGTCCTTCATCAATGAAGCGCCTGCTTGTGCCTTTATCGCCACTTTTGGTACAGGGCAACCCATGTTAATATCGATTGCATCACAATTACTGGTTTTTTCAACATAAAGAGCCGCTTCAACCATTGTGTCTAAATCGGAACCAAAAATTTGTTGGATCATTGGTTTTTCTTCGTCTGTCATATAAAGTAGTTCTTTGGTTTTTTTGTTATCAAAATGAATGCCTTTATCCGAAATCATTTCAGCATAAACTAAACCAGCCCCGTACTGTCTGGCTAAAAGTCTAAACGGATGATTAGAGACACCTGCCATCGGAGCTAAAACTAATTTGTTTTCAATTTCTATATCTTTAATTTTAAATGCCATATTTTTTCACCTTTGTTATTGTATCATAAGATACATTTACATTCAATTATGCTACAATATAATACATGAAACGAGGGATATAATGAAAGATTATGCATTGATTGCAACTGCGTATAATAACGAAGCACGTATTTATGCAGCAAGTTCTACTAATTTAGTACAAAAAGCACACGAAATACATCAAACTTGGCCCACTGCTAGTGCAGCTTTAGGTAGATTTTTAACGACTTCTGCTTTGATGAGTTTAATGTATAAAGAAAATGAATATTTGACCATAAAAATAGATGGAGACGGTCCTTTAAAGTATTTACTAGCTGAGGCTTCAAACGGTGTTGTTAGAGGAGATTTAGGTAATCCTGAGGTTTATTTAAAATATCACTCTGGGCCTAAAAAAGATAAACTTAATGTTGGAATGGCTGTTGGTAATGGTCTTTTAACCGTTACTAAAGATGCTCATATGAAACACTCTTTTACTTCTTCTACGCCTTTGATAACAGGGGAAATAGGAGATGATTTCACTTATTATTTTACAACAAGCGAACAAACGCCTTCAGCGGTTGGTGTGGGGGTTTTAGTTAATCCTGATAATTCAATTAATGTGAGTGGTGGTTTTATTTTACAACTACTTCCAGGCGCTAGCGAAGAAACCATTGTTTCTATTGAAAATGCGTTAAAAACTATGCCTTCTGTGACAGACTTAATGGTTCAACAAAAAGGGCCTAAAGAAATGATTGATATTTTATCTTCTAACACCGCAAAGTTTTTAGACCAAAG
This sequence comes from uncultured Acholeplasma sp., assembly GCA_937934685.1. GTDB lineage: Bacteria > Bacillota_I > Bacilli_A > Acholeplasmatales > Acholeplasmataceae > Alteracholeplasma. The sequence continues at coordinate 7,691 of CALGYU010000082.1, read as the reverse complement.
AGACATTAAGTATGAATGTCATTGTTCAAAAGAACGTTTTAGAACAAGTTTAATGACTTTAGATAAAGCAAGTTTAGAACAAATGCTTTTAGAAGATAAAAAAATTGAGATTGTTTGTCATTTTTGTAACTCAAAATATGTTTTTGATGAAGAAGAGTTAAAGGTCTTAATTGCCGCAAAATAGTTTTTTATATATTTAAGTTTTGTTTAAGTCTTAAAAAATAAAACTGTATTATAATTTAGGTGTTCCCAAAAGAGAAACTCCTTTTTAAATAAAATTGAGGTTTGTGTTTTATCACAAACCTTAATTTTTAGCTTTTTTTAATTTTTCAACAACTTCTTTTAAAGGTAGACCAATCACTGTGAAAAGATCTCCTTCATGTTTTTCAATGAGTTTACTCCCAAGTCCTTGGATAGCGTATGAACCTGCTTTATCTAAAGGTTCTTTGGTTGAAATGTATGTTTTTATTTCAAAATCTGTTAACTCTTTAAAATAAACATCGGTTGAAGTTGAAAAGGTTTCTTTATAATGAGAACTCATTAACGTTACACCTGTGATGACTCGATGTTTTTGGCCTGATAATTTTTTTAACATAATAAAAGCATCTGCCTCATCTATTGGTTTTTCTAATATTTCATTTCCTAAGACAACAACGGTGTCTGCACCAATGACAGTTCCATTAGGATATCTGGAAAAAACGTCTAGCGCTTTGAATAAAGATAGTTGTTCTACATAGTTTTCAGGGTTGTTTTTACTTAAAATTTGATTCTTTTCATCTTCAATAGGTGCGATAACTTCAAATTCTAATCCTGCTTGTTCCAACAATTCTTTTCTTCTTGGTGACTGGCTTGCTAAAATCAACATATGATTTTTCCCCCTTTTACTAAAACGTATTATATCATATAATAGTCTTTAAAATATCTTAAATGTTATAATGTTCTTGAGGTGATTTAATGTGAACTTAACTCTTTCTGTACCACTTAATTTAAATGAAAAATATGTTATAGCCGTTAGTGGCGGCGTTGACTCTATGGTTTTACTGGACTATCTTTATCAACTGAATCATCAGTTAATTGTTGTTCACTTTAATCATTTAGCTAGAAAAGAAGCGATTTTAGATAAGGAGTTATTAGAAAAATATACTACTTTAAGAAAGATCCCTTTTTATTACTTTGAGTTAAATATTTCTAAAAGTGATTTTCAAAACCAAGCTCGTTTACTACGAAAGAAACATTTAGAACAAGTTGCTTTTGAAAATCAATGTCAAAATATTTTAACTGCTCATCATCTAGACGATCTTGCAGAAACCATTTTAATGAAGTTAAATAGGGGAAGCTCTCTTCTGGGTTATAGCGGTATGCAGCCATTTTATACCAAACATGGTTATCATTATATAAAGCCTTTATTATATATTGATAAAGAAACTTTACTCGCTTATGCTAAAGAAAATGATTTGCCTTTCTTAGAGGATGGTAGTAATTTTAAAGATGATTATCTTAGAAATCGTATGAGACATCACGTGATTCCCGCTTTAAAAAAAGAGAATGATTTTTTAAAACATATCATAACTTTTCATACACAAATGTTAGATGCTCATCATTTGATTAGAAAAGAAAGTCTTTTGTTTTTAACAACTTATCATCATCAAATTGATTTGATGGCTTATAAAAAATTAGATAAAGCGATTCAAACAGATGTTCTTTTATATTTATTTGAACTGAATGATATTTTGCCTAATTTTGAACTTATTTCAAGTATTCATCAAGCATTGGTTCAAAATCAAAAACCTAATTTATTTTTTGATCTTAAAAATGATTTTGTTTTAATCAAAAATTATCAGGTTGCCTTTATTGAAAAAAGGAAATATTTGCATGAAAACTTAGTTTTACCTCAGGTGATTGTATCTGATAATCTTAAGGTTTTTAAAGAAGATTATGTGGAAATATGTTATAATAAATTAGATTATCCTCTTTCTGTTAGACATCGAAAAGATGGAGATATCCTAAACTTTCCTTTTGGTAGGAAAAAACTGAAGGATTTTCTGATCGATAAGAAGGTGCCTTTACAAAAAAGAGATGATTTATGGTTAGTGGTTGATTCAAATGATCAAATCATTTGGATTCCTAATCTTTATTTGAATCAAGTTTTAGGAACAAAAAATAAAATTTATTTATCTTTATGGGAGGATCCACATGCACAATGATATTCAAAAAGTTTTAGTCTCTGAAAAAGAAATTTTAGAAATTTGCCAAAGACTAGGTGCTCAAATTTCTAAAGATTATCAAGGAAAGGAACCAATTTTTGTTGGTTTACTAAAAGGATGTGTTCCTTTTATGTCTGATTTAGCAAAACATATTTCCATTCATCTTGAGATGGCTTATATGTCTGTTAGTAGTTATCATGGAGGCATTACTTCTTCTGGTGATGTTAATATTAAGCTTGATTTAGATATGTCTATTAAAAATAGAGATGTCATTATTGTTGAAGATATTGTAGATACTGGTCTAACTTTAACAGCTATTGTTGATTTATTGAAACACAGAAATGCTAAATCAGTTAAAGTAGTTACCTTACTTGATAAACCTGAGGGTAGAAAAGTTCCGTTTACTGCCGATTATGTTGGCACAGTCATTCCAAAAGAGTTTGTGGTAGGATATGGTTTGGATTATGATGAACTATATAGAAACCTACCTTATGTCGGAGTTTTAAAACCCGAAATATATTCCAAATAGAAAAGAGGTATTTTAATGGACAAAAAACCAAAAAAACCAAATGTTAAGAAACCCGATTTTCTTGCGATTATCGTTGTTTTCTTAATCGCTTTAAGTTTATTTTATTTCATCGGTAATTTAAACTCTAGCAAAGTTGAAACCATTCAATATAATGATTTAATTGCACATATTGAAAACGATGAAATCAAATCTCTTTCTTCTAGTGTTTTAGGAGGAGATAATGGTTCTTGGATTAGAATTAATGGACAATTAGAAGATGGTACTAATTATAAATATAAAAGTTTTACTTTAGTTGTTTCTCAAGGTGAATCAGACTATATTACCATCACACTTCAATATCCTATTAATAAAGTAGAAAAATCAAGTTTTAATTTCTGGAGTTTCTTATTAAGCATTCTTCCTTTAGCTCTATCTGTGTTATTCATCTTCTTTATCTTTAAGAGTATGAGTGGCGCTAATAATAAAGCTATGGACTTTGGTAAACATAGAGCGCGTTTAAATAGAGAAAAAACTGTTACTTTTGCAGACGTTGCTGGAGCAGATGAAGAAAAACAAGAAATGGCTGAATTAATCGATTTCTTAAAAAACCCAAGAAAATATGTTGAAATTGGTGCTAGAATTCCAAAAGGTGTTTTACTCTTTGGTTCTCCTGGTACTGGTAAAACTTTATTAGCTAAAGCTGTTGCTGGTGAAGCAAACGTTCCTTTCTTCTCAATTTCAGGTTCTGATTTTGTTGAGTTGTATGTTGGGGTTGGTGCTTCTCGTGTAAGAGACTTATTTAAAGTAGCTAAAGAAAACTCTCCTTGTATCATCTTTATTGATGAGATCGACGCTGTCGGTAGACAACGTGGTGCCGGTTTAGGTGGAGGAAATGATGAACGTGAACAAACGTTAAACCAATTATTAGTTGAAATGGATGGTTTTACCGCTAACTTAGGAATCATCATTATTGCTGCTACTAACAGACCTGACGTATTAGACCCTGCTTTATTAAGACCTGGTCGTTTTGACCGTCAAATCACTATCAACTTACCTGATGTGAAAGCTCGTGAAGAGATTTTAGCTGTTCATGCTAGAAACAAACGTTTAGATCCAAAAATTAGATTTAGAGATGTTGCTTCAAGAACCCCTGGTTTTAGTGGTGCTGATTTAGAAAACTTATTAAACGAAGCCGCATTATTAGCAGCTCGTGATAATCGTAAGATGATTATTTTATCAGATATCGATGAAGCAATCGATAGAGTCTTAATGGGACCTGCTAAAAAATCAAGAAAATATAACGAAGATGAAAGACGCATGGTTGCTTATCATGAAGCTGGTCATGCTGTGATTGGTATTAAATTAAAAGATGCCAGCATCGTTCAAAAAATTACCATCATCCCTAGAGGAAACGCTGGTGGGTATAACTTAATGATGCCTGAGAAAGAAACTTTCTTCTCAACTAAAAAATCTTTACTTGCTACTATTACCGGTTACCTAGGTGGTAGAGTTGCTGAAGAACTTAAGTTTGACACTGTTACTAATGGTGCTTATAATGACTTCCAAAACGCTACTGCTATTGCTAGAGCTATGGTTACTGAATATGGTATGAGTGATTTAGGACCTATTCAATATGAAAATAATGGTGGAAATGTCTTCTTAGGAAGAGATTATTTAAAAGAGAAAAACTTCTCTGACCAAGTAGCTTCTGAAATTGATAAGGAAGTTAGAAAGATCATTACAACTTGTTATGATGAAGCCAAACGTATCATTTCTGATAACGAAGATTTATTAAACAATATTTCTAAATATTTACTAGCTGTTGAAACTTTAAACAAAACAGATATTGATGAAATTGTTGAAACTGGTAAATTAACTTGGTGGGATGAACAAGAAGATCAAAAAAATAACGTCATTGAAGCTGAAATTTCTGATGTTAAAGAAGATGAAACACCTTTAGAAGAGACTTCTTTAAAGGCAGATGAAACTTCTAAGGAATCTACTGATGCTAAGGAAGATGATTCTACTGATGAGGCTTGATAAATACCTAAAGGTTTCAAGACTTATCAAACGAAGAACCGTTGCTAAAGAAGCGGCTTCAAAAGATAGAGTTTATGTTGAAAACAAACTAGCTAAGCCTTCTACTCGCATAGATGTTGGTACATTAATCACCCTTCATTTAGGACTTAAGATTATTACTGTAAAGGTTACTTCTTTAGTGCCTATTAAAGATGATTTAATGTATGAACTGGTATCAGAAGTCAAAAAAGAATTATAATATCCCCTTATGGGGATATTTTTTTTGTATTGCTTTTGTTATGTTTTAAATTATGTTATAATACATTTGTTTTTGAAGGAGGATTAACATGTATCCAGAAGATTTTAATGAGCAACAATTAGTTCGTAGAAAAAAGGCTGACGACCTACGTCAATTAGGGGTAGATCCTTTTGGGAAAAAATATCCTAGAACACACACAACCAAAGAAATTTTAGAAAAATATAATACTTTCACACGTGAACAATTAGAAGAAAATCCAGTAGAAGTTTCAATTGCTGGAAGAATTGTTTTAAAGCGTGGTCAAGGTAAAGCCGGCTTTATCCATTTACAAGATCGTGATGATAAACTTCAAGTTTACATTAAAAAAGATTCTTTATCTGATTTAGAGTTTGAAGTTTATAGCCAAGCAGACCTTGGAGATATCATTGGTGTTAAAGGAACCTTGTTTAGAACCAAAACCAATGAATTAACGCTTTGGGCAAAAGAGTATACTCACCTTACTAAAGCATTAAGACCACTACCTGATAAATATCATGGTCTTCAAGATAAAGAGGAAGCAAGACGTCGTCGTTACGTTGACTTAATTGTTAACGATCATTCACGTTTTGTGGCTATTACACGACCAAAGATCATTAGAGCTATCCAAAGGTTCTTTGATGAAAAAGGTTTTATTGAAGTAGAAACCCCTGTTTTACATTCTATTTTAGGTGGTGCTGCAGCAAGACCTTTTGTGACACACCATAACTCTTTAGATATGGACTTCTACTTACGTATCGCAACTGAATTACCTTTAAAACGATTAATCGTTGGTGGTTTAGAAGCCGTTTATGAAATTGGACGTCTATTTAGAAACGAAGGTATTGATGCAACTCATAACCCAGAATTTACAACCATTGAAGCTTATTTAGCTTATGCTGATATGGAAGATATTATGGATTTAGTTGAAGCATGTATTTCATATGTTGCTAAAGAAGTTTTAGGAACAAATATGATTACTTACCAAGAAAAAGAAATTAAGTTAATTGATTTTAATCGTATTCATATGGTTGATGCTGTTAAGCAAAATGCTGGTGTTGACTTCTGGAAACACATGTCTTTAGAAGAAGCTAGAGCTCTTGCTAAATCAAAAGATGTTGAAGTAGAAAAACACTTTGGTATTGGTCATATCATTGAAGCCTTTTTTGAAAAATATGTTGAACATACAATTGTTCAACCAACCTTTGTTTATGGTCATCCAGTAGAGATTAGCCCTCTTGCTAAGAAAAATGAAAAAGATGAACGTTTTACAGACCGTTTTGAATTATTCATTGCTGGTAAAGAATACGCTAATGCTTTTAGTGAATTAAATGATCCAATTGATCAAAAAGAAAGATTTTTACATCAGTTAGCGCAAAAAGAGTTAGGTGATGATGAAGCAAACGAGATGGATGTTGATTTTATTGAAGCTTTAGAATATGGTATGCCTCCTGCGGGTGGCCTTGGTATTGGTATTGACAGATTAGTTATGTTACTTACTGATACACCTAATATTAGAGACGTTATTTTATTCCCACACGCAAGAAAAAAAGATAGATAAGATAAAAGAAAAAGCACTTTTTATAAAAGTGCTTTATTTTTTGGCCCTTTCAAAAATAGTATGGTAAATACTAAATAGGGCTTTCAAAAATAGTATGGTAAATGATGCTTTCAATTATTGTATGGTAGTCAAAAGGGCACTTAAATGTGCCCTTTTTTCTATGCCAATAATCCATATATGTTATTTATTTTGAAGTGGTATATCTTTGTTAATTGAATATAGTACTCTGTTTCTAAACCTAGTGAACTTTCTAATCCCATTAGAAGTCTTGATCACAGTTTTAATCTTGTTATTTGCTGATTCTATTGGACCGTTAGATATCCGTCTTTTATTAATTCTAATAAATGAATTCTTAATTTCATCTTGCCATCTAAGTAAGGTTTTACCAAATAATCTAAACTCATCTAAGGTACTATTTCTAAATTCAAATATAAGATCATCTAATTCATCATTACAGGTTTCATAATCAGCAGTTAAATTAAATTCACGGTATCTTTCTTTTAACCTGTATGCTTTAGTTAAATCATCATCGATAGATAATAAATAACTTAATATCTCTGATTTATGCCAATATGTTTGATATTTTGTCATCTTTATTTTTCCATCGTAAATAGACTCATAGTCTTTAACGAAGAAGTAATGAAACTTCTTTAACATGTAGTAATACATATCATGATGTTCTAACTTACTACGATTTTGATAGTATTTACTTTGAACTTTAATTCTAATGGTTTTAATGGCTTCATTTAAGTTTCTAATGATATGAAATGAATCAACAGCGATTAAAGCTTTAGGAAAGCATAGTTTAACGACATCACGATAAGAATCCCACATATCCATACTAAAGACCTTGACTAAGGCTCTTTCTGCTGTAGGTATTCTAGAAAAGTATTCGATTAAATAGTTTTTATGACGGGTGGCGATGATATCAATAATTTTAGAACGGTTAAAGTCTAATAACACACATGCGTATTTATACTTATTCATTTTAGAGGTAAACACTTCATCTATACAGATGACTTCCGGTAGTATTCTACGCCTTGCCTCAACCGCTTTATCAAAGATGTCAATCACACTTTGAATGGATACATTAAAGAGCTTAGCGGTATCGGTGAATGTGTGATT
>CALGYU010000081.1 GCA_937934685.1 uncultured Acholeplasma sp. | reverse complement strand
GTCGTATTTTTCATAAAATGGTTGTAGATGCATTGGTTTCCATACTGGTCTAGACTCTATATTATCTTTTTCTAGAGCTATCATTACATCTATAGGTCTGATTTTGCCTTCTAATTGAATAACAGTTAGCCAGTGATTTGATCTTTCATAATCATTTGACGGGATAAATGTTAGACCTTCTAAATCACTTAAATTTTTCTTGTAATAATCATATATATATCTTTTTTTACTTACTCTATTTTCTAAAACCTTTAATTGCCCTCTGCCTATACCTGCAACAACATTACTCATTCTATAGTTAAAGCCCAACTCTGAATGTTGGTAATGTCTTGCTTGATCTCTTGCTTGAGTAGCCCAAAAACGTACTTTTTTTATTCTTTCTTCATCATTAGATACTAGCATCCCCCCGCCAGAGGTTGTAATAATCTTATTCCCATTGAATGAAAAAATACCATATTTTCCAAAGGTTCCAGTTTGTTTTCCTTTAAATGTTGTCCCAAGACTTTCTGCTGCATCTTCTATTAAAGTAACATTATGTTTATCACAAATCTTTTTAATTTCATCAATTTTTGCGGATATCCCATACAAATGAACAACAATAACTGCTTTGGCATTAGGATACTTGATTAATGCCTTTTCTAATTCTTTTGGATCCATATTCCACGTATCTAACTCGCTATCAATAAATACAGGAACTGCACCTTGATACATAATCGGATTAGCACTTGCTGAAAAAGTTAAGCTTTGACATATAACTATATCATCTTTAGAAACACCCGCTGCAATCAACGCTAAATGAATTGCTGCTGTTCCTGATGACAAAGCTGCTGCGTATTTAGCATTTGCATAACTTGCTACTTCTTTTTCAAAATTATCCACATTGATTCCTAATGGAGCTATCCAGTTTGTATCAAATGCTTCTTTAACAAATTCCTTTTCGTAACCTTCATCACTCATGTGAGGTGATGATAGAAAAATCTTTTTATTCATATGCTTTCTCCTTGTTTGAAAAAATTTATTATTTTATCTTTTGGATATTTTAGATTTCTAAGTTTGCTGTATATTTCATAATTTTTTGTATAACTAGTAACCATAACCGCATCATGATGAACAGTTTTTACAATGTCATTACTCTCTATCATAATATCAACAAGTTTCACACCTTGTTTATCTACGTTATCATCTATTAATCCAACCACATTAATTGGGATAGATTGATCATCTTTTATTGTTTGCAAAAGAATCTCAGCAACCTCTCCCGCTCCATAAAATATAATGTTTTTATAGCCCTGTAAAACAATATTAATTAAAAAAGATTTCGTTTCTTTTTTTGCTATTTGATAATTTCGCTGAACCTCATTTAAATACCCAATATTCAATACTTGTTTTCTCTCTTTTCCTAAGTTAGTAATATTATATTGAATATTTTTCGTTGTTAGATGCTTCTTTTTTATATATTCTTTTCGTTCATAGTCGTCTAAATATTGATTAATCATAGAAACAGAACTGCTCGTAATTGCAGCTAATTCTCTTTGCGTTATTTGTGGGTTTTCTTCTACAGCAACCAAAATTAAAAACTCTTTGTATGTTGCAGTCGGTTTAAAAAAAATATCTTTTTTCATTTAACACCTTTGTTTGTTCGTCGAACAATTTTATTATAGCACATTCTTAAAGATTTATCTCTTTTTTTTATTAAATACTACTAATTTAAAATTTTCTAAATTATCGCTATCTTATATGCTAAAATATGGTTAATATATATCACGTTAAAAAGGGGTGTCCATTATGATTAGTTACTTAGAAAGAATTTATGTTAGTGTTTCTAGTAAATATCCAGAACAATCAGAATATTTACAAGGAGTTAAGTCGTTTTTAGAATCCATATCAGATTTATCAAAAGAACTTCCTGATCTAGAAAAATTAGGAATTATCGAACGTTTGATTGAGCCGGATCGAATTCTTACGTTTAAAGTTCCATGGATAAATAAAGACGGTCAAGTTATCGTCAACACAGGTTATCGAGTTCAATTTAGTAATCTAATTGGTCCCTATAAGGGAGGAATTAGGTTTTCATCCACAGTTAATCTTTCTATTCTCAAACTTCTTGCGTTTGAGCAAACTTTTAAAAACAGTTTAACCGGATTGCCTTTAGGCGGAGCCAAAGGTGGTTCAGATTTTGACCCTAGAGGTAAGACAGATTTTGAGATTATGACTTTTTGCCAAAATTTCATGCTTGAATTATCCAAATATATTGGTTCAGGGATAGATGTTCCTGCTGGTGATTTAGGTGTTGGGCAAAGGGAAGTAGGTTATTTGTATGGTATGTATAAAAAAATATCTGGTAAGCACGATGAAACCCTTACTGGTAAGGCACCATCATATGGTGGGAGTTTAGTTAGACCTGAAGCGACAGGATATGGATTAGCATATATTGTCAATAAAGCTTTAGAGACTTACTATCAAACAACTTTTGATAAAAAGAATGTTATTATTTCTGGTGCTGGTCAAGTCGCCTCTCATGCAGCAATAAAAGTCACACAGTTGGGTGGAAAAGTGATCGCTATGTCAACTATAGATGGAGTTATTCATGATCAAAAAGGAATTGACATACCATTATTAACACAACTGGCTCAAAATAATAGTTCCTTAGAACTCTATTTAAATAGTCACCCTACTGCTATTTTTTCAAATGATCCAAAATCGCTATGGAAAATAAAAACAGACATAGCGCTTCCTTGTGCTACTCAAAATGAAATAGATCATCATGATATTATTCATTTAATTAAAAATGGATTAATGCTTCTTGCTGAAGGTGCAAATAAGCCACTTACAAATGAAGCAATCGCCTTATTAAAAGAAAAAAATATTGTTTTTATTCCTGCAAAAGCCGCTAATGCAGGCGGGGTTGCAACCTCAAGTTTTGAAATGAGTCAAAATGTCACAAATAGTTTCTGGTCATTTGAAACAGTTGACAACAAACTAAAGGACATTATGGAAACTATCTTTAGTAATATTTATAGCACTGCTCTCCAAACAAATGAACCCTATAATCTAGAAAAGGCCGCTAACATAGCATCCTTCCATAAACTTTATTTAGCAATGAAAGCACAAGACATATAGAATTAAACTGTTTTCATCTATCACTTATTATTTTACTCATTTTCTTACCGTTGCTCAACTCATCTATTAGTTTATCTAAATATCTAATTTTTTGCATTAAAGGGTCTTGAATTTCTTCTACTCTAACACCACATATCACACCTGTGATTAATTGACTGTTCTCATTTATTTTAGGTGCTTGTTCAAAAAAGTCTTTTAGGGTTATTTTATCTTCTAAGACTTTTTTTAATGTTTCATCATTGTGCCCTGTTAACCAAAAAATAATTTGATCAACTTCTTCTTTAGTTTTATTTTTTCGTATAGCCTTTTGAAGATATAGTATATAGATACTTTCAAAAGACATTTGGTATAGTTTTTCATTTTTCATTTGATCGCCTCAAATTTTAAGATTGTTATTTAAATTTTATCATATTATTTATTTTTAGCTTATAGGAACCCTTTTTTTACTTCTTTATGCATCTTTATCTATTCAATTTAATGTGTTATATGTGCTTACATTAATATTTTAGGAGGTTTCTAATGGAAAACCAAACACATGATGAAATTAGTTTATTAGAATTATGGCAAAGAATTTGGAAAAACAAATATCTAGTAATTGCTATTACTTTACTAATTACCATTCTTGGAACATTTATTTTATTTGTATTTAATAAATCAAGTGCTACGTTAAAAAATAAATTTGTTTATAATTTTGTAAATATGCAAACAGAAACATATGTAGACGGTAGTTTATTTAACTACAGAGATTTAACATCCCAATCATTTATTGCATCAATCATTGAAAAAGATGAGCAGTTCAAAGATTTAAACGCTGAAAAACTTGCAGACAATGAAAATGGAATTGAGATTTCTTATGTTGTCCAAAAGGCAAACAATAGTGATGCTATTCTTAATAGTTATTTAGAATTAAGCTTACCCTTGCCTTTATTTAAAAATGATAAAAAGTTAGCTCAAAACTTTGCTACTGCAATGCATGAAGCAATTGTTCAAAAGGGAATTGAGAAGAATAA
>CALGYU010000080.1 GCA_937934685.1 uncultured Acholeplasma sp. | reverse complement strand
GGAATGATATTATGAAACTATATAGCGGACTTAATTTAAGTGAATTACCTACTGAAACACTCATTACATGGATAGCTTTAGCATTGATATTAATCTTAGTTATCGTTATCATTGTGCAAGTAAGAAAAGTAATGATCACCTTATTAAATAGAAGTATTTTCATTAAGGATGAAATATACATAGAACACGATACTCAACTAAGATTAGAGTTTTCAAATAAAAGTTATGTCAATACAGCTTTACTAGAAATAGGATTTTACTATAAAAAAGAGTATTTTGCTGTGGTGGAAGATGAACTGATCGTTCAAGCTCGATCGTTTGAAAAATTAGACTATTCTTTAGAACAATTAAGAGAAAAGTTATTAAAAGATTCTAGAAAGGTTAAACCAATCTTTATATACACTAAAAATAGCGTAGGAGAGGTTGTAAGTCATAAGGCTAAGAGAATTACTAGACATTTAAAAAAAGTGATTAAACTTGAAAATAAAGCCTTAAAAGCAGAAAGAAAACAAGAAAGATTTGAAACTGGTAACTATAATTTCTTAGAAAGAGTAGGTTTAGTTTTAAAATGGATCTTCTCACCGCTTGTTAAACTTAATCGATTCATTAAAAGAAAAATCAATCAAGGCCTTAAAAAAAGAGAACTACGTCTTAAAGATAGAAAACAAGCATTAGAACAACTTGAATCTGTTGAAGAAGTTATTAGCGAAATTGAGGATGCTACCATACAAACCTTAGAAGAAACTAATCCCTTAGAAGAAATAAACTTGCAAGAAGCAAGTGAAGATCAAGCATCCAATGATTATTTAGAAGAAGACCTTGAAAAAGAAACTGAAAACGAAGATCAAGAAGAGATTTTATAATCTCTTTTTTTTATCCTACGTGGTAAGTTATTAGAAATTATGATACAATAAAAAAAGGAGATGATCTTATATGAAAATAGATTTTAAAAACGAAGTCTTAAAAAGAAAAGACGAAATTATTAAAGACGTTCAAAATATAATTAGAATAAAATCTGAACTAACGACATTTGATCCAAATAGAGTAGGCGCACCTTTTGGAGAAGGCAATAAAGAAGCCTTAGATTGGATGCTTGCTTTAGGAGAAAAAGATGGCTTTAAAACGGTTAACGTTGATGGTTTTGCAGGTCATATTGAATACGGTGATCAAAAAGAATTTGTTGGGATTATGGGCCATTTAGATGTTGTGCCTGCCGGTAATGACTGGACTTATCCTGCATATGGTGCCGAAATTCATGATAACAAGATTTATGGCCGTGGTGCAGAAGATGATAAAGGACCAACGATTGCTTCGTATTATGCAATGAAAATATTAAAAGAATTAAATGTTCCACTATCAAAAAGAATTAAATTAGTTTTAGGAATTGATGAAGAAAGTGGCTGGAGATGTGTGAGACATTATTTTATGAAATATCCAGAAACACCAGTTTCAGGATTCATTCCAGATGCTGATTTTCCGTTAATTTATGCTGAAAAAGGAATTACTAGAACCGTTTTAAAAACTGAAATGACTGATGATAAAATCATTAGCATTGATGCTGGATTTAGAGATAACATGGTTCCAGATTTTGCGTTGGCTAAATTAGTCTTTAATTCAAGTTATGAATCATTATTTAACGATTATGTTAAGAAAAATCAATTAGATGCAACCTTTAGCGTTGAAAATAATGAAATCATTGTTCGTGTAACTGGTATTTCAGCTCATGGCTCAACACCAGAGTTAGGAAAAAATGCTATCGATTATTTATTTGACATTCTAAATGCACTACATATTGAAAACAACTTAACCCATTTAGTTAATACTTATTTATCACATGATAATTACGGTAAAAAATTAGGTATTAACTATAAAGACGAAGAAATGGGTGATTTAACGGTTAACTTTGGTGTTTTAAAATATGACGGTAAAAATGTTTTAATTAATTTAAACTTAAGATATCCAAATGGTGTTGATTACCAAAAAGATGTTTTTGAGAAAATTGAGCAATTAGTTAAACCACTTGGTTTTGTAGTTTCTGTTGAACATCACCAAAAATTACTATATAACGATCCAAATTCAGAATTGGTTCAAACATTAATGAATGTTTACTACAAACATACCAATGATTTAGAAGCTAAACCAATAACCATAGGTGGTGGAACCTTTGCACGTGCTATGCCAAATACAGTAGCCTTTGGACCACACTTTTTAGGTAAACCATCATACATTCACCAAAAAAATGAATTCATTGATATCGATGATTTATTAAAAGCAACCATTATTTACTTAGAAAGTTTATACGAACTAGCAAAATAATTGATTTTAAGAGGGGAAATTGAATGAAAACTTATTTGGATTTATGTCAATATGTATTAGAACATGGGAAAGATAAAGAAGATCGTACACAAACGGGTACTAGAAGTGTTTTTGGATACCAAATGCGTTTTAATTTAGAAGAAGGATTTCCACTATTAACCACTAAACGCGTTCACTTAAAAGCAATCATTCATGAATTACTATGGTTTTTAAGTGGGGATACAAATATTAAGTATTTAGTAGACCATGATGTTAAAATTTGGAATGAATGGCCATATGAAAATTTTAAAAAATCAAGTGACTACCAAGGTGAGAGTTTAGAAGACTTTGTTTTAAAAATTAAGGAAGATAACACATTTGCGTTAAAACACGGCAATTTAGGCCCTGTTTATGGTGCTCAATGGCGTGATTTTAATGGTGTTGACCAAATCAGTCAAGTCATTGAACAAATCAAAAAGACTCCAGATTCTAGACGTCTGATTGTATCTGCTTGGAATCCAAAAGAGATTTCTCACATGGCTTTACCACCATGCCATGCTTTTATGCAGTTTTATGTACAAGACAATAAATTATCCTTACAGCTTTATCAAAGAAGTGGAGATATCTTTTTAGGCATTCCATTTAACATTGCTTCATATAGTTTATTATTGATGATGGTTGCTCAAGTAACTAACTTAGAATTAGGTGACTTTGTTCATACCATTGGGGATGCCCACATTTATAGTAATCATTTTGATCAAATCAAAAAACAACTGACCAGAACACCAAGAGCCTTACCTAAAATGGTGATCAATCCAAATATCACCAATATCTTTGATTTTAAGTATGAAGATTTTACTTTAGAAGATTATCATCCATACAGTAGTATTAAAGGAAAAGTTGCGGTATGATCTCTTTAATATGGGCAATGGATACCAATTGGTTAATCGGTCTAGATGATAAACTACCATGGCGATATAAAGAAGATTTAATGTATTTAAAAGAAATGGTCAAAGATAAGACGGTTATCATGGGGGATGTCACTTATCATTCCTTAAAAGGTTATTATAAAGATAAACCCTTTCCTTTTGGAAAAACCTATGTTTGTACACTCGATTCAAGACTAAAGATTGAAGGTGTCCATATGGTTTATGATCTTCATTCCTTTTTACAAAATAACTCAGAAGACCTTTTTGTCATGGGTGGTAGTACTATTTATAAAATAGCTCTACCTTACGCTGATAGATTATATATCACACATGTCTTAAATCGACATAAAGGAAATATTTATTTTCCTAAATTTAATTTAAATGAATATAAAGTCATAAACAAAAGATTAAGTGATCAACTGATTTTTACAGTTTATGAAAAGAGGATGGATTAAATGTTTACAACAATATTTTTATTATCATGGGCCTTATTTTCAAGTTTGATGTCTATTTATGTTCTTAATAGTTATTGGATCATTTTATGGGTTATTCTAGGTCCTATCATAGGTGTGTTATCAGTGCTTTTAGTATTGATCATCCACTTAAGTTTCATTAAGTTTTTACCTGTTACCAATCGTTATAAAGGTTATTTAAGTCGTAGTACCGCAACCTTTATCAACCATTTTATTTTAAGAGTATCTGTAAAAACAGTTAACAAGCAATATATTCCTAAAAAAGGGCCACTAGTAATTTATGCTAACCATAAATCAAAAGTAGATCCCTTTATTATTTTAGAACTAATGAACAGACCAAGTGCATTTACACCAAAATCTGATTTATATAAAATTCCTTTATTAAGAAATTGGTTTGATGCGATTGGTTGTATGAAAGTAAACCGAAACAGTGACCGAGAAACAGCTAAGGCGATGGTTAAAGCAATTAAAGATATTAAAACTGGTTTTGCTTTAACGGTTTTCCCTGAAGGCGGTATTAAAGATAGAACAGATGAGTCAGTGAAACAAATGCGCGCAGGTGCCTTTAAAATCGCTTTAAAAAGTGGCGCTGATATTTTACCGATAAGTCTTAATGGAACGCCACAGGTAAAGAAAAATGCGCCATTTAGACGCAGTAAGATTAAGGTGAATATTCATCCAGTCATTCCATTTGAAACGATTAAAGATCTTTCAACTAGTGAAATAGCGGATATGGTGATGGGTGTTATTAACACGGGTATTGAAAATGGTAATTAAAAGAGCTTTGCTCTTTTTTTTATACCAAATCGATCTTCTTTAAAAAGGTGAAAGTATCTTCATTAATTTTAAAGTAATAAACAGATGAGTTATTGATTTCATGATTCATGTAAGTATACGTTTTTGGATCAAAATAAATTAAGGCTGATTTAATAACGTGAGAGTGACAGACAAATAATACTTTCTTATCTTTATACTTAAAAGATAAATTGATTAAGGCCTTTGAAACTCGCGTAAGTAGTTTTTCATTATCTTCAAAACCATCTTCACGATAATTATCTAAAGCAATTAGTGGACGCATGATTGAAACATCCTTCCCTTCATAAGGACCAAAATCTCTTTCTGTTAACAAAGGTTCTATGAAACTGTTTTTTATCTTTAAACCCTTGTTAATGATTGCTGCAGATTCTTGGGCTCTAATTAAGTGGGAAGAGCCTATGATATCCCAGATGGGATCACTATTTTTTAAATGAATGGTCAAATTTTTAATTTGATTGACCCCATTTTGATTCAATGGATTATCTGTAGAACCTTGAACTTTTTTATTTAAATTATAATTGGTTTCACCATGTCTAATAAGTGCAATGATCATTTTTAAAACCTCCAAATGATATGATAACATAATAAAATTATGCAAGCAAATGGTCTTTTTTTTTAAAAGTGATAATGGTATAATAAAAATTACTTATGGGGAGGTGTTTGAATGTTTCGGTTTTTAACAGAAAATGGTAATTTTTTTGAAAATATTTGGCAAGCGATTGTGAACTTTTTCTCAAAAATGGGATCTCAAATCGATAGTTTGCTAAAAGAGGTTGTTAATTTTGATTTCAGAATCATGGAACTTTATGAAACATTTATTGTACCATTACCTGAGATTTATAAAATACTAGGAGCGATCCTTTTATTAGTTATTCTTATTTTAGGAGTTATCTCATTTATTAAAAAGGCATTAAAATTATTCATTGTTTTAGCCGTTGTCGCTATTATTGCCTATGTTTTCATTACATTTGTTTAAATAAGTAAGAGTGCTTTACATAAAGCACTTTTTTTTTGATATAATAAAGATGGAGGCGATTTCATGCGAGCGATAGATATTATAGAAAAAAAAAGAGATGGACACGTTTTAAGTAAAGAAGAAATTGTATTTTTAATCAATGGGTATACAAAAAATCAAATCCCTGATTATCAAATGAGTGCTTTTTTAATGGCTACCTACTTTAAAGGTATGACAGATGATGAAGCAACTCATTTAGCACTAGCGATGAGAGATTCAGGAGATGTCATTGATTTAAGTAGTATTGAAGGAATGAAGGTAGATAAACACTCAACTGGTGGTGTTGGAGATAAGGTAACTTTAGTACTTGCTCCATTATTATCTCATTTAGGCGCTAAAGTGGCTAAAATGAGCGGTAGAGGCTTAGGCCACACTGGTGGGACACTAGATAAGCTTGAGGCTATACCAGGGTATAAAATCGAATTATCTTTAGAGGAATTTAAAAATCAAGTAAATGACATTGGTTTATCAGTTATTGGTCAAACAGGTGATGTTGCGCCAGCGGATAAAAAGATTTATGCGCTACGTGATGTGACAGCAACCGTAGACTCAATTCCTTTAATTGCTGCAAGTATTATGTCAAAAAAATTGGCTAGTGGATCTGATGTCATTGTTCTTGATGTTAAGTTTGGTAATGGTGCTTTTATGAAAAGCATTGAGGATGCTAAAAAATTAGCTAAATTAATGGTTTCTATTGGCAATTTATCAGGTAAGAAAATGCGTGCGGTATTAACTAATATGAGTGAGCCTTTAGGGCATAAGATTGGTAACGGACTAGAAGTTTATGAAGCAGTAGAAACTCTTTCTGGTAATGGCCCTGAGGATTTAAATATTGTGACAGCTGTTATTTCTGCACATATTTTAAATCTTGCACATATTGTGACAGATTTTGATGAAGCTTATCAATTGGCATATAACACTTTAAAAGATGGTAGTTCTTTATATAAACTTGAAGAGATGGTTATAGCACAAGGCGGAGATGTTAGTTATATTAAACAACCAGAAAAACTTTATGAGGGTACAAAAGTAGAAAAACTTTTTGCTAAAACAGCTGGTTATATAGAAGAAATTGATGCTTTAGGCATTGGACATGCAGCCATGTTACTAGGAGCAGGCAGAGCAACTAAAGATGATGCTATTGATTTGAAAGTGGGCTTAGATTTACGTTTAAAAATTGGTGATGCTGTAGCAGTTGGAGATGTTTTAGTCGATATTTATCACCATGATAAAGGTTTAGATGAAGCAATTAAAATTTTAAATGATAGTATTAAAGTAGGACCTAAGAAAGTTAAAATTAAGTTAATTGAAGATACGATAGAATAGAATAAATAATAAAGAATATGATCTTATGATGATATTCTTTTTTTTATAAGATAAGTTTGTTGCATAAAACTTACTTTTTTATTATAATACAGTTGAGCAATCACTCAATTGAGAAAGGAAGATACTATGGCTTGTAAAGAAAATTGTAATTGTACCATTTTTCATCAAGATGTTTTAACGAAAGTAGAAAAATCATTGTATAGTGATCAAGAGTTTGATGACTTAAGTAATCTATTTAAAGTCTTATCAGACCCTACAAGAATAAAAATACTTTCAGCAATCAAAGAAGATGAACTATGTGTTTGTGACTTAGGTCATTTAATAGGTGTTTCAAAAAGTGCGATTTCACATCAGATGAAATTGCTTAGATCATATGATCTGGTAAAAGGAAGAAAAGAAGGGAAAATGGTATATTATAGTCTAAATGATCCAAACATTTCACGTTTAATCGACAAAGTCTATATTCATACCAAAGGATAATAATTATGAGAAAAACAATTAAAGTTGATAACATTACTTGTACCAATTGTGCTCAATCAATTGAGACACACTTTAAGGCATTAGAAGATATGGATGCTAAAGTATTGGTAACATCTAAAAGAGTTATTTTTACATATGACGAAAATAAATATAGCGAAGATGATTTGTACCGTGAATTAAGTGTCATTGGTTATCATGGTATTAAAGATGATAAAGAGCAGTTAAAAGTTAGAAGAAAAGATCGTATAGATCTACTGATTGCAACACTCTTTTCTATTCCACTATTATGGACCATGTTTAATCATTTAGGACTTCATTTTGTTTATGTACCAGATATTTTTATGAATGGCTATTTCCAATGGGGGATGGCAACGCCAGTTTTATTTATTGCAGGGAGAAGATTTTTTATAGCCACTTATCATTCGATTAAAAATAAAAACTTAGGAATGGATTCATTGGTTGTTATAGGGACTACCTCAGCATATATTTATAGTATCATTGAGACGATTAAAACCAACGGGCAATCACATTTATTATTTTTTGAAGTTACAGCAGTTATTATTTGGATGGTTTTAATTGGAAACTATTTTGAAAATAGAATCAAAGAAAAAACCAGTGCAACTTTAACAAGTCTTTTAAGCTTAGGCTCTAAAGAAGCAACCATTCTAAAAGATTCAGTTGAAATAACCATTCCAATAGAAAAGGTTTTAGTAGATGATGTAGTGGTTGTAAAAAGTTATGAAAAAGTACCAGTAGATGGCATAGTTGTTTCGGGTAAGACTTATGTGGATGAATCCATGTTAACAGGAGAGTCTATGCCTGCTTTAAAACAAGTAGGTAGTGAAGTGATTGGATCATCTTTAAATATTATGGAAACCATTTTAGTTAAAGTAACCAAAGTAGGTAGTGAAACGGTTTTAGCTAAGATCATTCAAACGGTAGAAGAAACTTCTTTAATTAAACCCAAAGCACAAAGAATTGCGGATAAGATTGCTTCTGTCTTTGTTCCAATAGTTATCTTAATTAGTCTCATCGTTTTAATTAGCTGGTTATTTATTCAAGACGCAACTTTATCTCAAGCAATCAGTCCAGCGATTGCAGTCTTGGTTGTATCTTGTCCGTGTGCTTTAGGATTAGCAACTCCAACGAGCATTAGTGTTTCAAGTGGTATGGCGTTTAAAGAAGGTGTTTTATA
Source organism: uncultured Acholeplasma sp. (assembly GCA_937934685.1). Classification (GTDB taxonomy): domain Bacteria; phylum Bacillota_I; class Bacilli_A; order Acholeplasmatales; family Acholeplasmataceae; genus Alteracholeplasma. The sequence goes on along the minus strand of CALGYU010000080.1, from coordinate 2,303 downwards.
TAAGGGTGGAGAATTTTTTGAAATTGCAAATAAAATTACAGCCATCGCTTTTGATAAAACGGGTACCTTAACTAACGGGAAACCAGTTGTAACAGATTATATTGGAACACAAGAATCATTGGTCTACACAGCTTCATTAGAAAAACATTCTAATCATCCTATTGCAAGTGCCATCACTTCTTATTTTAAAGGCGAAATTTTAAGCGTAGAAGGGTTTGAAACATTAATTGGATATGGAATTAAGGGGTATGTTGAAAAAAAGGAAGTTTTAGTTGTTTCTATTAGTTATTTAAATGAACATCAAATTAAGAATTCTTATTTGGATTATGAAAAATACCAGGAACAAGGTAAGACAGTATTCTTCACTGTAGTTGATGGGGTTGTTGTTAATATGATTGCAGTGGCCGATGAATTAAAAGAAAGTTCTTATGTCTTAATTAAAGATTTAAAGCGTCGTGGTATCACACCTTATATGATTACAGGGGATCAAATGAAAACAGCTTTATACATTGGAGGGTTACTAGGAATTGAGCAAATATATGCTGGTGTATTGCCTCATGAGAAAGCTGAAATTGTTAAAAAGATTCAGGAAAAAGAAAAAGTTGTAGCTTTTGTTGGTGATGGTATTAATGATGCACCAGCGTTAAAAATGGCTGATGTAGGATTTGCAGTTGGTAGTGGTTCAGATATTGCAATTGATACAGCGGATGTGACTTTAATGAAAAATGATTTGCGTTCTGTTTTATATGCAATTGATTTATCTAAAGCAACTTTACATAATATATACTTGAATTTCTTCTGGGCTTTTATATATAATATAGTATTGATTCCGTTAGCTGCTTTTAATACGTTCAGTCCAACTCTAGCAGGATTTGGTATGGCGTTTAGTAGTTTGATGGTAATCTTAAATGCGTTAAGTTTAAAATTATGGAAATTTAAAACAAAGGAGGATGTATGAGATGAAACATATTAAAGTAGAAAATATGAACTGTCAAAATTGTGTTGGTAAAATTCAAAGAGCTTTACTGTTAAATGATATTGTTAATGAAATTGATTTATCAAAAAAAGAAGTGACTGTTTCAGATGAACAACATTTAGAAGCTATTGAAGTCATTGAAAACGCAGGATACAAAACTGTTAAATAATGAGAGTGATTGCTGGGAAGTATGGTGGTAGAAAAATTGAGATGGTTCCCAATGAGTCTACTAAAGAAACTTCTGATAAAGTAAGGGGCGCTGTTTTTAATAGTTTAGGTAATCAAATATATGATGCGGTTATATTAGATCTTTTTTCAGGTAGTGGTGCTTATGGGATAGAAGGATTAAGCAGAGGTGCAGGATTGGTTTATTTGGTTGACCATCATAAAGATGCAATTAAAACGATTGAAAAAAATATAGTATCTTTAGGCATTACAAAAGATGTTTATGTGATTCAAAAAGATTACTTAAGTGCTTTGAAAATGTTTGAGGAAAAAGGGCTTGTCTTTGATTTGGTTTTCCTTGATCCACCTTATCATAATGATTATTATAAACATTCTATTTTAGCTTTAGAGAAGTTAACTAATAAAGATTCTGTCATTGTTTGTGAGTTACATAAAACAAACGAATTAGAAGATGTCATAGGAGATTTTGAGTGTTATAAAGAAAAGGTTTATGGCATTAAAAAGATTAAATATTACCATAGAAAAGCACTATGAAAATAGTGTTTTTTTTATGTTTTATTAAGTTTAGTAAAAGTAATTAAAGTTTAGTAAATATAACTGCTTGTTTTTTAGTAAAATTTAATATACAATATAATTAAAGTTAGGAGTGATTGTATGCCAACATGGGGTATCGTATTATCAATTGTGGGTGCATTATTGGTCGGATTAGTTGCTGGATTCTTTATTACAAGAGCATGGTTTAAAAATTATTTAAAGAAAAATCCACCGATTAGCGAAGCACAAATACGCGAAATGTTTAGACAAATGGGCCGTACAGCATCTGAAAAACAGATTAGACAAGTTATGGCATCAATGCAACAAGCAAAGTAGTGAAAAAGATATAGCGCATATGCGCTATTTTTTTATGTTTATTTAAGTTAAACTTTATTTACAATAAGTAAACATAAGAAAAAGGCTGATTTTGATCTTTAAAAGTAGGCATCATGACTTTTAAAAAGGAGATCTGATTAGTTGAATGTTTTGATATTTAGAATCAATAAAGATAAACTCACTTGATTAATCAAGGGAGTTTTTTTTATCAGTGATTAAAGTAGACAGATCATGGACGTAGAAAAAAAGAAGAGGTGATTTTAAATAAATG
>CALGYU010000079.1 GCA_937934685.1 uncultured Acholeplasma sp. | reverse complement strand
TACACTTAACAAACTATGGTCAAATCATTGGTTTGATTGGACCTAACGGTTCTGGAAAAAGCACTTTATTCAAACTCATTTCAGGGCTATCATTTCCAGATAGCGGTGTTATCACCAATTCTTTAGTAACAAGTAAATTAATAGAAAATCCAGGTTTTATGTTAAATCAAACAGGTATAGATAATTTAAAATATATACTTAATACCAAAGAATTTAAAAACAGTAAAGAAATAGTTAAGCAGTTTGAAATGGAAGACTACCTTTCAAAGAAAGTTAAAACCTACTCATTGGGCATGAAACAAAAACTTTCATTAACTATTGTGTTATCCAAAGAAAGTGACCTCATCTTATTAGATGAACCAACCTTATCTTTAGACCATAAGGCACTATCAACATTATTAAAGATACTTAAAGAACATTCAAAAACTAAAAAAATCATCATTTCTACACATGATAGTCCAAGTTTTATTCATATTTTTGATGATTTGATGTTAATCAAAGATAAAAAAGTTATTAAAGGCTCTATTAATGACATCAAACTAAAAAGGTACTTAATTGTGGTAAGAGAGTTTGTTGAATTTAAAAAGAACTTAAATCATCTCATTTCAGAAGAACTATCAAAAAACTTAGAAGCACAACAAATCATCATTGAATTTACGCCTAAATTACACGATCAAATATTTGAAGAAATCATAAAATATGGTCTCATTAAGGCGATACCAATCAACTCAGCTGAGGTGATATAATGAAAAAAATCATCATAAAGATTATTCAAAATAAAATCATTCTCTCTCTTACAATGATCAGCATTATCATCATCACTCTTTTTACGATCAACTATGCAAATCAAATAGAAGCAGTGAATGAAAAAATATTTGAACACTATATTAGCCCATATGAAAACAAAGAAGCACTTAAAGAAAACTTAGAGCAAATAAATTTAATCATTGAAAAAACAAAAGAAGAAAACATTCTACCCGAAGACTATGAAAGATTACTTACCACAAAAAGAATCTATGAAACTATCTTAAAAAATTATGTTGCTTATGAAAAATTGTATGATGCCACTTTTTTTTCTAAAATAAATGACAAAACAACCTATATAGATACAATCAGTGACATTTATATCCCTTTGGTGTTAATTTTTTTTATTACAGCTTTCTATCTTTCTTTCGTATCAGAATTTGATGATAAAACATTCATTTATTTATATGACGATAAAAATAGAAGTACCAACTTCTTTAAAAGACTATTAGCCTCATGTATAACCACCACTCTTTTTTTCCTATTATGTGTTGGTATCGTAGAGCTTATGTCTCTAAACTTAAAAGAAGAGATCACACACATACTCATTATTCAAAAAAACCATGTCTCAATCATCACAAAAAATCTATACAAACTACTTTTTACATATACTTATCAAATATTAAAAATCATCACCACCTCATGCATCATGGTAACTATTTCTTTATATACTAAAAAAGGTATTACCGTCTTATCTTCTATGTTTGTCATATTAGCCTTTTATATTCTTTCATCCATGTACTTTCCAAATAGTACATTCATCTTAAGTATGGGAAGAAAAATAAGCAATTATCCATTTAAAACCATCTATCTTTTACTTATTTCACTTCTTATCACAATCGTTTCCTTCATCATAAGCTATCTTTCCTATCGACAGTTTAAAAAACAAGATCTAATTTAATTCATCAAAAAGACAGAAATCAAACAATTTCTGTTTTTTTATTGTAAAACTTGACCTACGTCAATTTTTATAACCGTTTAAAGTGATAAGATATAGCCGTAACAAAGAAAGGAAGATGTTTGTGCAAAAGATCATTCTACAAAGAAAAAAAGAAATATCCTTCATCAGTTTATTTCTCATCATCACAGCATTTATAGGCCACTATGCCTTTAAAAATGAATTTTTTGGAGAAATTCTCTTAATGATTGCTTCAATCATTGGGTTTATCCCCATCCTAATACAAGCATATCAATCTTTAAAAGTTAAAGTCATCAGTATAGATGTCTTAGTAACTATCGCAGTCATTGGTGCTTTTTTGATTAAAAACTATGAAGAATCCGCCATTGTTTCATTTCTCTTCTTATTTGGAAACTTCTTAGAACAACGCACATTAAATAAAACCAGAAAAGCCATTCAAGAACTAACCCAAATGGCTCCAAGCAAAGCCTTAAAAAAAATGAAGGATCATCATTTTGAAGAAGTCGATATACAAGAGGTAGACATAGACGATATTTTACTCGTTAAAACCGGAGCTCAAATACCAGTTGATGGCAAAGTCGTTGAAGGTAAAGGTTATGCTAATGAAGCAAGTATCACCGGTGAAAGTATACCAGTCTTAAAAGAATTAAACGCCAAAGTTTATGCAGGCACCATTTTAGAAAATGGAACCCTTAAAATACAAGCAGAAAAAGTCGGAGAAGATACACTCTTTGGTAAAATCATTGAATTAGTCGAAGAAGCACAAGACTCTAAATCCAAAACAGAAAAATTTATCAATAACTTTTCTAAATATTACACCCCTTTAGTCTTATTATTAGGGATCATAAGTTATATCATATGGCAAGACATAGAATTAGCCATCACCATCTTAGTTTTAGGGTGTCCAGGAGCCTTAGTCATTGGTATTCCAGTATCTAACGTGGCAGGCATTGGAAACGGCGCTAAAAACGGCGTTTTATTAAAGGGTAGTGAAGTAGTTAGTGATTTAAGTCAAACAGATGTTGTTATTTTTGATAAAACAGGCACCTTAACCATTGGAAGCCCAGAAGTTTTTAAAGTCAAAGAATATTCAGAAGATATGAATAAAGTTTATGATTATCTAAAAGCAGTAGAAAAAGAATCTGATCACCCTCTAGCAAACGCAATTGTTCAGTACATTCACGAAAAAGAAAATTATAAAGTTTCTGATACCCAAGTCATCAAAGGAAAAGGAATTAGTGCCATTGTTGAACACAAAAAAATCATCATTGGGAATCAAAGTTTACTTAAATCAGAAAACATTCCTTTAAACCAAACTGTCCTAAATGATATCAAAGACTTTGAAACAAAAGGCGCATCCATCGTCTTAGTCGCTTTAGAAAATGAATTAAAACTCCTCATAGGAATTAAAGATCAAATCAGAGAAAATGTTAAAGAAGAATTAGAAAATATTAGAAAATTAAAGGTAAAAAGATTAATCGTTTTATCTGGGGATAATCAAGGATCAGTTGATTTGGTTGCCAAAGAACTTAACCTAACAGAAGCACACGGCAATATGACCCCTATAGATAAACAAAACTATGTTAAAAAACTTCAAAACGAAGGCAACATAGTCATGTTTGTTGGAGATGGCGTCAATGATAGCCCATCCCTTGCCTTAGCTCATATAGGTATAGCCATGGGAGGTGGAACAGATGTAGCAATTGAGACCAGTGATGTGGTTTTAATGAACTCAAACATCTCTAATATATCCTATGCCATATCCCTTGCTAAAACAATGATTAGAAATATGAAACAAAATATCATCATTGCTTTAGGGGTTGTTCTTACCCTACTGGTTAGTCTACTTGCAAGTGATTGGATGAATATGTCAATTGGGATGCTTGTCCATGAATTAAGTATTTTAGTCGTTATCATTAACGGCATGAGATTATTAAAATTTAAAAACAAAAAAAGGAGAAAAGAAAAATGAGAAAAGCAGTTATACAATTAGAAACACTAACATGCCCATCATGTCTACAAAAGATAAATGGCGCTGTTAAAGGATTAAAAGGAGTTAACAAAGACAGTGTAGATGTCATGTTTAATTCAAGCAAGGTTAAATTAGAATTTGATGAAGCTCTTATTTCAATTGAAACCATCAATGAAACCATTGATAAATTAGGATATGAAGTAAAGAAAAGTCAAGTTAAATAA
>CALGYU010000078.1 GCA_937934685.1 uncultured Acholeplasma sp. | reverse complement strand
TGAATATTGTAAACGGTGGAGCACACTCAGATGCACCAATCGATTTCCAAGAATTCATGATCTACCCAGTAGGTGCACCATCATTTAAAGAAGCTATTAGATGGGGAACAGAAATTTTCCACCACTTAAAAGCAATCTTAAAAGCTAAAGGATTATCAACAGCAGTTGGTGATGAAGGTGGATTTGCACCAAATCTATCATCAAATGAAGATACAATTGAAGCAATCTTACAAGCAATTGAAAATGCTGGATATAAAGCAGGAAGCGAAATCTTTATCGGATTTGACGTAGCAGCTTCAGAATTCTATAACAAAGAAACAAATAAATATGTATTCAAAAAATCAACCAAAGAAGAATTTACACCAGCTCAACTTGTAGACTACTACGTAAACTTAGTTGAAAAATATCCAATCATCTCAATTGAAGATGGAATGGATGAAAACGACTGGGATGGATGGAAATTATTAACAGAAAAATTAGGAGACAAAATCCAATTAGTTGGAGATGACCTATTTGTTACAAACACAGAATACTTAGCTAAAGGAATTGCTACAAACACAGCAAACTCAATTTTAATTAAAGTTAACCAAATTGGTACTTTAACTGAAACTTTTGACGCTATTGAAATGGCAAAACGTGCTGGATATACTGCAGTTGTATCACACAGATCAGGAGAAACAGAAGACACAACTATTTCTGACATCGCTGTTGCAACCAACGCTGGACAAATTAAAACTGGTTCAGCATCACGTACAGACCGTGTTGCAAAATACAACCAATTAATCCGTATCGAAGATCAACTAGGTGACAGTGCACAATATTTAGGATTAAAATCATTTTATAACTTAAAAAAATAAAGAATTAAACTTGTCTTCTAAAGACAAGTTTTTTTTATCCTTAAGATAAATTTTTATAAATATGATAGAATAGATTTACAAACTAGCAAAGGGGTTGTCATATGAAAAACTACATTAAAGAATTAACAGACATTCATTCTACCGTTCAAGAAGCACTTAAAACGCTTAATGAAGACAAAGAGATTTTGTTAAAAGCAAATGAAGACCTAGTTACAAGCTCGGATTTACACATAGAAAAAAAGATCATTAAAATGATAGAAACAAAATATCCAACGGATCATATATTAAGTGAGGAAACCTATTCAACAGAAACTTTAAAAAATAGAACATGGATCATCGACCCTATTGATGGAACAAGTAATTACGCCTCAAACTTAGAATTATACTGTATTCAAGTAGCACTTTATGATCAAGATGACTTAGTCTTATCATACCTTCATTTACCTGCTTTAAACAAAACATATCATGCCATCAAAAACCAAGGAGCCTTTTTAAATAACCAAAAAATAATTTCTAAAAAAGAAAAAACCTTATCAAACGCTTTAATTAGTTTCATAGGACCTTATAAAAAAGATGCGCAACAAGAACCACTCACCATGACATATCTTCAAAAAGCGGCAGATCATAACATGAAAATTAGAATGCTTGGATCAGTTGGTGTAGAGTTAGCCTTTATGGCAGAAGGCATTTTTGCAGCAGTTTACACAACTGCAAAAAACATTTGGGACATAGCACCAGGACTCCTCCTTATTAAAGAAGCAGGCGGTTATATTGTACCTAATCACGATAAACCATATCAAATGGGACAAACCTTATTTGCATGGCAAAATGAAGAACAATATTTAACATTTTTAGAAGATAAAAAGAGGTAACTTATGCAGTTATTAATTAACGGACAAGAAGCGTTTAAAGAAATATGTCATCAAATAGATAATGCAAAAAAAACTATTGATATTCAAATGTTTATTTGGCGTGATGATTTCATTGGCAATCAGTTATTAAAACATTTATTTAATGCGGCCAATAGAGGCATTAAAATAAAAATAAAAAAAGACTTATATGGGGCTATTTTTGAAAAAGGTGAAGAAACAAGACAAAGTCTTTTTCATAAAAAAACACCTTTTTCAATATCTTTTTCTTCATGGGTTATAAGCAACATAGCATACTACCATAAAGAAAGCCCACGATTTGTCAAACAAAAAGAGAATAATCTATTATCCGAATTCATCCACCATCCTAACGTAGAAGTGAGCACCAAACTCATAAAAGATCATACCAAGTACTACATTTTTGATGATGAAACACTCATCATTGGTGGTATTAATGTAGAAGATAAAGAATATGAAAAAGATCTCCAAAACAGACACTATCAAGACTACATGGTGAAACTAAAAAGTCAAGAGGCAGTCACCTTCTTTCTACAAAGACTAAACGGTGAAAAAAACTTTGATGCAACCAGAAATATAGATTATATTATGAATACCGACCTAAAAAAAGTGGCTTTAACAGAAAGCTTAAATCTTATTTCAACCTCAAATGAAAAAATACATATGGCTATGGCCTATTTTGGAAACAAACAAATGACAGAAGCTTTAATAAAGGCGAAAAAAAGAGGGGTTGATATTCAGATTATTTCGAGTGCTAAAAGTAATATCCAACCACATTTAAACCTTAAAGTCTTAAAAAAACTACAAGCAAACGACATCACAGTTTATTTACACGAAGGACTCATTCACGCTAAAGCCATGTTAATTGACGATAAACTCATCATAGGATCGATCAATCTTAACGATAATGGGCTAAAAAAATTATCAGAATGCTCCATTTACTTAAAAGATCTAACACTCATTGAAGCATTTACTAACGATCTGTTAAGATTGCAAGAAAAATCGATCAAACCTTTGAAAAAGGATTTAAAATATTGTTCTTTAATGGCCTTTTTCGAGCAAAACGTATAATTTAAAAGCATATACATGCTTTTTTTTATGCCATCAAAAAAACTAGAATTAAAGCAATTAACAAAACTTTTTTAAATGCCTCATTAAAATGTTATAATTATAATAGAAAAAGAAAAGAAGGTGCATCTAGTGGATCAATTAATAGAAATTCTATCACTTTATCATAAAGAAAACGAAGAATTCATTTCAGAACTAAAATTGATAGAAAAACTAAACATAAATAGAGAAGAATTAAGAGCCTTAATATCAGGTTTTTTTGACTATCATCCAACATATGGTTATAATTTAAACAAAAAATATGCCATAGGGGTTTTAGATGTTAAGAAAACAGTTGCTTTTCTTTTACAAGACCCAAAAGATTTAATCATTGAAAAAAGAGATCTAAAAGGTGGGATGGACAAAGACTTAGTCTTAGTTCAAAAACACAAGAAATTTAATGAAGTCATTAAAGTCATTAAACATAATTTAGAACAATTAGTCGTTAATGTTAAAAAAAATAAAAAAGGTATTTGGTTTAAAACCAGAAAGAATCTAGAAAAAAGCATCATTGTTAACGGATTTCCAGAACAATTAGTCGATGGACACGTCATACTAGTTGAAGTCACAGAAATTACTAAACACAACATTGTGACGCAATACAAAGAGATCATTGGTCATAAAAACGACCCAGATATCGATATTTTAGAAATCATTTTTGAATATAATTGGCCTCTAGAATTCCCTAAAGAAGTACTAGACTCCTTAATGCACATTCACATCGATTTAGAACATGAAAAAAAGACTAGAAAAGACTTAACACAAGAGTTAGTTGTGACCATCGATGGTGAAGACGCAAAAGATTTAGATGATGCCATTTCATTAACTAAAACCGAAGATGGCAACGACCTTTTAAGCATTCATATCGCTGATGTAAGCTATTATGTTAAAGAAGGTTCATTAGTAGACCAAGAAGCGTATAAAAGAGCTACAAGCGTTTATTTAGCAGATCGCGTGATACCCATGTTACCGCATATCTTATCAAATGATCTATGTTCACTAAACCCATTTGAAGAAAAATATGCGATCACTTGTCAAATGACATTAGATCAACAATCTAAAGTCATTGATTATCAAATTTTTCCTAGCATCATTGAAACCAAAAGACGACTTACTTATACTGAGGTTAATGATTTAATCAATCATCAAATATCTTTAAATGATGAAAAAATAGATACCATGATTTTAAGAATGAACGAAATTTCTCAAAAATTAAAAGCGGTTAGAAAGAAACGTGGCGCTATTGAATTTAAAAGTTCAGAACTTAAATTCCAATTTGATGATCAAGGAAAAATCAATGGTGTTTCTGAAAGAATCACCGATGAAGGAGAAGAATTGATAGAGTCTTTCATGCTTTTAGCCAATGAAACGGTTGCTTTCCATTTCCATCAATTTGAATTACCAGGAATTTATAGAATACACGAAAAACCAGATGCTGATAAAATGGAAAAATCATTAGACCTACTACATAAGCTAGGACAACCAGTTGATTATAAACGTATGTTAAAACCTTCAAGCATTCAAAAACTAACAGAAAACAGCTTAAATTCACCCTATGAATACATCGTTCATAATACCCTACTTAGATCCATGCAAAAAGCAAAATATTCACCCAACTCTTTAGGACATTTTGGCTTAGGTGCGCGTTATTATGCACACTTCACTTCACCAATTAGAAGATATCCTGACTTACTTTTACACCGTATGATCAGAAGTTTCTTATTTGAACCTAAAAATCTTAAACAAAAAATCAAACATTTTAATGCCGTTTTATCAGAAGCGGCTGAACATACATCAGCTAACGAAAGAAAAGCGATTATGATGGAAAGAGATGTAGATAAACTAAAGAGTTGTGAGTTCATGTTAGATAAAATAGGACAAAATTTTAACGCATTAATCGTACAAATGATGGGAGCAGGTATGTTCATCAAATTAGAAAACGGGATTGAAGGCTTCATTGCGTTAAAAGATCTTAGCGGTTATTTTGAATATAATGAAGAAACATTAACATATTTTAATCATAAAGGGACTCAATATCGTTTGGGAGACGAAGTTTTAGTCTCATTAATTGATGTAAACATGATGGAAAGACAAATGAACTATACCATCATTAAAAAAATAGAAGAAAGAAGCAAATAAAATGAAAATCATCGTCCAAAATAAGAAAGCCAGTCATGATTATTTCATTGAAACAAAATATGAAACAGGCATTAAATTAGTAGGCAGTGAAGTAAAGTCTATTCGTTTGGGAAAGGCTAATATCAATGATGCTTTCATACAAATAAAAAATGGAGAAGCTTTTATCATTAACATGCATATTTCTAAATATGACTATGGTAATAGATTTAACCATGAAGAAACAAGAACTAGAAAGTTATTGTTACACAAAAAAGAAATTGACCGTTTATTTTCTCAAACCAAAGAAGCTGGATATGCACTCATCCCTTTAAAAGTATATTTAAAAGAAGGCTTAATAAAACTAGAAATAGCCTTAGCAAGAGGTAAAAAGAATTATGATAAGCGAGAAACCTTAAAAGAAAAAGACATGCAGTTAAGAATCAAAAAACAATTAAAGCAAAGATAGAAAGGATTAACTATGGAACTAGAAATCATCAGAAGTATACAATCAATTAGCAATCAATTTTTAGATACTATATTTAAAGTCATTACCTTTTTAGGGGATCAATATGTTTTTATCGCCCTTGCAGTTGTGATTTATTGGTTTATAGATAAGAAAAAAGGATTCAAATTAGTTTTTGTATTCTTACTAAGCACCGCCTTTACAAGTGTTTTTAAAACTATTATTAAAAGACCTAGACCATTTAAAGAAGATCCAACGCTTTTAATTGGGACAGAAACACACGGCTATTCATTTCCCAGTGGTCACTCTCAAGCAATAGCTGTTGAAACATCCTTTTTATACGATGAGTATGGAAAGAAAAAAAGCTGGGTAAAATATGTATTATTATCACTTCTTATTTTAGTCCCCTTTTCAAGAGTCTATTTAGGGCAACACTATCCAACAGACGTCCTTGCAGGTGTTATTTTAGGAATTGGTATGTTTATCCTAGGGAGTTATTTATTTAAACAAATGAAAGATAAAGAAGATCTCTTTGGATTAGGATTAGGACTAATCTTTTTAATCACATTAATCATATTAAGCTTTCTAAAACTAGATTATGATAAATATAAAGATTTATTTGTTGGATGTGCTGGTTTCATCGGCTTTTCAATCGGTTATTTCTTAGAGAAAAAATATGTTAAATTCGATGTTAAAAACCATTCAATTAAAAAAACAATCGTTACTTTAGTCATTGGTTTAACAGGTATCATACTCATTCAATTTGGGTTAAAAGAAGTATTACCTAAAGGTGTTTTAGTACTAGATGGCCTAAGATATTTACTATTAGGACTATATGCAACAGTAGGTACCTTATTCATCTGCTCAAAGGTAGTGAAAAACAATGATCTTTAAAAAAACTTTTCACCAATTAACAGTAGATGAGCTATATGAAATCATTAAACTAAGAACCGAAATATTTGTTGTAGAACAAATGAGTATTTATCAAGATCTAGATGATATCGATAAAATTGCTACCCATTATTATCTAAAAGATGAAAACGGACAAATCGTTTCATATGCTCGTTTCATTCCAAAAGGATATAAATATCAAACAGCTTCTATCGGTAGAGTTGTTACTAAAAAAGAAGCACGAAAAAAAGGCATATCTAAACAGTTATTAGAATATTTAATACAAAATCATTTAGAACCAATCACTATTTCAGCCCAAGTTCAGGCACAGTCTTTTTATGAAAAATTAGGGTTTAACTTAACTGATGAAACCTATTTAGAAGATGGTATACCACACGTTAAAATGATTAGAAATTAGGAGATGATTTGATGCAGAGATTAAAATATGGAATAAAAAATGGCCGTATCTGGCATTTATGCTCTGCAGAAATTGAATCTAATGGAAGTGTTACCTTTGATAATTGGACGAGGTATCGAGTAGAATATCGGGATACTTTTTATTTAAATGATAAAGAAATTTTTTTAGAAGTCAATTATTTTTCTAAGACATTTAAATTTTTTAAAAGTGGGCTTAGAAAACAAAATGAAGAAGATTTTAGAAAATATTATCAATTATACTTAGAATTTAGCGAAGAAAATTAATTAGACCCTTGCTTTTACAAATAAAGCAAGGGTTTTACTTTGAAATTCAAATTAATTTTGCTATAATAAAAACAATTTAAATAAGGAGAGTCTCCTTAGGGTAGTCAAAGCTACAAAAAAATGAACCAAATCCACAGTACCATAAATAGATTATAGTATAAAATATAAAGAAAGGAATGTATACTCACTTTAACTACTATAATCATGAATAGAGGGCTGTTAGTATAGTTTAGTAGACATGAATAGTAAGAATCCTACTTTATGATAAACTATAAAGGAAGGAGGCGACCTCATGTCAAAACCAGCAACAGGGAACAGGTACTCAAATGATTTCAAACAACAAATTTATGAATTATATAACAGCGGACAATCAGTAACCAAATTGTCTCGCGAATATGGCATTCCAAATGGGACAATCTATAAATGGATATCAGAGCTTAAATCACTGGGTGTAACGGAAGAAGGTACACCAGTGAATAAAAAGGAAATGGAAGCGATGCGTAAAAGGATACGTGAGCTTGAGATGGAGAATGAAATCTTAAAAAAAGCGACGCACCATTTCGCACGAAAAGTCTAATAGAAAAGGTAAATTTCGTTAAACTATTCAAACATGTATATGAGATAAAGTTAATGTGTAAAGTATTAAAGCTTAATCGTAGCACAGTTTATAAAATATTTAATACCAAAATGTCACTAAGAGATATTGATCGTCTAGACTTAGAAAACAGATTAATTGATTTATACACTGGGTTTGATGGCATTTATGGTGCACCTAAACTCCAAAAAGAACTATTAAAGCAAGGATTTTACGCTTCGCTTAAGCGCGTCAGCGTCTATATGAGGCGATTAGAACTTAGATCAATCATTACCAAGAAATATAAGCCAGGTTCATCTTCTAAAGCACCTGATGATAAAGAAAACATCATGAATCAAGATTTTACAACCGCTTATCCAAACCAGAAATGGGTGATGGATATCACCTATATCTGGACAGTTTATGATGGTTGGACATATCTAGCATCAGTCATGGATCTTCATTCCAAGATGATTATTGGCTATAGTTATCAACGCCAGATGAAACAAGAAATCGTTTTAGAGTCATTACGCCAAGCTGTGTATAAGACAAAACAAACAAAAGGTATTATTGTTCAATCAGATTTAGGAAGTCAGTATTTAAGCTATGATGTGGAACAGTTCATCGAAAATTATGAAATGATTCACTCATATTCAAGAAAAGGTACGCCATACGATAGCGCACCAATCGAAACATTTCATTCCATAATCAAGCGAGAACGTTTAAGTCGTATGGTTTTAAAAACATTCGAAGAAGCCAAAATGGTTATCTTTGAATATATTGAAGGGTTTTATAATCGTAAAAGAATCCATAGTTCCATCGATTATCAAACACCTTATCAAGTGTATTACTCAAAGTAAGAAATTCTCACTTATCGTGTCCATTTTAATATACCAAAAGCCAAGTTTGAATATTGTGCTAAAATTAATTTAACTTGTAGTCATTAAAAATACTATTACAATTAGATATATTAGGAGATACCACTCATGAAAAGGAAAGTTTACAGTATCACAATAATTACAGCAATACTTTTGTTAGTTATTAGCTTTATCGTATTATCAAATAGAACTACAGAAGGTATACCTCATGGTACATATTTTAGGTTGGATGAAAGTGGAAGCATGATAAAGGATGGATTTGAAAGTGGATGGAGTATTAAAAATAAAGAGGCGGAACATAGATATCTTACGTATAAAATCAAAAATATTGATGGAGTCATTTACTTTGAAATTGAGCTTTTAGAAGAAGACGGATATTCAAGTCAAGTGAGCGGACTATATAGATATGAAGTTCAATATGATGACAAAACTAAGATTTTGGTTGTAACAATGCATGCAGACTCCGTAGGAAATCCAAGTGTGGTACCAAATAGTGAATTTGATTTGAAAGAATTCCAATTTAAAAAATCAGGTTTCAGTATAGGCTGATTAATTTTATTGATGATTAAAGTATTATAAAAAATATAAAGGCGATAACTATTAATAAGTCAAGTAAATAAATAAACCAATACGAAAAAACCTAATGA
>CALGYU010000077.1 GCA_937934685.1 uncultured Acholeplasma sp. | reverse complement strand
TCTTGAATTTCTGATAACTCCGGTGTAAGTCTTCCCCTTACACATTTGAAATAATCTCCCCTGAGCCTAAAGATTAGTGTACCTAGTTCTTCAGGCTCTTTTTTGTCTTTAAAAACCCCAAAAGTATTTAAGGTACCAAATATAAATTTTAATGCTATAATATCATAGGAAAGCTAGGAGATGAGATACGTGTTACCGACAGAACAACAACTTAATGGCTTAAAGAAAGCACTTGATATTAAAGCAAATAGAAGAATTCAAAAGTTTTTAACAGAGAAAGTAAATCCAGGCGAAATTGTTTTTGCAGGTGACTCAATCATTGAAAACTTTAGAGTAGATGAATATTTTGATCAAACCGTTATCAATAGAGGCTTAGGTGGATATACAACAGAGGACTTACTAAAAGTCTTTGATCAAATCATTGTGCCACTTGCCCCTAAAAAATTATTCTTACATATTGGTTCAAATGACTTGGTCTTATTAAATGCAACCATCGATCAAACCATTACCAATATTTTAAACGTTTTAAAATATGCTAAAGAAAAACTACCAAACACAAAAATATACTATTTTTCATTAACTCCGGTACTACCACTAACCAACAAAAAAACCAGAGCGCTTTATGTAGCAAATAGAACCAATGAAATGATTGATTATATTAATGATCAGCTAAGAAAACAAGTAGAAAACTTTATTGATATCAATCCAGAATTAAAAGATGGTTTAGGTGTTTTAGAAGAATGGTATACCGATGATGGTATTCATTTAAACCATTATGGATATTTAGAAGTGGTAAGAGATATTAACAAGTATTTAAGAGATGACCTTTAAGTCATCTTTTTTTTAATTTAAAAACAAGTAAAAATATAAAAGCTTCCTATTATTAAAATAGTGGAGGTGATTATTTAGCATACATTAGCAAAGGACCTAACTTATTTTCAAAAAAAACAAAAAGGAGAATGGCATGAGAGTTTTTAAAAGAAGTATCTTACTATTTTGTACACTGATTTTAACATTTTCAATCATAAGCACATCTATACAAACAAAATCAATGCTTTTTGGTTCTGGAAAAGCAGATGATTTGGTGTCATATTATGGTATAAGTAATCAAGTCACTAAAAAATATCAAGACAAAGACAAAAATATTACAAATATTAAAGTCACACTTGATACGATAGAACATCAGGTGAAAGTACCCGTATTAAGTCAGAGCCATCTTAATTACGCATATAATATGGCGTATGACTTATATAACAAACCTGATGATTCTAATTATGCAGATAATTCTTGTAGCGTTGTTGCAAGCACGTGTATCATCAAGTATTATGAGACAGAAAAGTACAATCAAAAAATGGATGCAACATCTTTGTTTATTAAACTCTACCGAGATATAACATTAAAAGGATGGACCAGTGCCACTAATGGAACGATTGGGACCAAACATGACAACATAGTTAACCATGGTTTTAAAAACATTGTAGGCTCTAAAAACGTAGCAGAAAATAAGTGGTATGATACAAAAGAAAGAATTGAAAACAATTTAAAAAAAGGGAATCCATTAATGTTCACCTTACCAGATCATGCGGTAGTAGCAACCGGATTACTCAAAGCTCATGTGACGTACACAACCAAAGAAACCACTGGAACACTTTGGTGGAAAAAAACATCCACAGTCACTAAAAGTCATATAGAAGAATATATTGAGGTTATGAATGGTTGGGGATACCATTCATATATTAATGCCAGTATGATTTCAAATGTATTTAATGGGAACATTACAACCCCAATTAAAATAAACGACTGATCATAAAGGTTATGCTCCTTAATTGGAGCATAACCACTAATTAAAGGAGGAAAAAATGAAAAAAAAAATCATATGGCCTATTTTAATAGGCATAACTATTTTAGTATCCATCGTCTGTGTCAGCCTATTTTTTAGCAGAACAAAAACCATCACCATTCAACTAACTTCATATAAAGCAGATGTTATCAACCTAGGTGAACATCAAGGTAGGATTATAAGTCAATCAAATATCATACAAGACATCAAAATGGTCTTTAAAGTAGATGACCAAACACAATTTAGAAAAGATATGAAACAAAACAAAGCTTATTTAGTCAATGTCTCAAAAGAAAACTACTACATATTCCAAGAAAAAACCAGTTTTTTCTATATGGAATTTAAACAAGAAACGATCATCTTAGGAAATATGATCACTTATTTTCATGATGGAGGAAAAAATCAAGGATTGATAGAAATTTATGATTTTCCCATGTTACCCGTCATAAATGACCTAAATGAAACGACAACCATTCATCAAAATCTATTTGATTTCCAAGATTTACTCACCTTTTGTACTTATCTTCCTAAAGACAGATATGAAATAATAGATGATACCATCAAACTCAAAAGTACAGCAGGGCTGATGATCTCATTAAATAAAGTAGAACAGCTAACCAAGAGAGATGAATATTCATTAGAAATTCAAAAAAACAACACCTACTATAACATCAAAATTACCCAATGGTATGAGGATATCAATGAGTTTATCCATCCATAACGTATCTAAAGCGTATCAAGGCAATAAAGTGTTTGAAAACTGTTCAATACACTTAACAAACTATGGTCAAATCATTGGTTTGATTGGACCTAACGGTTCTGG
>CALGYU010000076.1 GCA_937934685.1 uncultured Acholeplasma sp. | reverse complement strand
ATTATTGTTATATTTATCTTTGCTTAAGCTATATGATTTTAAAAGATAAAAAAATCATCTTTTTTTCATTTCATCTATTAATTCTTGTCCTGACTTGTGTACAAATATAGGATTAATTAACTTCTTTTTATCAATGATTTGATCAATAATTTCTATGGTTTGTTTCTTAGAATAGTAATATACATTGATCCTTGCTTTTTTTTCACTATTTAAACATAGCACAATATTTGGCATTGGTGTGATTACAAATCTCATATATTGATTAAGTGAATTATTTGAATCCACAGTAATTTTTATACTTTGGATATCGTTATATTTGATATCTAACGCATATTGCAGTTTTATGCCTTTGCCTCCGATGTCCTCTTGCACATAGATTCCATTTTCAAATAGAACAATTTTCCTTCTAAAAACATGTAATAATTTATAGGAAAAATATATAATACCAATGATTGAAGATATAAAAGATGACCAGCCTATAAAATTTTGCGCACTATCAAAATAAATGAAAAAACTGGCAAATACATAGAGCAGTACTATCAAAATTAACACTAGAATAATCAAAGATACGTAGAACATTACTGATTTGGGTGAGTACTTTTTCATATTTATTCCTTCTTTCTATCATGATTTCATCTAGTTAAATAACACAACAGTTGCTTTAGAAATAAATTTTTTCCAACGCTAGCGACTGTTTGATTGTTTTCTAAAATATGTTTACAACGAATTGGATATAAATCCATTAGTTGTTATAGCAAAAATAATGCTTCTGTTATTCTGTCACCTGGGAAGAGTCTAGAAATGTTTTCCCTTAGCATATAAGATGGACACCTGCTTCAGCGTCTATTACTACCGCAACACCCATTCCATTAAAAATGAAGTTATTAGAAATTTATCACTCATATCTGAGTGTATCACTTCATTATTATCACAATACGCATATAGGTTTAATCTAAAAGTGCTTGTTGGATCTAAATAAATAATAGAATCTGCACTTATAAAACCATCAATACTT
The DNA here is from genome assembly GCA_937934685.1 of uncultured Acholeplasma sp. Classification (GTDB taxonomy): domain Bacteria; phylum Bacillota_I; class Bacilli_A; order Acholeplasmatales; family Acholeplasmataceae; genus Alteracholeplasma. Next base: position 34,246 of record CALGYU010000076.1, on the reverse strand, counting down.
GAATCATAATATTTTGTCTTTAAGTAACATAATCCTGTTTCTTTATCATATCTATACTCTCTTGTCTAATATGTTTTATAACTTTACTTTACCATAAAAAGAAAGCGCCTTCAATAAAAGTTGTAACTTTTACTTACTGTTAATTGACCCTTAGCAAACATTGTCTTTATTCCATGTACTAAAGTAAAAAGTGGGGTCTATTCCTATTTATTTTACTATCTTATGTTAAATGACTATTAGATAAATTTAACTAAATCATAGTTTAATTTGGCTATTTTAAATTCTTTTTATAATGAGAAGTTTTTAGTAAATGATTCGTCTAACATCATCATTACGCATTCTTTAGGTGGACCTTTTGGGTCAATGATTACCGCTTCTTCACATAATGTAGATTACTTTATTTTACTAGTCAGTTATTTAACTAAAAAAATGATGAAACTAAAGTTCTATTAATTACTGTGACAAATGATTTAGTCATGAATCAAGGTGCTTTATCTTTACTACCTTGCTTATCGATAAAAAAATGATTGAAGATGGTATACAAAAAAATGATGGCATAGCCACCATTTCTAGTAGAGAACAACAAGACTTAACTTTCCCTTATATTATTTTATAGTTCTTGATATGCTTTAGATATTTTTTTTGCAACTTCTTCACATACTTCTTCAGATGCTAAGATACCTGTATTCATTGTAAACATGCCGCCCCATTCTGGTAAATCCTTATACTTAGGAACTAAATGCATGTGTAAATGACCTCCTGTATCACCAAAAGCACCATAATTGATTCTATCTGGATTAAAGGCTTTTTGAATGGCTTTTGCTACCTTTGTTACATCATCCATGAAGGCATCTTTAATTTCTTTTTCTAAATATTGAATTTCTGAAACGTGTTCTTTAAAAGCTACAATCATTCTACCTGGTTTTGTCTGGTCTTTAAAAACAATAACTAATGAGTTTTCTGTTTCAAAAGCTATGTGTCCAAATTTCTCAAGCAATTCATTTTTCATACAATATGCGCAGTTTTCTACTTTCATTTTCAAATCCTCTTTTCTTAAATGATACTTTTATTATACCCCTATTTTAAATAATTGATACAATGATTTTGTAAAATAAGGGTGATAAGACGACGGTTAAAATACCGGTTAAAATTAATGCTAGTGTTGACATAGAAGCTTCTTCTTCACCTAGTTCTATAGCTTTTGATGTTCCTATAGCATGTGCAGAAATACCTAAAGAAAGACCTATAGCAATACTGTTTTCAACTTTTAATATTTTAAATATGTAAGGAGCAATAATAGAACCAAAAATTCCTGTAATAATAACAATTGCTATCGTTAGTTCTTCTATACCTCCTAAGGCTAAGGATATTTCTTTTGCGATAGGAGTTGTAACAGATTTTGGAATAAAGGTGGCTATGAGTTCATGAGATATATTTAATACAAAGGCCATAAGAGCAATGATGATCGCATGAGTTATAACTCCTGTTGTAATGGTTAACAAAATTGTTTTATAATGTTTCTTTAATAAGGGTAGTTTTTCATATAATGGAATAGCAAGTGATACAGTTGCTGGTCCAATCAAAAAAGTAATAAAACTACTTCCTTCCTTATAGACGTTATAGTCTATTTTAAAAATGACTAAACAAATGATGATAAAAACACTTGTGAAAAACAAAGGGTTTAAAATCATAAGTTTTGTTTTTTTCTGTATGTAGAAAAACATTAGATAAACCACTAATGTTAGAGTAATGGTCCATAAAATATCACTCATTTTTAACACCTCTTTTTGCAATATATGCACTTAATGTTAAGGTAATGGTGGTAGAAATAACTAATATTAACACAATAGATAACCAATGCATTTGGATATAGTCAAAGTAGTTTAGGATACCCACTCCCAACGGAACAAATAAAAATGCCATATTTTTTTGTAAAAAACTGGATACATCTTTAATATCTTCTACTTTGATTATTTTTAAGACTAAAGCTAAAAACAATAAAAGGAGACCAATCAAACTTCCTGGGAAGCTAAACGGTAAAATCATAGAAACTAATTCACCTAATAATGTGAAGATTAATATAATTAAAAATTGTAGGAGTATTTTCATAAAGTTTCCTCTATCTTTTTATTATTTGCCATCAAAGTATAAACGATTGGCATTTTCATAAAATAAATTTAAAAGTTCTTCTTTGGTAAAAAGAGATGAGTTTTTTAAATAGTTGATCATATTTTCATATGTATCATAATTTAGGGCTGCAGGCATATCTGAACCCCACATAATTTTATCGTTTCCTAAAATATCAATGGCTTTTCTAATGTACTTTTGAGCGGTTGCATAAGGATATTTTTCTGGCTTGGTGTTATTGGGAACTGCTGCTAAATCAAAATATAAATTATCTAGTTTTAATTTAGTTAAATTTTCTGTTAATAAGTCTAATTGATTGATTTGATGAGCTCCTAAGTGACATAATACAAATTTCATTTTTGGGTAAGTTAAACAAACTTTTCTTAATTGATTGATTTGATAAGAGTCAGAAAATGGTCTGCCAATGTCTATGACAAAAATTAAGTTTCTAAGATTTGCCATTTCATAAATTTCATGCATCGTTTCTCCATCTAAATCGACGGTTATGTGGTTAGCCATTAATCCTGAGGTTGTGGACAATTCCATTTTGATGATTTTAAACTTTAATTCATCAAATAAATGAGTAATGATTTTATCTTTATTTCTTGTATATGGATCTAAACTGGCTGCACCTATGAAACGATCTGGATAATTAACCATCGCCTCGTAGGTGTATAGATTTTGAAATCCTAAATACATACCTTGTAGTAAAACAGCTTTAGAAACATTGTTTTTATCCATTACTTCAAGGAGTTGTTCTGGTGTTGCTTTATAGGGACCAAAGCCTTCTGGAAACATTTTAAAAGTTTGACCAGTAGCATATTGAACATAGCCATCTCCTATTGCTCTAAGTTCTCCTTGTGATCCATAGCCATTAATATATTCTACGATGTGTGCATGTGCGTCAATGATTTTCATAATAGACACTCCCTCTTTTTATCACTATTTCTATTATACATTTAAAATGTTATTTTATAAAAACATAGAGTTTTTTATCAATAGATTTAAGAATGTTACTTCCATATCGTTTTTTTTAGAGAGACATTTTATTTTTATAGTCTATTTAAAGTTAAAACTGTTTGAATTCATAAAAAACACTACAAATAGACGTTTTTTATAGTCTTCTATTTATAGTGTGTTCTATTAACTGTTTGAATTCATTTATTATCTTTTAAGCTCAAGAAGCACAATATTTTCAATATGGGCTGTAAATGAGAACATATCTACTGGCTGTATATCTGTTATTTTATATTCGTCTATTAATGATTTTAAATCTCTGATTTGTGTATATGGATCACATGATATATACACAATTCTTTTTGGTCTTCTTTGTTTTACTGTTTCTAAAAAGCTAAGACTTGATCCATCTCTGGTTGGGTCCATAATCAAACAATCAATGTCTTCTATTTGTTCTAATCTTTTTTCAACATCATCACAAATAAAAGTTGCATTTTGAATGTTATTAAGTGTTTTATTATAATTAGCATCTTCTACAGCTTTTTTATTAACTTCAATTCCAATGACTGATTTAGCCTTTTTAGCTGCTAGTAAACTAATTGTGCCTATACCGCTGTAGCAATCAACCACAGTGTCCTTATGGCTTAAATTTGCTTTATTTAACGCATATTGATAAAGATGAATCATTTGGTATGGGTTGACTTGATAAAATGACTGATAATGAATTCTAAATTTAATATCCTCAATTTGATCAGTGATATACCCATTGCCATATAAGATTCGATCCTTATTACCTAGGACAACTGGTGTCTCTCTGTCTTGTATGTTTTGAATGATGGTTTCTACATTTTTATTTTTTGCTAAAATATCTTTAACAATGATTTTATGGTTTGGTAATAATGTAGATTGAGTCACTAAAACAACCATGAATTTTTTTGTGCTTAGTGACTTTCTAACCAAGACGTGTTTAATTAAACCACGTGGTTCTTGTTTGCTATAAGCTCTAATTTTATGGGTAATCAATACTTTTTCTATACTTTGTAGTAAATCATTAATCTCTTTATCATGGATATGATGAAATATTTTAGGTTTTATTTGTTTACTGCCTTCAACAAATAGTCCTAATCTTAATTGAAATGTATTGTTTTGTTTGATGTTGGTTGCGGCTAGAATAACTTTATGTCTATAATTCTTTGGTACAGGGTTTTCTAATATCGGATTGACCTTAACTTTAAATGGCGCAAACATTTTCTCTAAATTGGCCTGTTTTAATTTGAGTTGTTCATGATAATCCATCTTTTCAAATGATGATGATCTATACATATCATAACTAGAGTTATCAAAATATTCTTTTTTATTCATATAATTTTTTATTCTTCATTTCTTCTTTTATTTTTTCAAAACTTAAAATTTTAGTTGAGACTATTTTATCTTTTAGTTTCAAGTCGCTTTTTAAAATTTCATTTGCTACTAAACTGGCAATCATTTTTGCCCCTAAATCACAAAAATGCGTGTTGTCTATTACACCTTCTGGGTAATTTGGATGAACGTTTTTATCCATTTGTAAAAATAAACCTTTAGACATTTCATAACCTAAGTATTCATAAAGTGCTTGAGTTTCTTTAAAAAGATCTAATACAACAACCTTTTCTTTTTCTCCTAATTGCTTAGCTGCCTCTGGATAGTCTTCTACTGCAAATGGATCCATTGTTTTTTGGTCTTCTAAAAACTTTCTTCTTGACACAGATGTTAATAAGACAGGAATGACTTCTTTTTTTCTTGCTTCATTGATAAAGATTTTTAAGTTTTCTTGATATTCAGAAAAGGGCTTTGTGAATCTATTTTCATCTTCTTTTTTTCCATCATTATGTCCAAATTGGATGAATAAATAGTCCCCTTTGTTAAACATAGGGATGATTTCCTCTAATCTTTTCTCATTCAAAAATGATTTGGTAGAGCGTCCATTTTGAGCTATATTAACGATTTGAACTTGGTCATTAAAATAATAACCAATTTTTTCTCCCCATCCGGCCTCTGGTCTTTTTTCTTCTAGTTTAATAGATGCGGTTGAGTCTCCTACAATAAATAATTTCATATCTTTTCCTCACACAATTCCTAATATAATTAATGCAGCCGTATTGATTGCAAGATTTGCAGCAAAATGTAGTATATATGTTGGTATGATGCTTTTTTTCTTATGTGCAATATAACCAAATAAAATACCTACGATGAATAATCCTATAATAGCAAGCACAATGACTAACGGACTTGACCATCCGGCAATGATTGCTACATGATATAAAGCAAATAAAGTGGCGGTTATTAAAATAACGGTTTGACTTTTAAAATATCTTTGAAAATATTTTAAGATAAAACCCCTGAAGAAGAATTCTTCTATTAAGGCGTTAACAACCGGAATATAAATAGCTACATAGATGAAGTTTTCTCTGGTTATACCTAGTGTTTTTTCTAATGTTTCTGGAATATTTTGAAAATCAATCCAGTTTCTGACAATGAAATATCCTAATAAGGTAATCACATAAATAAAGATACCATATAAAATAAAACGATAGATTTCTTTTTTGTTTACTTTGAATAAACTAGAAAAATCTAGCTTATATATTTTTAAATACAAATAGGGGATAAAGATAAATAAAATTAATTTAAAACTAGCCTTATACCAATAACCCCAGTTGAAATAATCAGTTAATGTCACAAAAGATAAAATGATTAATGTTAAAACGCCAAAACTAAGTAGTGTTTTCTTATTATTTCTTTCTAGGTTTTTTGTTAATTCTAAGAAAACTTCTTGATCGTTTTCATAAGTTAACAAGCCTATAACATCTTTTTTATCTACCCACAAGATTTCTTCAACTTCAGATTCTTGAATGGTAAAATCGCTATTGATCGCCTCTGATAAAAAATAATCTACTCTTTTATTAACCCCTTTTTTAGGTTCATAATGAACATATGTTTGAACATGAGAAAAAAGGTTAATTTGAATACCTGTTTCTTCATATACTTCTCTTATAGCAGTTTCTTCTTTTGTTTCATCTGCTTCTACGTGTCCTTTTGGAAAACCATAGTGTTTAGAGTTTTTTTGTTTAATTAATAAAAATTGGTATTGGCCTTCTATAACTTTATAAACCACACTACCGCAAGATTGTTCTTCTATCATATTTATCACCTATATCATATTATAACAAAAAAAGGCTTTTTTTTAGCCTTTAATTGTTATTTCATACCATTTGTGTAAACTGTCTAATGCTTGTTTTGATAAACTGTGTCCTGTGTTTGACAAAATGATTTCAAGCTTTGCTTGTGAGTTTTCAAGTAGTTCTCTTAATCTCTCTGATTCATTTTGTGATATTAAAGGATCGTTTAAAGAGTTTGTTAAAAAAAGGTTTGTTTTTTCTAAATTTGGAAATGCTTTGTCTTCAATTAAACTACTATGTAGTAACGCAAAGTTTTTAAAGTGATTAGGATATAATCTTAGATAGTTTTGTAAGATGTTAGCGCCATTAGAAAAACCTATTAACAATGTTTTTTCTATGTCGACTTGATGGTCTTTGATAAGTTTATTTAAGACTATATTGAGTTTTTCAGTTTCTTCTTTTAAACTATTTAAATCATATTTACCTAATGAGAAGCGTTTAAAAAATCGTTTCATGCCGTTTTCTAAAATATTTCCTTCAATAGATATTAAGTTTGCTGTTGAATCAATGGCATTTCCTAAAGGTATCATGCCTTGGGCATCTCCACCGGTCCCGTGAAATAAAATAATCGTTTTTTTACTACCTTTATTTTTATATAGATAATTCATTTTTACCAATCCTTTTTAATAGATTTCTTAAAATTTCTTTTTCTTCTTCGGTTAGATTAACTAGTATTTCATCTAAAAACGCATAATGTTTTTCAAGCATTCCTTTTGTTTTCAGATAACCTTCATTTGTTAAAATAATTTGGAAACTTCTCTTGTCTACAATATCTTTATTTCTTCTAATAAAGCCGTTTTTCTCTAGTTTATCTAAAGTATATGTCATGCTGCTGTTGGGAACTAAGACTTTTTCGCATAACTCTTGAACAAATAGTGCACCCTTTGAGTATAAAGCTTCTAAAACTCCAAACTCTGTGATGGTTAATTTGTACTGAGATATATTGTTTTTAATTTTTTCTTCAACCGCTCTTGTGGCTTTAAATAATACGGTTACTAAATGTGCTTTTTCCATTAGAAATACTCTTTATCATATGTTTTAGTACTTCTTATGGTGTCTATTGGTCTAACAACACTTTCAACATAAGCTCTTTGATTTCTATATTTTGGAGGAAGGGCTAATTTTTCCCCTAATGTTTCATATCCTTCTTCATCATCGATGAAACCAGGACCATCGGTTGCCAGTTCAAATAAGACGTTAGGGTATAATCTTGTGTAAACAGATTCAAAATAAAATCTATCAACTAAACCTGATGTTCTTGCCTGATACATTTTTAATGCTTTATCCCAGGTTAGTAATTCTTCTTGATCTGATACTCTAAAAGCGACATGGTGAACACCACCATAGCCTTGCATCGCATCAGGAAGTATTTTACTTTCTTCGATGATAACTGACCCACCGTTGCCACCTTGGCCCATTTCATATAAATGTAGGCTATTTTCTTTTCCAGTATTTTTCATTTTAAAAATGTTGGTAAGTATTTTATCCATATAATCTAAATCACTTACTGTTATGTAGATAGGCCCCAATCCAGTGATTGCAAACTCATTAGGTACAGGACCTTTTAACCATGGGGTGCCACTATGGATTCCCTTGTTTTCTTGATCTGAGAAAATGGCATATCTTTGATCATCAAAATCTGAGAAATATAAGACTTTTTTGTGAAAGATGGTTTTTATTTCACTATGCTTGACTTGATAGTGTTCTAATCTTTTTTTCCAATATGCTAAGGCTTTATCGTCTGGAACTCTAAAACCGGTTCTTGAAATTTCGTTGTTTCCAAATCTGGCTTTTCTAATGCCTTTGAAGTCAAAAAAAGTCATATCTGTTCCTGGATTTCCTTTGTCATCTGCAAAAAACAAATGATAAGTATCTATATCGTCTTGATTGACTGTTTTTTTAACTAATCTAAGACCTAAAATATGTGTGAAAAAATCATAGATTTTTTCAGCACTGCTTGTAATAGCAGTAACATGATGAATTCCTCTTAATTCCATGTTTCCACAACCTTTCCTTTTTTAATAAATCCTTCTTCCTCATTACCTTCTTCATCCACTAATTTAACTTTTTCAACCATATTTCTAACCCCACCTGTGACAGATGCCACATACTCTTTTCTTAAAATGGCTCTTCTTTCTAACTCGGCTTCTGTTAGACCTTCGGTTTTAGCTTTTCTAGCTAGTAAGTTAATTTCATTTAAAATATCTCTATGTCTATGACTAGATTTATAACTTTCCATATCTATATAGTCATATTTAGTTAGTTTGGTGACCTCTTTTACTTCTAATGGCATTAAGTGGTCAAATGTTTCTTTGGGTAAATTTTTAAAATGTGGTGGAATTAAAAAGTTTGTCCCTAATTCTGAAACAGACTCATCTTCTGTCATACCTGGCTTTTCTGTTGCTAGTTCGATGAGTATATTAGAAAACTCTTTAAAATACATAGATCTAAAATATTTACGATCTTTAATTTCAGAAGGTAGTAATCCTAAAGCTCTAATTTTTTTATCCCATGCTTCAATTTCTTTTTCTAACACTGTTAATGCCAAGTGATGAACCGTACCAATGGAGTTATTACCTTGATCTTCACCTGGTTTATAAATTTCTATATAACGACCTAATACATCAGATGTTTCTAACTTATATCGTTTATATAAACTAGATTCTTGTTCAAATTGATATCCAATCGCTTTTAAGAAGTCTTCTGTTTTAGGATTAGATGCGTTAAGTACAACGTTATAAATACCTTTGACTGCCACTTCTTTTGTTACACCATTGAACTCAAATATATTGGGTTTACCTTCATTAGTTTCTAATAACTCTATTTCAATTCCGTCTAAATCTTTAAACGTTAAATAATTTTGATTAAATTTTCTAATGATTGAATAAGACACTTCAAATTTAGTTAAACGATTTTGCCAAAACTTAAAACTGTTTTCTGGCACTGCTAAGGTAATGGTTCTAACTTGTCCATCTCCTTGGATACCTGGTTTTGCTTTTGGATGAGGGAAAAAGGTGAGTAAACTTCCTAGTTCTGCCTCATTTGTTCCAAATGTAATATGGTATTGATTCGGATTATCAAAGTTTAATGTTTTCTTTACTAATTTTAATCCTAATAGTCCACTGTAAAAATCTATGACTTCTTGTCCATGTCTTGAAATCATTGATATGTGGTGTATTCCGTGTGTTTTCATAGCTTTATGCCTCCTAATATCTACATTATATTTCGAATTCGAAATATATTCAAATAGTTTGCTTTTAAAAATTGTTTTTTAGTTTTTTTTCATGTATAATACTTTTGTAAGCGCATAAATTCAAAAAAATTAAAGGAGCTGCTGTATGAAAAACACAAAAATTGATCGCTTCATTGATAAACTAATGAATGAAACAACTCACCCAAGTCGACCTGCATGGAATTTAGAGAAAATTTTATCAGGAAGAGAAAATAATTGGAATTACGTAGATGGTTGCATGATGACTGCATTACTATCTTTATATGATAAAACAAATGATAAAAAATATTTAGACTTTGTTATTAACTATGTTGACTACTATGTTGATAATGATGGAAATATCAAAGGATATACTCCAACTCATTATAGTACCGATGATTTATCTGAAAGTAGAATTTTATTTGACCTATATCATTACACTAAAAATGAAAAATATTTAAAAGCGATTCAGTTATCCTATACACAAATTGAAAAGCATCCTAGAACTTCTACTAACAACTTTTGGCATAAACTTATTTACCATGATCAAATTTGGTTAGATGGTTTATATATGATGCAACCTTTTTATACTAGATTTAATACTTTCTATGACCAAAAAGAAAACTATCAAGATACTTTAAATCAATTTAAAAATGTTCGTGAAATTATGTTTGATGAAGATAAAAAACTTTATTATCATTGTTATGATGAATCAAAAACATTATTTTGGGCAAATAAAGAGACAGGTCTTTCTTCTTACTTCTGGTTAAGAGCTATTGGTTGGTATGCAGCTGCTTTAGCAGATGTTGCTTACTATATGGAAGATGAAAAAGGAAAAACATACTTAACTGATTTACTTAAAGAATTAGTAGATGGTATCTTACAATATCAAGATAAAGAAACAAATATGTTTTATCAAATTGTTGACCTAGCTGGAAAAGAAAAAAATTATATCGAATCTAGTGGTAGTGCTTTAATCTCATACTCCATTTTAAAAGCAGTTAACGAAGGTTTATTACCTGAATCATATAGACAAGTAGGATTAGATATTTTCAATGGTATCACACACAACTTCTTAACTGAGGTTGATGGTGATCTAAACTTAGAAAACATTTGTTTAGTTGCTGGTTTAGGACCTGAAGATAATCCAAGACGTGATGGTACATATGAGTACTACATGTCAGAGCCTATTGTTAAAAACGATGCTAAAGGTGTTGGACCATTCATTATGGCCTATGCTGAGGTTTTAAAAGCTAGCAAATAAATAATGAAAATGACTATTTAAGGTAGTCATTTTTTTTTGCTTAAGTCATTAAAAAAATGAGTGTAACTATTTGTAATAATAGTCACACTCATTTTTAATTATTTTTTGATTCTATATATTCGGTATATGTTGTTAAATATTCTTTTGATTTTCCTTCTTGAGTGATTTCAATGAGTTTATTAGCCGTTGAATCTACTAATTGTTGATCGGTAGACGAGAAGATAATAACCCCTGAAAATCTTTTTAATCCATTATTTAAAGCTGTAATTGATTCCATGTCTAAGTGGTTGGTTGGTTCATCTAGTAATAAAACATTAGCGCCACTTAACATCATTTTAGAAAGCATGCATCTAACTTTTTCTCCACCAGATAAGATATTCACCTTTTTAAAACTATCATCTCCACTAAATAGCATTCTACCTAAAAAACCTCTTACATAAGCGATTTCATCGGTATTAGAGTATTGCATTAACCAATCTAAAATGGTTAGATTTGATTCAAAAAATGCGTTGTGATCTTTATTAAAATAGTTAAGAGAAGTTGTTACACCCCATCTAACAGTTCCCGTATCTGGTAAGATATTGCCTGAAAGTATTTCAAATAAAGTCGTTTTAGCAATTTCGTTGGTTCCTATTAAAGCAACCTTATCTGTTCTACCAATAGTAAATGAAACGTTGTCTAAAACTTTTATACCATTAATCGTTTTTGAAACATTTTCTACCATTAAGACTTCTTGTCCTATTTCTCTATCTGGTTTAAATTCGATGAAAGGATATCTTCTATTTGAAGGCCTGATGTCATCTAAACTTATTTTATCTAATAGTTTTTTACGAGAAGTTGCTTGTTTGGATTTAGAGGCGTTGGCACTAAATCGTGCAATAAATTCTTCTAGTTCTTTAATTTTTTCTTCTTTTTTCTTATTAGATTCTTTTTGTTGTCTTAAAACCAATTGACTAGATTCATACCAAAAATCATAGTTACCTGTATAAATTTGGATTTTCCCAAAATCAATATCTGCAATATGTGTACAAACTTTATTGATAAAATGTCTGTCGTGTGAAACAACGATGATGGTGTTTTTAAAGTTGATTAAAAACTCTTCTAACCATAAAATCGCTTTTGAGTCTAAGTGGTTGGTTGGTTCATCTAGTAATAAAATATCTGGATTACCAAATAGACTTTGTGCGAGCAATACTTTAACTTTATCGATACTCTCTAAGTCTTGCATCATCATTTGGTGTTTATCAATTTCAACACCTAAACCACTAAGTAAAATAGCCGCATCACTTTCTGCGTTCCAGCCGTCCATTTCTGCAAATAATGCTTCTAATTCTCCGGCTTTAATTCCGTCTTCATCCGTAAAATCTTCTTTCATATATAAGTTGTTTTTTTCAATCATAACATCATATAATGCTTTATTCCCCATGATAACTGTATCTAAAACAGTAAAGTGGTTATAGGCAAAATGATCTTGTTTTAAAAAGGAAATTCTTTTTCCTTTTTCAACAATGATTTCACCTGTTGATGGTTCTAGTTCTTTTGCTAAAATTTTTAAAAAGGTGGACTTTCCAGCGCCATTGGCTCCAATTAATCCATAACAGTTTTCTTCTGTGAATTTTATATTTACGTCTTCAAATAAAATATCTTTTCCATGCCTTAAAGATATGTTGTGTGCTTGTATCATTTTCTATGTCCTTTCAAACAAAAAGGTTAATTAAAACCTTTTATATTTCTGTTGATATTAATACTGGAATCATAATAGGTCTACGCTTGGTTTCTTGGAATAAGTATTTACTAATACTTTCTCTTAACCCTTGTTTATAATCATTCCAGTTGATGTATTTTTGGCTTAAGTATTGTTTACTGGTCTCATGGAAAATAGCTTTAACTTGTGTTAATAACTCTTCTGCTTCTTTGACATAAACAAAGCCTTTACTAATGACCTCTGGGTCACCAAGTATTTTTTTGGTTTTAGGGTTGATGTTTGCAACCACCATGATGACTCCGTCTTCTGATAATAATTCTCGGTCTCTCATGACTTGATCATTACTATCAATAACAGGTGTTCCATCGATTAAAATATCCCCTGCGTTAGGAATATCTGCTTTTGAGACGTATGCGTCTTTATCTTTAACAAAATTAAAACTATCCCCATTATCTAGTAGAAAAACATTTTCTTCTTGATAGCCTAATTCTTTTGCTAAACTTCTAACACCATATTGATGTCTAAATTCTCCAATGGTTGGAATAATATATCTTGGGCTTAATAAATTGATCATCATTTTGATTTCTTCACCAGAGGCGTGTGATGATGATAATAGTCTTTTATCTATGACAGTAACGTTTGCCTCACTTCTAGATAAGACATCCAATGTTCTTGCTGCCATTTTTTCTGTACCAGGTACTGGTGATGTCATTAATAAGACTGAATCCTTTTCATTGATATGAATGAGACGATCTATTTTTTTGCACATTCTTTGAAGCATATAAAATGGTTCATGTCTGTTTCCTGTTACAAGTGCAACCAAATCGCTTTGATCGTTTTTATTTTTATCATCCACATATCTTAAATTAACTAATGATTCTTCTGGTATGTGTAAATAACCATTTTCTATGGCGATATCAACAATTCTTTGTGCACGTCTTCCGATAATAGCAATTTTCTTTTTATGAGCCAATGAAACATCTATGACTCTTTGAATTTTTAAAAGATCAGAAGAAAACAGCGAAACGATGATTCTGCCTTCAGCGTTTGCATAAACGCTATTTATTTTATGCATTAACTGTTGAGTGACACCACTATCTTGTGGTAACCCTGAACCTAATGACTCTGGTAATAAAGCTAAAACATGTTTATTTGCAAGCTCATTAATTTTTTTAAAATCTGTTTGGTAGTAATCATTGCTTTGTTGAATAAACGTGTAGTCACTTGTATAAACAATGACACCTTCTAATGTGTGTAACGCAATGCCTACTGATTCTGGTATAGAGTGAGTGGTGTTAAAAAATGTTACTTTAACATTTCCAAACTTAATCACACTATCTTGTGAAATGATATTAAAAGTATAGTCATCTAAATTAAGATTACTTTCTTTAAAATTATCTTTTATAATTTGTGTTGTAAAATTAGTTGCGTAAATTGGGACATTTAATTCAGAAATCATATGCGGTAAAGCACCAATGTGGTCTTCATGTGCATGAGACATGAAAAAACCTTTAATGCGGTCCTTTATAGGTATAAGCATTTTGTAGTTAGGTATGATTTCATCTACTCCATGTAAATCTGAAGTAGGATATTTTATACCTGCATCTAAAATGAAATATTGCTTATCTACATCTACCACATACATATTTTTTCCGTTTTCGCCTAACCCACCTAATGCAAAAATACGTATCTTACTCATGCATTTCATCTCCTTTTTGGTTTTGTATCGATTCATATATCTTTTATAATTATATCATATTTTTTGATTAGAGCCATATTTTAACTATCATTATGCTATAATATTTTTAATAAGGTGGTGTTTTCATGAATTATCCAATTAAAAAATCTTCCTTTAGACCGGCTTCATCTAGTAGATCTAATCTAGGAATGACATTAGAATCTGATATTGATGCGACCAATTCATATTATTTAAATGAAAATATTGCAGTGATTCATAAAAAGCCAACCCCTATCCAGGTGGTAAATGTTAGTTATCCTGCTCGAAATAAAGCTAAAATTGTTGAAGCGTACTATAAAACCCCATCCACAACAGATTATAATGGTTTATACTTAGGGAAATATATTGATTTTGATGCTAAAGAAACGAATTCTAAAACATCTTTTCCTTTAAAAAACATTCATTCTCATCAAATGATTCATCTTAGAAATGTGCATTCACACGGTGGCATTGCTTTTTTAATTGTTCATTTTAAAGTTTATAATGAATATTATATTTTGCCTTTTTCTATTTTAGAAACCTTTTGGGAAAATCAGGATAAAGAAAAGGGACGAAAATCCATCCCTTATGTTTACTTTAAAGAAAATCTAAATTTAGTTCCTTTTAGCTACCAGCCTCGCTTAGATTACTTAAAAGTGATTCGCAAAATTTATGACTTATCTTAAGAGCTTATGCTCTTTTTTTTCTATATTCTTCTGAAAATGGGGTCAAACTTGGCCCAATCAGAATAGCTAAAATCATGCTTATAACAGTTGATGATGCACAATATGGTGCATTATATAAAATAAATGAGTAAAACCATACATTGCCTTTGGCATATTCTTTAAAAAATAAAACACCACTGAATCCATGAGAAACCCATCTAAATACGCCTGCAAGCAAGAAGGCTAAAACGATTTTTTTCCAGTCTTTTATGCCTCCTACAAATAATCCGGCAATAATCCCCATGGCAGAAAATGGAATGAGGTAATCAAAAAAGATACTTCCCCAGTGGATGTAATAACCATCTAGCATCCAACTTACTACCCCATAAATCAGTCCTGTTAGCCCCCCATAAAAAGAGCCTAAAATAAGTCCTGATAAGACGATTGGTAACATATAAATACCAAATACTGCGCCACCTTGTGGCATTTCTAAGTTCAATCCCGGTGTGTATTTAATAATTAAACCAAAGACAACCGCTACTGCTGCTAAGATTGATCCTAATGACAATCTTTTTAATTCCTTGTTCATCTTTCTTTCTCCTCCTAAAAAAATAAAAAATTTCTTTGGGTGAACAAAGAAATAGCGTTTAAAAAAGAGACCTTTTTTATTACACTATCCCTCCGCTGGTATAACCCAGATCAGGTTCTCGGGTCGATATTATCCTCTCAGCCATTAAGGCTCCCCGTAGTGATCAAGATTATTATATCATAATTTTTTTCTTAGTCTATGGAGTTGCTTAGGGCGATAAAATAATAATTAATAATTTAAAATAATTTTATTGATAAAAAAATAATTTTGTGTATAATTAAAGTAAGAGGTGATAATATGGATATCAAATGGTTTAATGAATCTCCAAAATCTGCAACTGCAACTTTAACTCCAGCACATATTACTTTTAACAAAACAGCAACTCATTATTTTGAAAAAGCTTTTCAAGTTATGATGGGTTATGATGCTTCTAGTTTTATTATTGTAATTAAGCCCTTGAGTAAAGCAGCTGCCTTAAGAGGTAATATTTCTGAGACTTCAAAATATAATATTACGGTTAAGTCCTCTTATAGTAGGGTGACCAATAAAGCATTTATGCAAACCATTCAAGATGTTTTTAATTTAGAATTACCTGAAACAGGTCGTAAATACGAAGCATTTTGGGATGATAAAAACGAATTTTTAACAGTTAACTTAAAGGAGGAGTTGTAATATGGAGTACATGGTTTGGGTTTGGTTAGGCATTTTCATTTTTGCCATTGTGTTTGAATTTATTACATTTGATTTAGTATCTATTTGGTTTGCTTTAGCAGCAATACCATCTTTAATACTTGCAATGCTAGATGTTAGTTTAACCATACAATTGGTAGTCTTTTTCATTGTTTCCTGTATTTTAATTTTCTTAACTAGACCAATTATGTTAAAATACTTTAAACGTAATGAAGTTAAGACCAACGTGGATGCTTATATTGGTAAAACCGCTGTAACAATTAAAGCGATTAGTCCTTTAGAGTCTGGTTTGGTTAAGTTTGAGCATTTAGTATGGACTGCTGTTTCTGATCAAGAGATTTCTGAAGATACGGTCGTTAGAATATTGGCTGTTGAAGGAGTTAAACTTATTGTAGAGGAGATCAAATAATGATGACAATCTACTTATCTAATTCTTTGAATTTTCTTTTACCTATTGCAATTGTTTTATTAATTATTTTAATTATTTTAGGATTAAGTATCCGTTTAATTAGACAAAACCAACAAGCTGTGATTGAACGTTTTGGTAGTTATTACTCAACCTGGAAACCAGGGGTACATTTCTTAATACCTTTCATTGATAAAGTTGTAAAAAAGATTCATATGACTGAACAAAATATTACTTCTTCTGGTCAATTCTTAAGTCTTGATGAAAAAGAGATTAACATTGATTTTGATATTGTCTATCAACCAGTTGATAGTGTACAATATGCCTATAACTATCAACGTAAAAATAGTCCTTTAACCGCTTTGGTTAGTCACTATTTAAGAATCAATGTTGGTAGTAAAGAGTTAAGAGAAATATTACCTGAAACTTATTTAATCACACCTGATGATTATCAAAAATTTGATGAAGTTACTGATCATTTAGGTGTTAAAATTAAAAGAATTTATATTAAAAAAATTTCATTTCATAAAGGAGAGGATGTTTAATGTTTTTACCTGTATTCATTAATGTTTTTCAAGTAGTTTTAATTGGTGTTGGAGCATTAATTTTAATTGTTTTAGCACTTAGTTTCCGTTTGGTTAAACAAACAGAGAAGTTTGTTATAGAACGCATGGGTGGTTATCATACTACTTGGGGTGTTGGTGTTCACTTTTTATTTCCATTTGTTGATAGAGTAGCTGCTAAGGTTTCTCTTAAAGAACAAGTTAAAGACTTTGAGCCACAACCAGTTATTACTAAAGATAATGTGACCATGCAAATTGATACGGTGATCTTCTTTCAAGTAACTGACCCTAAATTATATGCCTATGGTGTTGATAATCCAATGCTAGCCATTGAAAACTTATCTGCAACAACACTGCGTAACATCATTGGTGATCTTGACTTAGATGAAACCCTTACTTCAAGAGATTTAATTAATGAGCGTATGCGTTATACATTAGATGATGCCACAGATGCTTGGGGTATTAAAGTAAATAGAGTTGAGGTAAAAAACATTGTTCCGCCAAAAGATATTAGAGAATCTATGGAAAAACAAATGCGTGCTGAACGTGAAAGACGTCAAACGATTTTAATTGCTGAAGGTGAAAAAAGAGCTCAAATCTTAGCTGCTGAAGCACAAAATGAATCCATCATTTTAAAAGCTGAAGCTGATAAGAGACAACAAATTTTGGCTGCAGAAGCTGAGGCTGAAGCCCTTTTAAAAGTTAAACAAGCTGAGGCTGATTCTATTAGACTTATTAAAGAAGCTAAGGCTGATAAAACTGTTTTAACGATTAGAGCACTTGAAACACTTGCTAAAGTTGCTGACGGTCAATCTACTAAAATTGTTATTCCATCTAATTTAACCGATATTACTTCTAACTTAGTGGCTTTAACTGATATTGTTAAAACGGATAAGAAATAATTCATTGCATAAAAAAAGAAAATGTCATTGACATTTTCTATTTTTTTTATCCAAATAAGATTTGATTTACTGTCTTTTCATCTAGTTTTTCAACTACTAATTTAAGTAATTCAATGGTATACTCAACATCTTTTTTATGAATTACTGAAGTATGTGAATGCATATAACGTGTTGGAATACAAATTGATAATCCAGCTGCACCTTCGTGTGCTAAATGCATGTTACCTGCATCTGTTCTACCACCTGTAATATAGGCTTCTTGATATGGAATGTTATGTTCTTCTGCTAAATTAATAACAAACTGTCTTAAACCACGATGAGCAATTAAGCCGCCATCATAAAATAATATTTGAGGCCCTTTGCCTAATGTTTGTCCTTCTGGCTCTCCACCTGGAACATCATTACCAACGCCTGTATCAACAGCAATAGCAATTTGAGGATGTACTTTATAAGAACTTGTTTTTGCTCCTCTTAAACCTACTTCTTCTTGAACTGTGAATGTAGCAAATAATTGGTTTTCATGTTTCTTAACTTCATTTAACACGTGCATAACAACTGCTGATCCTACTCTATTGTCCCAAGCTTTTCCAAGTAGGTAATCCGGATTCCCCATTTGTCTAAACTCAGTTACAGGAGTTATTGTGTCTCCAATTTTAATACCTAAGGCTAAAGCTTCTTCTTTATTTGCAACACCAATATCTAAATACATCGAACTAATTTCAATCGCTTTTGATCTTTCAGCCAGTGGAATTAAATGTGGCGGTTTAACACCGGTAATTCCATAAACAATTCCTTTTTCTGTGTTAATTTGCCATTCTTGTGCCAACATAACTTGTGAGAACCAACCACCTAATGTTTGGAATTTAATGTATCCTTCTTTAGTGATTTGAGTGACCATTAATCCTACTTCATCCATATGTCCTGCAAGCATAACTCTTGGTCCTTTAGAGCCTTTAATTCCGATAACTGATCCTAGATTATCATAAACCACTTCATCAGCAACACCTTTGATTTCTGATGAAATGTATTGATTGACTTCTTTTTCATTACCTGGAACACCATTTAACATGGATAAGTCTTTTAATGTTTCTAATAATTTCTTCATGTTTCTACCTTCCTCTATTTATCGTTTTTTTAAATTCATTAAACCTATGATGAATAAGTATAATCCAACCAATGCGATGATGGTTATAATGGTCCAGTTGACAACATCTAAGCTAATCGCATTTGATCCTAGTAAGTAAGCCCCAAGACCGTATAATCCTAAGTATAATGCGTAGTTTAATCCATTAGGCTTTGTTGACATATAACTGACACATAAGCTTACTAATCCGTGAACTAGTAAAATAATAGCAATCCAATTGGTGGTATTAAAGTATCCTTTAACTGGATTAATACCAAAAGCTGGTAAAACGAATCCTAAGACTCCTACGACGATAAAGACTGCTAATTCTAGAAAATAAATAAATTTTACATTGCCTTTTCTTTTTTTAAATTCAGGAAAGACTAGTATGTAGGATAGTCCTAAGACAACTACACCTGATATTAATTTTCCTACTTCAAAGTTTTTAATGGTAAATATTTCTTGTACTTCTAAAATGAAAATAATTGCTGCTACAATCATTAATATTCCAATGATTAATGATAGTACTGGATTCTTTTTAAATGCTTTCATTGTGCCCTCCAAAATAGTTTTTCTTTTATTTATTATACCACTTATTTTTGATTTCATAAAAGAATATAAAAAAAAGCCTAAGGAGCGTAAGAACATGTATGTTCTAAAATGGAAACTTCCTTTTCTTAGGCTTTGGGATTCCAATGTATCGGCATTCACACCCACCTAGTTTAAGCTTCCGCTACTAAGATTTGGGTTCTACGGCTTCTCCTTAGGGTACCTTTAATTTATCATAGGTTTATGTAGTTGTCAAGAATTTTGTCTTTTACTTCTTGGTAGATAATAGCGCTTTTACTTCCTCTTTTAAATCATCTCTTTTAAGAGCAAAATCAATGATGGCTTCAATATAGCCTATTTTTGAGCCTATATCATATCTTTTTCCTTCAATATCATATGAGTAAACTTTTTCTTCTGTCATCATACGTAAAATAGCATCGGTTAATTGAATTTCATTACCAGCGCCACGTTCTTGATTTTCTAAATACTTAAATATAGTTGGTGATAAAACATATCTACCGCTTATTGCGCTTCTAGATGGCGCAACTTTTGGTTTTTCAACTACACCTGATAATTCAACAATTGGTTTTTTAGATCCTTCTTTAGGAACACAAATACCATATTTATGTGTATCTTCTTCTCTTACTTCCATGGTGCCTAAAATGGTACTACCGGTTTTATTGTAAGCTTCTATAAGTTGTTTTAACGCAGGTTTTTGATCAGAAACATAAACATCATCTCCTAATAAAACTCCAAATGGTTCGTTTCCAACAAAGCTTTTAGCGTGTAAGACAGCATGACCTAAACCTAATTGCTCTTTTTGTGAAATATAATAAATATTGATTTCATCTGCAATATTTCTAATTAAGCCGTATTCATATTCTTTTTTCTTTTCTAATAAAATGTGTTCTAATTCTAAATTGCGATCAAAGTAACTCATGATGGCATTTTTGTTGTTACTAATGATGATGAGTAAATCTTTTATTCCACTTTCTATCGCTTCTTTAACAATAATAGAGATAGCTGGCTCATCAATGATTGGTAACATTTCTTTTGGAATTGCTTTAGTTATTGGTAAAAATCTTGTTCCGTATCCCGCTGCTGGAATCACTGCTTTTTTTATCATTTAAAAAATCTCCCTTTTGATTAATAGTATACCGATATTCTAACATATTGCCCACCATGAATGATAGCATCTAGCAAAATATCACGCACTCTTGTTTCGATTATATATGGATTATTAGCCACTTTTATGTCTAATCTTACCGCATAGTAGTCTTTATCATCTAAAGCCTCTAATCTGGCTAAATAATAGGTTTTCCCTAAGTCTTGAATATCTTCTATGCTTTGGAAAGAGAAAATAAAACTTAAAATAACATGATCATACATTTGTAAGGTTTTTAAGCGTTCTGAAAGTGTTAAAGCTCTTGAGACAATGTATTCGGTTTTATGAAAGAAATGTTTTTCATATAAGGTTTTTTGTTTGTCGTATAATATTTCAGATTTAACGTTGGTTTGAAATTTATTTTCTAGGTAGGTTTGCATTTTAAGTGCTTTTTTGGCATGTTTTTGGTTCCATTCAGTAAATAGTAAAATGTTTTTACCATCATAAGCATATGCTGTGATCATAAATCTTTTAACATTAGAATAAACTAAAATATCTTGAAAGAGTTCTTTAAATTGATCAAGTTCACATTTAAAGACATACTTAGCAAAAATTGTGAAGGTTTCATTGTAAACCAGTGGTTCAAATAAGTCATTTGCAAAAACTTGCCACTGCTCTTCAACATCAAAATATTTATACTCTGAATAAGCAACTCTTCTTAAGGTACCGATGATAGCATAAATAGCGGTGCTTAAACCGATAAAGGCCATTCCAGAGATGAAAATAATTTTTGTGCTGTTTGAAAAGTTAGTAAAGCTAATGGCATAGATGATTGGTGGAAACATCATGATGGTAATGATTCTAAGTAAAGATTGAAATCCTTTATTGTATAAAGTGAAGGTGGCGATAAATAGGGTGATGACTGCGTAAAACATGAAGAAATTTTCAGCACCATAGTTACCAAGTTCAAAGGCAATGTTTTTTAATTCATTGATGAATAGATAAATAGCTCCTGAAAATAAGATTAATGTGAAAGCTTGTCTGAGTCTTAAGTAGTAATTTTTGGTATATAGTTTTTTGGTTTGTGGTAAGTGATAGTAATCCTTCATTTGTTTTCTATATTCATAAAACGGCCAAAAACTACCTCTTAAACTAATTTTAAGTGGTAAAACTAAATCGTCATTAAATTTTTTTTCTAACTTTTCTTCTAAATTAACCAAAGGATTTAAGACAAACATGATGGTTCCAATAGCAATGATTGAATGTTGATAATCAGGAAGGAAATATAAAAGAACTCCTGTTAGTACTGCATAAATACTATACACAATAAATTTAGCTAGCCCACTAAATAAAAAGATCCCGGCATATAAAATCGATATCCCTATGAAAAGAGCATATAAAATGGCTTGGTCTGAAGTTAGATAGAGTAGTGCCACTGGTATAGTTAGTAAAATTAAGGTAAATGACACTATAAATATGATTAGTCTTTTTTTCATTTCACCGCTCCTTGTTTATATGTAATTATATAAAAAAAAGTGGATTTTGTCCACTTTTGTTAGATGTTAATTATTTTGAAGCTAATGCTTTTTTAGCAACTTCTGCGTATGCTGCAAAAGCTTGTGGCTCATGTACAGCAATGTCTGCTAACATTTTACGGTTTACTTCAACGTTTGCTAATGCTAAACCATGGATGAATGTTGAGTATTTTAATCCGTTTAATACTGCTGCTGCATTGATACGTGAAATCCATAATTTTCTAAATTGTCTTTTTCTTTGTTTACGGTCTCTATATGAATATTGTAATGAACGCATTACTTGTTCATTAGCAGTACGATATAATGTGCGTTTTGAACCAAAATATCCTTTGGCTAATTTTAATACTTTTTTACGACGACGTCTTGTTACAGGTGTGTTTTTAACTCTTGGCATTGTTCATTCCCCCTTCTTATAATCCTCTAATTAGCGATTTAATACGTTTATAGTCTGAATGATCTACCACTGTAACGCCTCTTAGTTGTCTGTTTTGTTTTGTAGTTTTTGATGCTGCTAAGTGGTTGCTATAAGCACGTCCACGTAATAATTTTCCTGTACCAGTTACTTTGATACGTTTTTTTAATCCACTATGTGATTTTTGTTTTGGCATAATAATTCCTCTTTCTTATTGTTTAGCTGGCGCAAAGACTGCTATCATTTGGTTTCCTTCTAATTTAGGAGCCATTTCAACTTGTGAAACTTCTTTTAGTCCTTCGATAAATTGGTCAAATACTTCTCTTCCGATATCTTGGTGAGTAATCATTCTCCCTCTAAATCTCATGCTAACTTTTACTTTATCACCTTTTGCTAAAAATTTGATTGCATGTTTTAGCTTTGTGTTTAAGTCGTTTTTATCAATGGTCGGACTAATTCTAATTTCTTTTAACTGGACAACTTGTTGATTTTTCTTCATTTCGCGTTGTTTCTTTTGTTGTTCATAACGGTGTTTAGAATAATCCATTAAACGAGCTACCATTGGTTTTGAGCCCGGAGATACTACAACAATATCTGTTTCTCTTTCATATGCAACTTTTAAGGCTTGTTCGCGATTAAGTACGCCTACTCTTTCACCTTGTTCGTCAATAACTAGGTATTCCCCTCTAGGGATACTTTCGTTGTATAAATCAGTATTGTTGGTTTTATTTCTCATTGGTTTAATAGTGACACCTCCAAATTTTTTTGTTGTAGAATATAAAAAAGTGGGTACATAATAGTACCCACGACAAATCACTTGAATGAAATCAAACGTTTGTGCTGTTTGCCTAAAAACAATGAGTCAATCAGGCGAGAGGGTACCTCTTCTTTTCACAATCTACGTTACTTATATTATCATATATTAAATTTTTGTCAACACTTTTTATTATTTTTGTTGGTATTTATCGTTTTTATAGACATATACTTTGTTTGTGTACTCATATCTTTTAAAATTTGATTTAATTTCATCGATAAACTTATTTTCACTTGGTGAAAAGTGATGAGGAATTGTGTAGTTTATTTGATCTATTAAAACAGTTAAAATGTGATAGTAATCACGCTTGATGCCAGTTTCTAAAATGACTATGCCTGATTGATCTGCTATATACATTTGGTCTGTTAAAACTTGGTTAATTGGATTTTTAAATTTTAAAACAGGCATTTGATAAACTTTTCTATCGTTATTTCCAATAATTAAAATAATTTGCTCACTTCTAATCATGATGTATCTATAAATAAAAATGAAACTTAAGGTTTCTAAAAAGATTAAATAATACCATTTGATATCTAGAATGCTTTGTAGTTTTAATATAATTAGAATGATGATTATGATTTGAATGCTTATGATGCCGGTAAACATCTCTATTTTTCTTTTGTATTTTTGACTGATGATAGAAAGTTCTGTTTTGGTTTTACGTAGAAACTTATGGCTACTTCTATTTTTGAAAACAGATATTTCATAAAAATTAAACATCATGATTAAGAAGAAAAGATAAGGTATTCCTGTAATTAAATAAATGAGTCCCATCTGGTATAAAAAGTAACCTTGGTACGCTGTGTATAAAACATAGATTGGAATGGCTATTTTTCCTTGATTTTTTTGTCTGAAAATAATGGTTAAAATATAATAGAAAAAGACTGCACTGATGACACTTGATATGAATTCACTTAAGAATAACATTGATTCACCTTCTTTTAAACATTTGTTCTATTGTATCAAATTTAATAGATTTTTAATACCCCTTCTGTCATTTGATAGTGATAAAAATATTGATACTGCAGAATGTAGAACCAAGTTTCTCCATCATAGATTAAAACATATGTTTCATCATAAAGATATTTATCAGGGTTTAAAGATAAAATGTATTCTTCATCATTTTTAATGATGGTTGTTTTTTGGGTTCCGATGTAAACTTCTAAAACGTTTAATGATTTAAATGTTACATAGATATTTTTTAAATGCATTTGTTCGTTTTTTGTTCCATATAAAGACGTTACCGATGCTTGTGTGAAATCAGTTTTAAAGGTAATACTTACTATGCCTAATTCATATGTTTGACCATCAATTGACATGATAAGTGGCATTTTGATAATGTCTGCTTTTTCTTTATCTAAATATATTTTTAACGTGTATCCATAGTAATTGTTTTCTATATGTGCTTTTTCTATTTCTACTTTATTATGAGAAAGACCTTTAAAGAAAACCTCACCTTGGATTAGTTTTAGTAAAATCGGATGATTTTCGTGATTAAAGAAAATGGGCTGTTTAAGGTATTCCTGACTCATGTATAATAAGTCGTGTTTTTTTTGTGGAATGAGCATTTGGTTTTTCTTATGGTTTAGATTTTTAAATAACAAAACCATAATTAAGATAAACACAAAAACGATGAGAACTTCTTTTCTTTTCATATTGGCAATATTTCTAATCTAGGATAATGAGTAGTGACTAAAAAAACTTCAAATCCCCCTTTTTCTTTTAAAAAATATAAGACATATCTGGCTGCTACACCATTGGTAATTAATCCTTCACCATAGTAATAGTATCTTAGTTTTGTTTGTGGGTCAATTTTGATTTTTAATTCTGTGTCTTCTTGTATTTCAACTTGATTTTTATATTTAAAATCCATTTTTAAAGATGCTGTGAGTCCATTTTTAAATGTTTTATCGTTTTTATTTGAATTAATACCTAAACTGCCACTTACTGATATATCATATTGTCTAAGTTCTTTGGTTTTAGCTTTGTAGTGATAATCAATGGCGCTTTTTCCATCATTATGATAAACAAAGACGGTTTCACTAATAAATTTCACTTTAATGTCTTCATATACCAAATGGGTTTGCCACCCATAAAACTTTCTTTTTTGAACATGTTTGTAATATGTTTCATATTCTTCTTCTGTAAATTGATGAATCAATCGAATCGGTCTAACAAAATTAACATCCTCAAAACTACGGTAATTCATTGCATAACTCGTATGGGTTGTTATCAGTACATATGATAACAGTAAAACAATGATGCTTATTTTTTTCATCATAAATAAAACCTCCTATATCAATGATAGGAGGTTTTATCGTCTTTACTTTATTTTTTCATGTATGCTTCAATATCTTCTATTTCTTTGATGATACCACTAGAAAGATTGATGGCACCCTTATCTGTAATTAAGATATCATCTTCAATTCTGATACCTATATTTTCCTCAGCAATATATAATCCTGGTTCAACAGTTAAGATAGCTCCACTTTCAATCACTTTGGTGGTGTCTCCTACATCATGAACATCTAGGCCTAAATAGTGTCCTAAGCTATGATAATAGTATTTGTTAATTTCATGGTCTTCTTTAATTAAACCAATCTTTTTTAGTCCATTGATTAATATTTGTTTTCCGTAGTCATTAAACTCTTTGTATGTGTGACCCGCTTTTACCCATTCAATGGTTTTTTTGTTTGCTTCTAAAACAATTTGATAGATTTGTTTTTGTCTTTCTGTAAATTTACCGTTAACTGGATAGGTTCTTGAGATATCCGAACAGTAATTTTCATAACTAACACCTAAATCAAATAAAATTAAATCATTGTCTTTCATTTGTTGATCGTTATCTACATAGTGAAGGATGGTCCCATTTTTTCCTGAAGCCGCGATCGTATTAAACGATGGTTTAACACGGTGATATCCTAGAATATAATCGTATTCTGCTTCAATTTGGTATTCATACATATTTGGTTTTATTGTTTTTAGTATATGGCATAATGCTTTATCTGTGATTTCAATTGCTTTTCTTATTTTATCAACTTCGTATTCAGATTTAATTTTTCTTAATTCTGAAACAATAGGGAAGCTATTTTTAATTTTAAGTTGTGGATATAGTTTTTGATATGTGTTTGCTTCTTGATTCGCTTTTGTAAATCCTTGTTTGACATGACTTCTTTCTAAATCAAAATATAAAGAATGAATTGGCCCAAAAAGAGCTCTTCTACTGAAACCTAAGTATTGGGATATCACATCATCAAATTGACTAATATCTAAAATATCTAGTATGTCGATTCCTGATTTGATGGCTGCTTCTTCAAATGTTAAAGTAGCTCCATCCCAAAGTGCTTTGATTGGATCTTGTTTTTCTATGAATAAGAAGCTTTTTTGAGTTTTATTGCCTTTAATAAGTATTAAAA
Organism: uncultured Acholeplasma sp.; assembly: GCA_937934685.1. Taxonomy (GTDB): domain Bacteria; phylum Bacillota_I; class Bacilli_A; order Acholeplasmatales; family Acholeplasmataceae; genus Alteracholeplasma. Next base: position 7,281 of record CALGYU010000076.1, on the reverse strand, counting down.
TGACGTTTTCTTGGTCGATTCCCGATAAGTAATAAAAGTTTCTGTTTACAACAAAAGGAAAGGTTTGATCCGCGCTTTTATGTTGACTAACTCCTGAGTAGAAAATAGAAATAGATTGATCTTCTACTTTTTTTAAATAATTATCTCTATTGTGTTTAAACATTTTTCTTACCTCCTATATGGTTTCAATTTGTTTAAGTATTTCTTGATTGATACTTTCAATTTCTTTTTTAGCATGGTTTAATGAGTCAGCTTTCATGCTGTAATATATTTTAAGTTTTGGTTCAGTCCCGCTTGGCCTTAATACAATCCAAAAATCTTTGAAGAAATATTTTAATACATTTGATTTGGGTAATTTAACTGCTGGCTTGATGTCATAGATTTGTGTTTGGTAGTCATTGGTTTGGTAGGTTGGATATTTTTTAAGGTTTAACCCATTTTCTCTATAGTGGCTCATGATTTTTTCGATTTTTTTAACGCCTTCAAGTCCTTTTAGACTAATATTTTCAGTATGTTCATGATAATAGCCATATTGATCATAAATTTGTTTTAAATAATCTATAAGTGTCATTTGTTTTTCTTTAAAGAAACAAGCCATTTCTGATAGTAAGTAAACTGCTTGAACAGCATCTTTGTCTCTTACAAATGATGAAACCAAACTACCATATGATTCCTCACAACCAAAAGTGTAAGTGTAGATATCTTTAATGAGTTCTATTTGTTCACCGATGTATTTAAAGCCGGTTAAGGTGGTCATAAATGTTTGTTCATATGATTCTGCTATATCTTTTAGAAGATCGGTTGTTACAATGGTGCTAAAGACACAACCTTTTTGTGTGGGGATGCCTTTTAGTTTTCCTTGTTCTAAAATATAGTGTAGCATCATAGATGCGGTTTGATGACCATTGATTAAATGATAATTATTTTCATGCCATACAGCAATTCCTAATCTATCTGCATCTGGGTCTGTTAATAAGATGATATCTGCATGGATGGTGGTCGCATATTCTATGACTCTTTTATATGCCTTAGCTTCTTCTGGGTTAGATGATTCTGTTTGAGAAAAATCAGGATCAACTGCCATTTGTGGCTCATAGACATATACGTCAAATCCTTGTTCTTTTAAAAATTTAGGAATGACTTCTCCACCTGTTCCATGTAGTGGAGAATAAACGATTTTAGCTGTTTTATAACCATCGTTGATTTGATTTTGACTCACTTCATTTAAATAGATTGCATCAAAGCTTTCATCTATCCAATGAATAAGGTCGTTTTCTTTGGTTTTTATGTTAAAAATGTTATCAATTCCATTGATAAAATCTATGACTTCTTCAGCTTCTTTTTCGTTAAGCTGAGCCCCGGTGTGATTATAGACTTTATAGCCATTATATTCTTTAGGATTATGTGATGCAGTAATCATGATTCCTGCTTCTGCTTTAAAGTGTCTAACCGCATATGATAACATAGGCGTTGGTCTTAGTCTTTTAAATATGTAACTTTTTATGTTGTTTTCAGCAAGCACTTTAGCCGCTTCTAATGCGTATGCTTGCGAATGATGTCTATTATCATAAGATATAGCAACACCCTTTTCCCCTTTATTATGGCAAAGTAAGTAATTAGCAAGTCCTTGCGTGACTTTTCTTATGGTATATAAGTTGATTCGATTGGTTCCAGGTCCCATCAGTCCTCTTAGGCCACCTGTCCCAAATTCTAGTTCTTTATAAAAACATTCTTCTATTTCTGATTCTGTGAGTTCTGATAACTTAAGTTTCATGTCTTTGTCTAATGTTTTTTCGTTTAACCATGCATTATATTTTTCAATGTGTAGCACGCTTATCACCTCTTGTTTACATTATACGCTATTTTAAGATAAAAAATAACCCCTAAGGGGGTTATTGAATTAATTATTTCTAAGATAGATGTTTAACAATCCTTTTAAGACCAGTCTTGGTTCTCTAATCATTGGCGTCTTGCATAAATCTTGGATGATAATAGAAAGTCCGCCTGTTAAGATGACGTCAAATGCTTCATTGACTTCTTCTTGAATTCTTTCTACTAAACCATCAATTAATGCAGCAGTTCCATATGTAAGGCCTGATTGCATGCATTGAATGGTGTTGGTTCCTAACACTTTAGGTGGAGTAATGATGTCAATATCTGGTAGGAGGGCTGTGTTTCCGATGAGTGCTTGTCTAGAGACTTGAATACCAGTTGAAATGATGACACCTGTGATGGTTTTATTTTTAACGTAAATGAATTTATTGGCTGTACCTAGATCAATGATTAACGTTGGTTTATCGTTATGTTCAATAGCCGCTGCATCACAAATCAAATCCCCGCCAACTTCTTTAGGATTATCTGTTTTAATATTAACGCCTGTTTTTACCCCTGGACCGACAATAAGTGGGGCTTTATGAAAATATTTATGCCCAATTTTTTTAAAGGCTTCTGTAACTCTTGGGACAACACTTGAGATTGCCAAGTCAGTAATTTGAGTGATATCAAAAAAACTTTTTAAAGTCGCATAATACTCATCTGGTGTTTTTTCTATTTCAGTATTCATTCGGTATGTATCTATAATTGTTTTTCCATCAGAAATACCCATATAAATACTTGTGTTTCCTATGTCTAATAACAGTATCATATCATCACATACTTTCTTTTACTTCTTTTAAAGCTAAAAATATAGGTGTCCCAATAAAGACAGCTACTAGTCCTTCGATAAGTCCATTTGCCATGGCAATAGCGTATAAAATGGATGCAACACTTTGATCTCCACCAAAGGTTTGTAGGAAAGCATCTGGACTAAATAACGCAACTGCGCCTATGACAAGTGCTGTATGGATGAGTGTAGATAAGATGAGAATAGACGGAATGGCAACCCCTTCTTCTTTTTGTTTTTTAATATAAACAACGTATATAACGATAATCACTATCGCAATCACTATAATGATTGGTGTCGTGATGGTTGTAATTCTTTGATAATCTTGATCTGCTTTTTCTAATAACTCTGGCAGTTGCTCTTCTAGTTTAATGATTAAGCTTTGATTCCCTGTTTCATCTTCTTTTTTAAGAGTGCTTATTTCTATGAGGGTTTTATTGTAATCATTTAAGGTTGCGTTTTTAACAATTGCGTTGGTCCCAAAGTATAATGCGACACTGGTTACTAATGAAACAGTAATCATTAACGCTATTTTACCGTATTTAAACTTCGTAACTTTAATGAAGTTAACAGCGATGTAGTGTGCTGCTAGTGCAAAAAGCATTCTAGGTAAAATAGAAATCCATGGATAAATAAAGGCCATGTCAAATGGCGTTCTTGCATACATTAGTGCTGCGAAAAGTGATCCTAATCCAAAGAAGAATCCTAGGATTAAACTTCCTTTTAAGCCAAGTAGCATCACGCCTATTAAAACTGGTATATGCACTAAAGTAACGCTAACTCCAGGCATTAAAGTAATATAACCAAGTTGTGGTATTAAAGACATTAAAAGTATGATAGCACTAAAGATTGCTGCTATAACCATGTCATATGTTTTTCTTTTTTTCATTTTTTTTCTCCTTTTTAGGCCTTATAGGTCCCATAAGTGATTTTATTATACTACTATCTATAAAAAAAATAAATGGAAAAGCGTTTTTATCTTTTCCATTTATGGTAATATTTATTGTTTTTCAATTCATGTCCGATGGTAGTTATTTCACCATGCCCAGGACATAATATGGTGTCTTTAGTAAATTTTTTCATGATTGTTAAAATACTGTTTTTAAGTTCAAATAAGTTCCCGGAATACTTTTCGTATGAACCAACGTTTTCCTTTAAAAGGGTGTCACCTGTAAAAAGATAATTTTGATAAGAAAATACCATGCTTCCTTTGGTATGTCCTGGAGTTGAAAGACAGGTGATTTTTTGATCTGCTAAAATAATTTCATCAAAATCTTTTAACATTTGTAAGTTTAAATTGTTCTTTTTATATGCTCTTTTTTTATGATAATAACCGTTATATTTATCTTCAAATAGTAAATGTGCGTCATGATGATGAATATAGATAGGAACATCATAATAATGAATCATACTTAAATGGCTAAAATGAGCATGGGTAATTAAAATACCGATAAGTTCTCTTTGTTCTAAGTATGTCTCTATTTGTTCGATGTTATTTGGCGGATCTATTAAGATACACTGATTAAAGCGACAAATTAAATAGCCTTGGGCTAGAGTTTGACTTTCAATGATTTTCATCTTTATATAGAAAAAAAACTATTCAATGAATAGCTTATTTCTTTTCTCTATGTAGTGTGTGTTTGCGATCACGTGGACAATATTTAGAAAATTCTAAGCGGTCTGGTGTTGCTTTTTTGTTTTTATCTGTATGATAGTTTTCTTCGCCACATTCTGTACATACTAATTTAACTAATTCGCGCATGTGTATAATCCCTCCAAACTTACTTTATAAGTATATCAAATTATTTTTAAAATATCAAACATTTTTATGGTGTTTCATACAATGATATTTCATAATCGCATATTTCATTGTAAAACTCCTTTTCGTGTGAGACTAAAATGAGTGTTCCTGGGTAGTTAATCAAAGCTTCTTTGAGTGCTTCTTTGGCATTAACGTCTAGGTGATTGGTTGGTTCATCTAAGATAAGGACGTTACTTTTGGTTTTTTCTAATAATGCAAATCTAAGTTTGGTTTTCTCTCCACCTGATAGGGTTTTAACTTCTCTATGTGAAAGTTCATAATCAATGCCGTAATGAGCTAGTAAAGAAAGAATTTGCTTTTTATCATAGGTTGGATATTGACTTGAAACATGTTCAAATGGTGTATATTTTTCTTCTAAATGACTTTCTTGCTCAAAATATAAAATATCTGCAGTATCAATCCAATGGTAGGTCCCACTGATTTTAGGTATTAAATTTAAAACAGTTTTTAAAAGGGTTGATTTTCCGATCCCATTTTTACCTGTAATAACTACTTTTTCTTCTTTTCTGATGAGAAGATCTAGTGGGGCAATTAATGGTTCATTTTGATACCCAATTTCAAGGTTTTCTATTTTTAAAACATCTAATCCGGTTGTTTTCGAAAAATCAAACTTAAATCTAAGTTGTTTGTTGGTTTGCGGTTTGATGATTCTTGGTAATTTTTCTAACATTTTTCTTCTACTTTGTGCTCTTTTGGTGGTAGATGCTCGTGTGATGTTTTTTTCTATGAATTGTTCTGTTTTATCAATGTATTTTTGTTGGTTTTCATAAGCTTTTATTTGCTGATTATATCTGAGTTCTTTTTCTTTTAGATAGTAGGTGTAATTACCTTTATATCGTGTGATTTTAGCATTTTCTACTGCAAACACTGTTTGTGCAATGTTGCTTAAAAATTTTTCATCATGTGAAACAACGATGAATGTTTTTTGATAACTGTTTAAAAATTTCTCTAGCCATTCAATATGCTTAACATCTAAAAAGTTAGTAGGTTCATCTAATAATAAAACATCAGCTTCTCCTAGTAGTAATTTTCCTAAAATGAGTTTAGCTCTCATGCCTCCTGAAAGTTCTTCAATTTTGTAGGATAAGATTTCTTCTCCTAATCCTAAACCATTAAGAATATTACCAACTTGGGAGGCGATAGCATAAAAGTTTTGTTTTTCTAATTCTTCTGAAATACTATCTGCATAATGAAGTAATCTTTCAAGTAAAACAGGGTCTGTTTCAACAGCAACTCTTTCGTATAATTTAAATTGTTCTTGTTCTTTTTCAAAAAGAGGTAAGAAAACATCGTAAATATATGTTTTTACCATCATTTTAGGATCTAAGGTGGCATATTGGTCTAAATAGCCTATTTTAATGTTGTTTTGCCAATCGATCGTGCCAGAATCTGGTAGGACATCTTTATTTAAAAGTTTTAATAAGGTTGATTTTCCTGTTCCATTAGAACCGACTAAAACAGCATGTTCACCTAAAAAAAGACGCATATCTGCATCTTGATATATCGGGTCTAACTGGTATTTAAAATTTAGTCCTTTAACTTCTAGTAAGCTCATTTTGATAATCCTTTTTTGTTTTTTCTAATATTTTTTCTAATTCTGTATGTTTGATGATGTTCATATTCCAAATTGAAATATCAGGGGTTACAAATTCTAATTCATTTTCATTTCGCCATCTTTTAATTTGTCCGTTAAATGGATAAATGATGACTATTTTTTTATGTTGTTTTGAGACAAATTGCGTTTGATTAACTCTTTTGGGGTTGGTGAAATTATTAATTTCCCAAATGGTTGGGCTGTTAAAAACAACTTCTCCCATATTTGAAACCTTCCATAAAAGAAGGTGATATGGTTCTCCATTGAGATAATATTCATAATTCTTTTTTTTCTGTTTTTTTAAGTCACCATATTTTTCTAAAATAAATGTAATTTGAGTTACTCTTTTTTTGTCTATCATTTTGATGATGATAAAAAGTAAAAAAATGAGTAACAATAAGGTGATACCTATCGATAAGATGATATATTTTAACGGCATCTTTTCACAACCTTTTATTTATTACTCATATTGTATCATGATTTATCTTTTTTTTATATTATGCTAGTTATTTTTCTTTTCAATTTGATTTTTTAAAATGACTAAGATCGCTGTAAATACTAAAATAATAGGTAGTAAAACCACTAAACAGAAAAACAGTACAGATCCTAAAGATGATCCTTCTAAAGTTGGGTTTAAAAAATTATATGGATACCATTTAATAACTGGTCCTAAAATAACAAAATACAGGAAATATAAAAGTGGATGAATGAGTGGGACCCACATGTTTTTTAAAGGTATGGCTTTTTTTACTAATAAATAATAAAAGATGGGATATAAAAGTGGGGTGATGGTATGGACCAAATGACCGCTAAAACTAACCCTTATAAATGAACCAATGCCATTGACAATCAAATGATAAATAATACCCGTCATTAAAATATCTACTAACGCAACTAACGCTAGGTATTTAAACCAACTTTTATCTTTTAGTTTAGTAAAGGATAAAGCCAGGGTGATTGTGACGATGATATTACTTTGATTGGTAAAATATGCAATCATATCTAGTGGTTTGTTTTCTTGTAGGGAAGTTATAAAGTTCAGTAAGACACCAAGAAATGCAAAAGTAAATATGATGCCTGTGATGAGGTTTTGTGATAATTTGTTTTCTCTTAATGTTTTAAGTGTTTGTGTGTTTGTCATCTTTTTTTCTTGTATACTCTATTCATGATTATAGTAGTTAAAGTGAGTATACATTCCTTTCT
>CALGYU010000075.1 GCA_937934685.1 uncultured Acholeplasma sp. | reverse complement strand
AAGCAGCCATAACTTTACAAAAGAGATTACCTTATCACCAAATCAAAACCAAATATATCTCATGATTCAAGCAGAAGATGGGAAAAGCACTGAAAGATACACCATCAACATCATTCAAATCAATAGCGAGGTCTCTGTAGAAGACATCTCTATTTTAGATTACCCATTAGAGTTTGATCAAAACATCAAAACATATGACATTGGCAAACTACCTGCAAATCTTATGACCTTAAACATCACCGTCACACTATCAGACATTTATGCAAGTGTTATAGGTGCTGGAACTCAAGTCATCACAGCTGGTAAAAACGCCTTAATCATCACAGCGACCTCAGAGGATAAAACACAAAGTGTCACCTACACTATTATCTATGATAAAGAAAGTCAAGATGGTGGAAGCAATGCACCAAAAAGTAGTGATGCAAACCTTTATGATCTGAAAATCAAAGGCTTAAAAAACCCAGTTGAATTCATCTTTGAACCATTAAAACATGAATACAAAATCACCTTATCCTACCAAGATGATCAGTTTTTCTTAGAAGCAGACACTCATCCTTCAGCCACTACAAGAAACATAGGGCTACAATCTATTCAAGAAGGTGAAACCCAAGAAATCATTATTTTAGTCACCGCAGAAGATGGAACCAAAGGAGATGAATACAAACTCATCATAACCAGAGAAAAAGCCAACACAGAAAATGAATTACTAGAGTTTAGCTACATATTAGATGGAGAAGAATTCCAATTAGATGTGACCAAATCATCACACAACATCCAAACAACCCCAGATAAACAAAGCATTGAAGTTAAAGCCAAACTCCCAGAAAATGCCACCGCAACTGGCCTTGGAGTCACCAACTTAACAGATGATAGAACCATCATCATCATAACCATCAAAGCTCAAAATGGAGATTTAAAGAACTACGTCATTGAAGTACAAAAAATCAGTAATGACGCAACCTTAAAATCATTAGAAGTACTTGATGTTAAAACAAATGAAGTTCTACCTTTCAATCTATCCTTTGATCCTTTAAAGACCGATTACTTAATTAACCTAGATTCAGATCTAACCACAGAAATTAATATCCTAGCAGAAGCAAACTCTAGTTTAAGCACCGTCACAGGCGATAAACTACACA
>CALGYU010000074.1 GCA_937934685.1 uncultured Acholeplasma sp. | reverse complement strand
ACTAAAACGCCAAGAATAATTGATACAACTGGTATTTTCTTCATGTTCTTCTCCTAATATATACATGTAAGACAATTTACATGTTATTTTTTTTACTTATAAGTGATTGTCCACTATAATTAATTCATGATGATATCACAGACTAGTTTCTTTTCTCCTTACAGCATCGCGACTGGTTAATTAAGGGTATAGCTGTGACTTTAATTAAATATGGTTATTAGTTGGATACAGCATTTTAATGACTGGTTATTTCCTATTAGGTTACATTCGTTAGAGTTTACAGCGTTAGCAGTGTTCATCAAAGAAAGGATGGGATCACTATGATTCTAGTAGGCATTGATGTCGCCTCTAAAAAACATGACATCGTTATAACTAATCAATTGGGTGAAGAGTTTGGGAAACACTTTACAATTGAAAATTCACTTTCAGGATACAAAAAACTCCTTGACAAGATTGAAGAGGCCAAAGAGTTTTTCGTCGATTCTATCGTACGTATAGGACTTGAATCAACTGGACATTACTCTAAAAACATCTTACATTTTTTAGTCCAAGAAGGATATGATGTTATCTTCATCAATCCTTTATTAACCAGTATGGACCGTAAGGCTTCATCTGTCCGTAAAACTAAGACCGATAAGATTGACGCCAAGGCCATCTGTATGTTCCTTATTAGGAACCAATATGATTTCAAACCCTATACACTATCATCATATCATATTGATGAGTTAAAAATACTAGTTAGAAAAAGAAAATCTCTTTTAAAACAACTAAATAGAATCTCAAATCAACTGACATCTTACATTGATCAAGCATTTCCTGAATACTATAAAGTGTTTAAGAACGTCTTATCTAAGACTTCATTAACGCTTTTATCATCTTACGCCTCTATTTCTGAACTTAAAAGAGTAAGGGTTAAAACTTTAATTGATCTTATAAGAAAATCATCTCAGGGTCACCATGGTATTAATAAAGCTGAACAGTTAAAACAATTAGTTAAAAATTCAATTGGTATAGATAGTGAATCACTTTCACTTTCTATAAAACAATGTGTTACTGAAATTATCTTAATTAATAAACATAAACATACTATCGAAGAATTGCTAGAACACCACTTAATTGAATCAAAAACAACGCTTTTATCTATTCCTGGAATAGGTACAATAACTGGTTCAATTATCTTAGCTGAAATTGGCGATATTAATCGCTTTAAAAATGACGCTGAATTATTAGCTTATGCTGGATTAGACCCTTCTGTTTATCAATCTGGTAAATATGAGGGAAACTTTAAAATTTCCAAGCGTGGTTCTTCTATATTAAGATGGGCTATTTTTCAAGCAGCTAAGATAACTGTTATACATGACCCAGTTTTTAAGGCTTATCACGAAAAGAAATTATCTCAAGGTAAGCATTATTTTACAGCTATAGGACATTCAACTAAAAAACTTCTAAGAGTTATTCGTTCAATACTCAAAAATAATAGTGTGTATGTGAAATCTAATTAACCATATTTAATTTCCAAAGATCTAAATTCAAGGTGTTTCTATGACATCTTTTTTAAGTATGCCCTAACATTACTAAAACCATATTATTAATAATTATCTTAATACTTGACTTTTATTTAATAGTTGGCTTGATTAAATAAATTTGATATTTGATTTAGTTGGTTAGAACTAACCTCTTCAAT
>CALGYU010000073.1 GCA_937934685.1 uncultured Acholeplasma sp. | reverse complement strand
ACCTTTGATACATCCTTACCAGAAAATGCACCACCACCATGATGACTAAAGCCACCATAAGTATCTACAATTATTTTTCTACCTGTTAAACCAGCATCCGCTTCTGGTCCTCCAGTAATAAACTCTCCTGTTGGATTAATCAAAACTTTAATATCTTCAACATCAAAAACTAACGGAGTTAAAACTTATTCTATAATTACTTTTCTTACAACATCCATGTTTGCATGTCTAGTTGTTTGAGCTGAAATAATAATTGTATCAATTGCTACTGGTTTATCATTTTCATAAACATAAGTAACTTGGCATTTACCGTCTGGTCCAAATAGTGCAAAGTATTTAGTAGTTCTTAGCTTTTTAAACTCTTTAGCAATTTTATGCGCTAACACTAGTGGCGCTGGCATCAACTCAGGCGTTTCATTGGTAGCATATCCATACATCATCCCTTGATCGCCTGCACCTTGTGACTTATTTGTTCTTTCATCTACACCGAGTGCAATATCTGCTGATTGTTCTGTTAAATTACAATGAATGTTAAACTCCTGACAATAACCTATATCTAATAGCACTTTTTTAGCTACTAACTCATAATCAATATTAGCAGTTGTTGTTACTTCACCTAATATATATACTTGATTAGACTTGATTGCTACTTCAACAGCAACCCTTGCATTCTTATCCTCTTTTAGTATTTCATCTAATATTGCATCACTAATCTGATCACAGACTTTATCTGGATGACCTTCAAATACTGACTCACTTGATATTAATCTTTTCATTTTACTTTCCCTTCTGTTTGGTTTTATATAACACCTTGAGTGTTTGTTTCACTAAGTATTAAAAAAGCCACACGTTTGAACGTGAGGCCATACACAAAAGAAAAAGGCTCTCTCAAGCCTTTAACTTATTTAATTGTCCATGCTGTATAAATAGACCTATATGAAGAATCCCAGGTATCTAATAACTTACCATCTTTAATACATGCGATATGTTTCGCCATTTTTACAATGAATGTTCCTTTTCCAAAAAGTAACACAAATTCTTCTGCTTTAACTCTTGGTCTACCTTTAGTAGCTTGAAATGTCATTTTCCTATAGTTATTTAAATAGTGTTTAATAAACTCATCAGATTTATAACTATCAAATTCCAAGCACGCTTGTAGCCGTTTAACTCTCTTCTCATTTCAATATAGTCTTTATCAAAAGCTAGTGAAAATGCACGAACAACACAATCACCAATTAAGAGTCCTTTTGGATGTGGGTTGTTAAATTCATATACACTCATTTTGTTATCACTAGCTCATTATTAAACCACTTTACTAGTTCTCTTCTAGAATCAGTTTCAAATACTGGTTGGTTAAAGAAATCAATAACTCCATAAACAGTATACTTCTTTGTTTCCCATGGTGAGTTAGTTTGTA
>CALGYU010000072.1 GCA_937934685.1 uncultured Acholeplasma sp. | reverse complement strand
TCATGATGGTAAAAGTAGGGCTACTGATATTTCTAGTAATACCATATCCTAGGGCTATTCCTTTGGTGAAGGTTGTTTTGCCTGCCCCTAGATCCCCTTCTAACAAGATGACTGATTTTTGGTTTTTAACCTTATCACCAAGCCATTTTCCTAGTTCTATTGTTTCGCTATGGTGATGTGTTTTTTTTATCATTTTTATTCCTTCTTTACTTTAGTATATTTTCATACCCTTTTTTGCCTAGTAGGGCAAACATATTTTTTTTATAATCCTCGACTCCTGGTTGATCAAAAGGATTGATTTTTAGTAGGTATGCTGACATAGCGCACGCAATTTCAAAGAAATACACTAAATATCCAAAATGGTAAGCATCTAGTTTTTCAATGACGATTTCTATGTTAGGAACCCCACCATTTAAATGAGCTATTTTAGTTCCTTTTAAAGCCTGCTGGTTCACATAGGATAGTGGTTTTTCTGCTATATAGTTTAACTGATCTAAATCTGTTTCATCTAATGGTATTAAAAGATCTTCTGCTTCATCTGTTACATTGATGATGGTTTCAAAAAGAATTCTTTGTCCTTCTTGGATGTATTGTCCCAATGAATGAAGGTCTGTTGTAAAAGAGGCTGAAGCGACAAATAAGCCTTGGTGTTCTTTGCCTTCTGATTCTCCGAAAAGTTGTTTCCACCATTCAGAAAAATAGGTAAGATTAGGATCATAGTTAACTAGCATTTCAATTTTTTTGTCTAAATCTTTATTTAATAAATATCTTGTTACAGCGTAAAGATATGCTTTGTTGGTTTTAAGATCAGGATGATTGCTTTCTTCATGAGCTTTTTGAGCTCCTTTTATCATTTGATCAACATCAATTCCTGCAAAGACAAACGGTAGTAACCCAACAGCTGTTAAGACGCTGTAGCGTCCACCAACATCATCTGGAATGACAAATTTTTCATAACCTTCTTTTGTGGCCAATGTGTATAATGAACCTTTTTCTTTATCGGTTGTCACATAAATTCGTTTTTTACTTTCTTCTTTTCCGTATTTATCTTCAATGGCTTTTTTTAAGATTCTAAATGCAATGGCTGGTTCTGTTGTAGTACCTGATTTTGAGATAACGTTTAAAGCATAGTTTTTAGTTTCTAAGTGTTTTAATAAATTGGTTAAATAGGTGCCCGATAGATGATGCCCTGCAAAAATAATTTCAACATCGTTTTTCTTAAATGGTTTTTTTAAAAACTCAATGCCTGCTTTTGCTCCTAAGTAAGAACCGCCTATGCCAATAACAACCAATGTATCTATTTTTTTATGATTGTTTTTTAAAGTTTTAATTCTTTCTAGTTCTTTTTGATCGTATGTTAAAGGTAGGTCAACCCAACCTAAAAAGTCGTTGCCTCGTCCTGTTTTTTGATGTATTTGTTGATGTATGTGTTCAACTTCTGATTGTAGTGTTTCTGGTTGTCTTTTTAAAAATGGCTGAACTCCTGTTAAATCTAATTTCAAACTCATTGTTATTCTCCTTTTTTATCCTTAATCCATACGGGTAGTTGATTTTTTAATGATTTAAAACCTATTTTGATATCCACTTGGTTTAATACTCTTGGATGGATATCGTGTGCTTTTTTATAGCTTAGAACCAATCTTTTTTCTGCCTCATAAACTTCCATAACGTATGCCTCTATCAATTCCCCAATATTGAAGATGGCACCGATGTTGTTAACATATTTGTCTGATATTTCTGAAATATGTATGAGTCCTGAGTATTCCCCACAGGAAACAAATACGCCATAATTTTGTATTCCAGTGACAATACATTCTATTTTCGTTTTTTCTTTCATGATTCTTCCCCTCTTTTTCTTTATTATTATAACACAATTTAGATGGTTTATTTGCTTGTGTGCTAAATAAAAAAAGAGCTTTCGCTCTTTATTAAATGACTTGGTTAATATAGATTCCCATTCCTCGGTATCCAAGGTGGGTTGCTACTACTGGGCTGATTGCTCCGTATAATTCTATTTCTAGATTTTCATCTTCTATTTGTGCTAATTCGTGGATAAGTTCTTTTGCTGGTACTGGGTCATCTACGAAAACAACTTTTGCAACAATTTTTACACCAGCGGTTAAAGCTTTTTTGACTTCTCCTACTAGGTATTTAAAGACTGCTTCTGTGCCTCTGGCTTTTTTCTCAACGGTTAGTTTGCTGCTTTCAAACTTTAAGATTGGCTTGATTTTTAAGATATTTCCGATAAGTGCTTCTAGTTTGGTTAAACGTCCGCCTTTGACAAGGGTTCCTAAATGATCGACTGAAAATAATAGTTGTCCGTTAACTGCTTGTTTGTTCATTAGTTTTTCTGCAGCTTCTTTTGCTGTTAAACCATCTTCTAAGTATTGATTTAATCTTTCTAATAAGAAAGCAACACCAGGTCCGACTGTTTGTGTATCAATAACGATGACATTATCGTTTCCTAAAATGGTTTTTGCTAAAGTCGCGCTATTAATCGTTCCGCTTAATCCTCCAGAAATAACTAAACAAATGACTGATTCGTAACCTAACGCCAATTGCTCTTTATATGCTTCGATGAATAAATCTGGTGCTGGTTGGCTGGTGGTTACTTTATGATTTTTATGCATGTATTCTAATAATTGTGAGTTACTTAATGTGCCATCTACATAAGATGCTTCATCCACAAGCATAGTTAATGGGACAATGCTTGCATCTTTAAAAATGGTTTCTTTAAATAAGTTTCCACAAGTAGAATCCACAACGATTCCAACGGTTCTTTTATTTTTCATTTTACTACCCCAAAAATAACCAACCAATAACAGCTACGGCAATTCCCAGTAAGATTCCAAAAAAGACTTCTTTGGGTTTATGTCCTAAAGACTCTTTTAGTTTCTCAATGTTTTCACCTTGATTATCGTCTTGGTTTAATCTTTCTTTTATTTTGTTTAAATCTTGTGCATGCTTTGATGCCTCATATCTAATGCCCATGGAGTCGTGTACGACAACCATTGCTAAGACAAGTGCGATAGCAAAGAAAACGCCCATTCCTTCATAAATGAATATTGCGGTTGCTAACGAAGTTACTAATGCCGAATGAGATGAGGGCATTCCTCCAGTTGAAAACAAAACTTTTTCATCTAATTTTTTGTTTTGTTTTCCAGAAATAAAGAATTTAATGATTTGTGCAATAATCATTGACAATATTGAAATGAGGATAATCTTAATTGAATCATTCATACATCTATAACCGCAATAACTCCTGGTACATTTTCTAGTAACATGGTTTCAATGCCTTGTTTTAATGTGATATCAATTGCCATACAGCCATCACAGGCTCCTAGCATTTTTACATATACGATTCCATCTTCAATATTGACTACTTCTATATCTCCACCGTCTCTTTGTAAATACGGTCTTACTTTATCTATTAAAATGTCTACTTGTTCTGCCATTGTTTTTTGTTCAGACATGTTATCACTTCCTTTTACATTATTATATCATAAATCTTTTTTTACTTAATTCTTTTTAGTACAAAGTAAGGACAATTTCTGTTACAAGATTCATTTAGATAGTCAGGGATTTTTTTATAGCCGTTAACACTTTTAGGATCTTGGCTAAATCCTTTGATTCTAAGTAGTCCTGATGCAATGTCTCCTACTAAGTAGATGTATCTGTCAAATGCTACATCTACATATTTTTCTTCAAACTGTTCTTTATTAAAAGCTTCTTTATAGTCTTTTAATATTTCAAAGTTTCCAAATTTTGTTTCTACCATATTTTCACCTTATTCTGTGAAATAATAGTCTAGTGGTATATCGTGGTCTTCGTTTTTAAAATCTGTAACTGCAAAACGGTAACATACACCGACTTTTATTATTTCTTTATTTTCTTGAAAGAAGCGATCAAAATAGCCTTTTCCATATCCTAATCGATAATTGTTTGAGTTCATGGAGACTGCTGGAACAATGACATACTCTAGTTGACTGGTCACATTTTTTCCTTTAACAACTTCTATAACACCAAAATTACTTTTCTTATAATGGCTTTCTTCTACCGGAGTATAGAAAACAAGACTGTCTCCTTCAACCGTTGGATAAGAAAAGATTTTGTCTGGAAATTTTATGGCGATTTCATTTAAATCCATTTCATTTTTGATAGGCATATATAGTCCTATGTATTTAGAACGGATAAAATTAGGATCTTCTTTTATTTTTTTAATGACTTCTGTTTGGGAAAAAACGACTTGTATACTCGTTAATTGATTGCGCTCTTCTAATATCTTGGTTCTTAGTTCTTTTTTACTTAACATCTTTATAATAACATCCGTTGCTGCTAAATTGTGGATTTAAAGCAACTTTTAAAGCTTCGTATGCGTATTGTGCAAGTTCATGTTCTGTTTTGCCATCTGTTTTATAGATGCTTACGCCTGCAAAGACTTCAAGTTCTGTTTTTATTGAACCATATTCCATGGTTAAATTTAAGAACTTATCGATTTCTCTAATGCCTTTATACATCATATCCATTTTTCTTGGATCGGTTATGGTGAGCGCAAACTCTAACCCTGAGATTCTATAAATTCCTGAGCTTTCTGTTACAAAATTATTGTTTAATCTTTGAATATAGCTGCCCATGAGCATATTTCCTATTTCTCTGCTATATGTGTCGTTAATTTTAGGAATATTTTGAAGTTTAAAGACCGCTAACTGGAAGGGTCTATCTCTTTTAATCAGGCTATTCATGTCTGCTAATAGATGATGTTCATCTTTAATTTCATCGAGTATATCGATGTTGGTTTTTCTAAAGTGGGATGTTCCTATTGGATTTACTACACCCATGATGGTTGATGTTTTTAAATCTTCAAAAATTCGTTTTCCTTTTTCTGAAACCCAAACTTGTCTTCCTTCTACTAAGTAACGGTAAGAAACTTTATATGTGTTCTTACTTGGTGTTAGATCACTTAATACCATTAAGTATTTTCTTAGGTCTTCTGGTTCTATTCTGCTTCTATAATCTTCTAAACTTAAATCGTTGTTATGGAGGTTTAATACTTCTTTTAATGTGTCATTTAACCACATGGTTTTTTCGTTTAGATCTAAAAAGAAAAGTCCTTCTTCGCTTAATTCTAAGGTTGCAATGAATTTTTGTTGAATGCTTTCTAATTCAGTGGTGCTTTTGTTGAGTTCTTTTTCTACGGTGAATAGATCAAAATCTGTTTTCTTTTCACCAACACAAATGCGTCCTTTATATTTGTTCATCATAAAGATGGGTTGCATCACCATTTTTAAAACAACAGTTTCCCCTTTGTGATTTTGGAAATATATTTCTTGGAGTTCTTGATCATCTTTGGTTGCTCTTTTTCTATATTCTTTGTAGTAGTTTTCTAAGATGTTGTTGTTAATTTCGGTTTCATTTAATTTAGAAAAACGAATGGTTTGATTAAAGACTGTAAATAGTTTTTTCCCGATGACTTCTTCTTTTTCTAAACCTAGTTCTTGAAGTAAACTATAGGACATATCTTTGATTCTTTCTTTTTTGTCAACTGCATAATAAGCATTCCAACTACTGTTTTTAATGGATTTTACAAACAATTCATAGTGGCTTGATTTTAAACTAGATTGTTTTAAGGTAACATATGAAACCCACATGAAAAAGAGGTAGTTAAAGATGGTGTATCCTAAATAGATTTGTGATAATAATTCGTTTTCTTTAATGTATCCGTCATATAAGACTAAAAATGCTACAGAGATCGCAGCATTAAATAGGCCAAATCCTAGTTTGTTTTTTAATATTCTTTCTCTTTGCATACTGTCTAGGATGATCATAAAGACAATGACTCCTGCGATGACTAGTGTAAAGATTGGATGTTGTGCTTCTATCATTTTATCACCTATATATTGGGAAATACGTATAAGAAAAAGACGATGAGCAGTGTTATGATGCTGGTTAAAACATATAACGGCCATTTTCTACTATTAAAGACATTGGTTATTTTAGTTAAAATTTTAGAGTTTCCAATTAATAAAAATGGATGGAAGATGAATTCTATTATTTTTTTCATGTTTTCCTCCTATTTCATAAACATATTTAAATACTCTTGAAGTTTGACTCTGTCATTTGTTTTTAACATGATGCCTTCAATAGCAATCGATATGCTTCCTGTTTCTTCTGATACTACAATGGTCATACTATCTGAAACTTCACTGATCCCTAGTCCAGCTCTATGTCTGGAGCCTGTTGTTTTTTCAAAGCTTTCATTAGATGATAAGGTGAAGTAAGCACCTGCACATAATATTTTGTCTCCTCTAATGATGACTGCTCCATCATGTAGTGGTGTGTTTGGGGTAAAGATGTTGACCAACACTTCTCTTGAAACTTCGCTATTCATCATAATAGCTTTGTTTGAGAATTGATCTAATGTGTTATGTTTTTCTATCGTAATTAAAGCACCTATTTTGTTTTTCGCTAAATATAGGGTCGCTTCAATGATTTCTTGTTTGGTTCTTTCACTTCCCATGACGATAGCTTCTTTACGATTATTTTCTTTCCAAATAGAGTTAAAGGTTAGTCTTAAATCAGGTGCGGCTATTACCACAACGATGGTAGGAATTAAAACCAGTAGGGCTTGATATATGTTTTGATTAGGAATCATGCCTATTTTTTCAGAAAAATAAACAACAACGATACTTAAAACGATGAACATGAATGTTGCCAAACTTCTTTTACTATTTAAAATCACTTTTAATGAAAAGTAGGTGACAATCCATATCAAATATACGTGTAATATAGTCCACCATGTTAAATCTTGATACCACATATTATTTCCTCCCTATCTCATTTAAGGTATTTTTATTATATCATATTTTTAAAGCCTTGATTTTGTTATCTATACGTTTTTTTATATCTTACTTATCTTTTACATGATATGATTATATTAAAGTAGGTGATGTTATGTTAGATAGAGCAATATTAGTTGGTTTAGATTTAAATATTTTAGGTATTAACCAGGAACAATCTTTAGATGAACTTGAGCAGTTGGCTTTGGCTTTAAACATTAAAACTGTAGATAAAGTCATTCAAAATTCAAAAAGAGTTTATCCAAAATATTATATTGGTAGCGGGAAAGTTCTTGAGATAAAGAAGGCAATTGAAGTTTTAGAAGCTACAATGGTTATTTTTGATGATCCGTTAAGCCCTGCTCAAATTAAAAATTTAGAAGAGGTTTTAGACGTTCAAATTATTGATAGAAGTTTTTTGATTTTATCGATTTTTGCTGAAAGGGCACAATCAAAAGAGGCTGTTTTAGAAGTCGATTTGGCACAAAAGCTTTATTTACTACCAAGACTTATTGGGATGGGTAAAATTTTATCTAGACAAGGCGGCGGTAGTTATAATGCTAAAGGACCTGGTGAGACCAAGTTAGAGTTAGATAGAAGAAAATTGATTTCTGATATTTCTAAGATTAAACATGAATTAGCAAAGATTAAACAAGAGAAAATGACTTCTCGTAAATTAAGATTAAAAAATAAGATTCCGATTGTTGCCTTGGTTGGATATACCAATGCTGGTAAATCTTCGTTGATGAATAGTTTATCTCGTTATTTAAATAATGATTCTGAAGAAGTTTTAGAAAAGGATATGTTGTTTGCTACTTTAGATACTAAAACTAAGAAGTTACAAATGGCTAATAAACCGCCTTTTTTACTGATTGATACGGTAGGATTTGTTTCAAAATTACCTCCTGAATTGATTAATTCTTTTGAGTCTACTTTAAGTGATATTTTAAATGCTGATTTAATTATTCACGTGGTGGATGGTTTAAATGCTAACCCGTTTCATATTGAAACAACCAAGCAAGTCATTCAAAAATTAGGGGCAGACCATATTGAACGAATGATGGTTTTAACCAAGGGTGAATTTAGAATAGCACCTCCTCATCTTTTTGAAGATTATCTTTGGGTTTCTAATAAAACAGGGCATCATATTGATGAGCTTGTTCGTAATATTTATGGTGTTTTATATGAAGATTTTATGTTGTATCATTTAAAGTTGCCTTTTAATAAGGCAGGGTTGATTGATTACTTGAAAACAAATTATGAAGTATTATCACTTGAATATCAGGAGGATGGTATTTTGGTGAGAGTTTCATTACCTGAACATGAGAAAAATAAGTTTGCTCAATATTTATTGGGCTAAAAAAAAGACTCTTTTTTAAAGGGTCTTTTTGATTTTATGAACAATTTGTTTGATTTCATCTTTGGTTACACTACATAAAGCAATTCTTAATCCTTCTTTCATTGGGACTACATGAAGTGCTTCTTCTTTTACTAGTTTTTCATAGCACTTTAACGGATCGTCTACAGGGATTAAAACAAAGAAGCCGCCCTTAAAAGGATAGTGTTTTAAATTTTGTTTGCTAGCTTCTTGAATGAAAAGGTTGCCTCTTTTTGTGAGTTGATTTGTTATTTTGGTGATGATTTTTTTATAGGTTTCTTTTTCTTTACTAATTTCATTAAATAGCTCAATCCCTACAGATGGTGCGGTTGACCATTTTCCTAAGGCATCTTCATAGGCATGTTTTTTAAAATATTCTGCTTGTTTTTCTGTTTGAAATAATCCGATTAATGCCCCTAATCTTAAACCATACATTGAAAAAGATTTGGATGCTGAAAAGGCAAGTAATGGTGTGATATGAGGTAAGACTTTTTTTAACTGTAAAAACTTTTCTCTGGTTTTTTCTAATCCTTCTGGATCATAGTCAAAATAAGCAATATCTAATAATAACGTGATTTCGTTTTGATGATACTGGTTCATGATGTTTATGATTTCTTCCCATTCGTTTTGGCTTAGTTGGTACCCTGTTGGGTTGTGGCAAGGATCATTGATAACGACTAAAACTTTTTGTTGTTGTTCGGTTAGTTTTTGAAGTTTTTCATGAAACGAGGTTAAGTTAAACTTTGTGTTTTCAAATAAAACGAAGTCTTCTATCTTTATTTTTGCGGCATTTGTAAAAAAATCATAACGCCATTTAATATCTGATATTAAAACAGAGTCTAAAGGATTGGTGTAGCTGTTAAACGCAATACTTATAGCACCAGAACCGCCCGGTGTTGCGATAACATCGGTTTTAAAGTGGGTTTCTATTTCTTCTTTAGTTTGATCAAATACCCAGTTTAAAATGTTTTGTTTAAAGGTGTCACCACCGTTGGTGGTTCCATAAGGAAAGATGTTATCTATTTGTATTTGCATGAACTTATCTTTTACAAAAGGAATGATCATTTTTTTATCTTCATCATAAAAAGTTCCTAAGGTAGCGTTAATGACCTTTGGATTTTTTTGTTTAGCTTCTGCAGCGTTTTTTCCGATTAAAAGAATATCTATGGCAGACATTTAAATCACTCCTTATTTGTTTTATTAAAATATTGTTCAATAATTGATGCGGCAAGGTATAACCAATGTTCTTCTTGATTTTTAGTAATGATGGTGATGTGGACGCGTCCTTTAATGTATCCTAATTTGATAGGAATTTTAGATTCACTAGAAACTTCAAATAGTTTTTCTCCATTAATTTTTTGAGATTTTTCTATAGAGATGATGAGGTTGACATCATGTGAACTTAAAATTGTTTTTTCTACCCCTAATTGATGAGATTGTTTTTTAAATAGTTTTTCATACATGTATAAAACAAGTTGTGGTGTGAGTTTTCCAAATCGATCTTCTAGTTCAATTCTAAGTTTTTTCACGTTTTCAATACTATTTAATTCCCCAATGCGTTTGTGGATTTCTATTCTGACCGCATCTTCTTGAATATAGTCTTTTGGAATATGTCTTTCTGAGTAGATTTCATCGATACTTTCTGTGATTCGTGGCTCTTCTTCTTTGTTTTCCATGACTTCTTCTAGTAGTTTCATGTAAAGATCCATTCCGACAGAATCGATGAATCCTGATTGTTCTTGGCCTAAAATATCTCCTGCACCTCTGATAGCTAGATCTCTTAATGCTATTTTAAAGCCGCTACCTAAATCGGTAAAGTCTTCGATGACAGATAGTCGTTTTCTTGCTTCATCGTTGATATTTTTCTTTGGGTCATACATAAGATAGGCATAAGCTATTTTATCACTTCGACCCACACGACCTCTGATTTGATATAGTTGTGATAATCCTAGGTTATCGGCATCATGAATGATTAAAGTGTTGGTGTTTGGAATGTCTACTCCTGTTTCAATGATGGTGGTTGCTACTAAGACATCGAAGCGATGGTCGATGAAATCTGTTAAAACATCTTCTAATTTATCTTTGTTCATTTTGCCATGAGCATAAGTGATTCTGGCGTTTGGAACGATTTCCTTTAATTTTAAAACGATTTTTTCAATATCGCTTGTTTTGTTGTATAAATAAAATACTTGCCCGCCTCTAGCCAGTTCTCGGTCGATGGCTTCTTTGATTAATCCTATTTGTCTTTCAACAACATAGGTTTGAACTGGATATCTGTTTAAAGGTGGTGTTTCTATCATAGATAGATCTTTTAAACCATACATAGACATTTGGATGGTTCTTGGAATTGGGGTTGCACTTAAGGTTAATGTATCAACGTTGACTTTCATTTCTTTGATTTTTTCTTTGTGTTCAACACCAAATCGTTGTTCCTCATCAATAATGAATAAGCCAAGATCTTTAAAAACGATGTCTTCTGATAAGATTCTATGTGTTCCTATGATGACATCTATGGTTCCTGCTTTTAGTTTTTCAACAATTTCTTTTTGTTCTTTTGCAGGAACAAAGCGATTTAATAAGGCAACGGTTGCGCCATATTTTTCAAAGCGTTCTTTATAGGTGTAATAATGTTGTCTAGCTAGAATGGTGGTTGGAACTAAGTACGCTACTTGTTTACCTTCTAAAACGGCTTTAAATGAAGCTCTTAGGGCAACTTCTGTTTTTCCAAATCCAACGTCCCCTGCGATGAGTCTATCCATTGGTCGTTTGTTTTCCATGTCTTTTTTGACCTTGATGATTGCTTCTTGTTGGTCTTTGGTTGTTTGATATGAAAAGTCATTTTCAAAAGCAAGCATTAGATCGTTATCTGGAAGAAAGGCATGTCCTTCTGTGGCATTTCTTTCTGCATATAATTTTAATAATCTATCGCTTAAGTCTTTGATTTTCTTTTTAACACTAGCTTTGGTGTTACCCCATTGTTTACCACCTAGTTTGGATAATTTGGGTGGTGCGTCTTCATGACTTCGGTATTTTAAGACCAAATCTATTTGATCAACTGGTACATATAAGGATTCATTGTTGGCATAGACTAAATATAGATAGTCTCTTTTTATTCCACTTAAATCCATGGTTTTTAAGCCTGTATATTGGGCAATTCCGTAATCATAATGAACAACATAATCTCCGGGTTTTAATTCATCTACTGTTCTTATTTTTACCGCTTGATTGATAACACTTCGATATTGAATTCTTGTTTTGAATTTTGTGTTAAAGATTTCTGTTTCATTTAATAAGATGGTTCTTGTTTCTAAATCAATGAAAGATCCTAAGAGGTTTTCATGGATGAGATTGATTTCGTTTTTAACTAGTTTTGTGGTGTGATAAGGGATGTTTTCTAGGTTGAGTGTTTCTTGAATAAGCGTTGTGAAATGGTTTTTTTGTGTTGAGATGATGATGGTGTAGTTTTGATACTGTTTTAACATTTCTATAAACAGTTTCATATTACCGTGTAATGGCTCTATATCAATGATTTCTAGACTTTTTTGGTCTGGTGTTTCATTGGTAATAGAAAAGTTTAGGCTTTGTTTAATGTCTAGGCTAGAAAGGGTTAGACGGTATGGAATATGGGAAAATATTTCTCCACCCATGGTTTCAATATAACTATTCATGTCTAATTGATTGGTGTCTTCATTGATCAACATTTTATGTTGATCGATTAGATATATTTTAGGATCTTTAACAAAGTCTAAAATGGTGTAGTTTTTATCTGTGAAAAAAGAAGTGTAGATAGATAATTTTTCTAGTTTGGTTCTTTCTTCTAAGTTTAAGATATCTGATGATAGTTTTTGGTTTTCTTTTTCTGATAATTCTTTTTGGTTAAAAAAGGTGTTGATGCGGTTGAGTGCTTCTTTTTTTTGTTCGTTGGTGTAAAATAATTCGTTTAGTGGTGAAATGTTTAGTTTTTCTTTATATTCAAAAGAAACTTGTGTTTCAACATCAAAGACTTTAATAGATTCTAACTCATCACCAAAAAAATCGAGTCGATATGGATGAGGGTAGTCATGAGTAAAAATGTCGATGATATTTCCTCTTACGCTAAACTCTCCTGGTCTTTCTACAATGTAGTTTCTAACATATCCGTTATATACCAAGGTTTTAGCGAGGTCTTCTAGATCATACTCTTGATTTTTATGAATTGTGTATACTGAATGTATGTAGTCTTTTGGGCTGAGTTGAAGTTGTCCAAGTCCTTGATGGGTTGTGACGATGACATACTTCTTATCTTCGTTTAAAAGTTGTCTTAAGGTAAATAATCTTTCGTTTTTAAACTCAGGACTTCCTAGTGCCATAATAGAGGTTAACATTTGATCAACAGGATAGAAAAGAAGATCATCTGCATGGATGACTTCTGATAGTTGATCATAATATTTTTGTGCTTCATATAGGTTTGAGGTTACAACGATGATATTTTCTTTTTGTTGTTTAAAGTCATAGGCAATGACATACTGTAAAAAAGGATCATTAACCTTTTTAAATGTTCCCTTTTTTTGTTTTACAATTTGATTTAATTTTTGGGAAAATAAATTTTCAATCATACCGTCACCTATGAGATAAAAACCCAAGATTATTCTTGGGTATTGTATTTGGTCATAATATCCTTATACGGGATATCTTCTATAAACATTTGGATTGCAGATGATACATCATCTAACTTTGGATCATAAAGTTTTATTTCGCTTTTACTTAGTTTGCTTAGAACATATTGATCTAGTGGTATTTTTTTATCTACATCTATACCTATTCTAATGCGTTTAAAGTCGTTTGTGCCTAGGTGGCTGATGATGTTTTTTAACCCATTTTGTCCACCATGGCTACCTTTTTCTCTAAGTCGGATTTTTCCTGCTGGTAAGGCGATATCATCGACAATGACTAAAATGTCTTCTAACTCTATTTTGTAATAGTCTACTATTTTTCTAACTGCTTGTCCGGATAAATTCATGTAGGTTTGTGGTTTAGCAATGATTGCTTTTTGGTTGTTGATTCTAATAAGTGAGATGGCTGCATCAAATTTAGGTTCAAACTTTAATTCTGATGGATGTTTTTCTAAAAAACGATCAACTGCCATAAAACCAAGGTTATGTCTGGTTTTATCGTATTTCTCTCCAGGATTGCCTAAACCAATGATGAGTTTCATAGTATTTTTAATAATCCTTCTGCTTCATTGAAAATATCACTAATTGATTGATCATGGACAATGTGTAGTATCGCTTCACCTAATAGCGGTCCGACAGATACTTGTGTTATTTTTGCTACTTTTTTAGATGCTGGAAGTTTAATGGTGTTGGTTACAACAACTTCTTTTAAACATGAATCTTGAATTCTTGTGGTTGCATCTTTTGAGAAGACAGCATGTGTTGCAGTCGCGTAAACTTCTTTAGCTCCTGCTTCTTTTAAAGCTTCTGCTCCAGCTGTTAAGGTTCCTGCTGTATCGATGATATCATCTACCATGATACATGTTTTACCTTTGATATCTCCAATGATGTTCATGACTTGTGCTTGATTTGGCTCTGGTCTTCTTTTATCAATGATTGCTAAAGGAGCGCCCATTCTTTCTGCAAATCTTCTGGCTCTACTCACGCCACCGTGGTCAGGAGAAACAATGACGATGTCTTCTAGGTTTTTACGTTTAAAATAATTTGCTAGTAGTGATCCTGCTGGGAAATTATCTATTGGAATGTCAAAAAAACCTTGGATTTGCGCTGCGTGTAAATCCATACTTGCGACTCTATTAACACCTGATACTTGTAAAAGGTTTGCTACAAGTTTAGCTGTAATAGGTTGTCTTGATCGTGATTTTCTATCTTGTCTTGAATATCCAAAATATGGCATAATTACTGCAATACTTGCTGCGGATGCTCTTTTAAGGGCATCTGCTAAAATAAGAACTTCCATTAAATGATCGTTTGCTGGTGCACTGGTTGGTTGCACGATAAAGACATGTTGTCCACGTACACTTTCCTCAATATTGATTGTCATTTCTCCGTCTGCAAACTTAACTACTTCCACTACGCTTAAAGGAATTTTTGACTGTTGTGAGATTTCTTCAGCCAACTCTTTGTTTGCGCTTAACGTAAATAGTTTGATACTTTTTCCATTAATTAGCACTTTGGTCACCTTCCACACATTATATTATTCTTTTCTTACTTATTATATCATTTTAAAAAATATTTTAAAGGTTATATCCTTTATAAAATGAAAAAACTCAATTTATATAAAATTGAGTTTTCGTTCATCTTATTATTCTACTGGGTTTGCTTTTAATTCTAAATTGTAAGCTTCAATTGCTGCATCTTCGATGTGTTTTCTCATCTCTGCATTAATCGGATGGGCTACATCTCTGAATCCACCATTTGGCATTTTTTTGCTTGGCATTGCAACAAAAATTCCATTTTCCCCTTCGATAATGCGGATATCGTGCACAACGAAACTTTCGTCAAAAGTGATTGTTGCGATACCGCGTAATCTACTTTCGCTTTCAATGAGTCTTACTTTAACTTCTGTAACTACCATTTCATGCCTCCATCTTCATCTTTATAATTGAATTATATCATATTTTTTTAAAAATAAAGCGTTTTCATGACTAAATAGTGTCGACTTGTGTCAAAATGGCCATTTTTGGGATAATTCAATGAATTTTTCAACAGAAATTTGTTCTGCTCTGATGTTTAGATCCATTTGGTTTTCATTTAAGAAGGTATGGATGTCTGATTTTTCTATTTGATAGGCTTGAGCTAAATTGTTAACTAATGTTTTTCTTTTTTGGGTAAAGGCTGCTTTAACAAAAGGAACAAACTTATCTGTAATTTTTTGGTCTGTTGGTTTTTTAATGATTTGAATAATGACACTATCTACTTTAGGTTGTGGAATGAACATGTTTTTCTTAACGATCATGACTCTTCTTACATTTGTAAAGTATTGGACTAAAACAGATAATGCATTGTATGTTTTTTGATTAGGCTCTGAAACGATTCTGTCTCCTACTTCTTTTTGAATCATCATGGTTGCGGATTGAATTTTTTCTGTTTCTAAAACTTTAAATAAGATGGGTGAGGTAATGTAGTATGGTAAATTACCAATGAATTGAACTTCTTCGTTGTTAAAAAAAGTTTTTATATCTTCGTTTAAATCGGAATTTAGAAAATCGCCATATTTGACGGTAAGTCCTTTTTCTATGAGTGGGTCTAAGTATTCTTTTAGACTTTTATCTATTTCGTATGCGACAAACTTTTTTGCCGCAGGAAGAATGAATTGTGTTAATGCTCCTTTTCCTGGCCCTACTTCAATGACGTTTTTGTTTTCTAGATGAGCTTCAGAAACAATTTTTTTAAGTAGGTTTTTATCGGTTAAAAAGTTTTGTCCATATTGTTTTTTTGCCTTATGCATTTTCTAATACCTCTTTTATTTCTTTTTGGGTAATATTTGCCCATAAAAGTCTTTTATAAAATGTTTTTCCATTGGTTTTTCCTAGATTAAAGTGTTGAGAGACTTGGTCTCTTCTTGCTTGACTCTTTGGGTGTCCTAATAATTTATGGTCATATAAAAAACTAATGGTAACATCCGATTGATTTTCTTTTGGCTTAATCATTTGGTTTAACGAGTTAATGATGTCCTCTTTTTTTGCGTGTTCGATGCCTATTTTTTTATGATTTTTACTTCTTGCTTGATCGACTTCTAAAAAAGCATGGGTGACGTTTTTAAGTTCTTGACTTAAAATTCTTCTCAGTCTTTCTCCTGCATGATCTGGATCTAAAAATAAGACCATTTGGTTGGTTTCACTTAGTTTTTTTAATTGCATCATGGTTTCTTTAGGTAGGTCACTTCCATTGGTAATCATGACTTGTGCCTCAGGATATATTTGATTGATTTTTATTTGATCGTGATATCCTTCTACAACAATGATTTGGTTCATTTTTTCTCCTTGTAAAAAAACTTAGGGTCTTCTTTAATGCTGGTTGTGATAAGACTGTGAATGATGGATGAATGGGCGCTTAATGGTTTAATTTCGCCTGTTTTTAAGAAGATGTATATTTGATCTCCTAAGTTTTTATCTGACTCTCTGTAGGCACTTTGTTCTACAGTTGAAGTGTGTGTATAGTATTTTGCTTGATTTTTGTAAGCTTTTTTTATTTGATTGATTTGGTTTTCGTTTTCTTTGGTTGCATCTAAATATGACCAGATAGATCTGTTGAAAAAATCTTTGGCTAGTGTGCTTAAGATCGGGTCATCACATTTAGTTAAGTATGCAATTAATCCGTTCATGTAGTAATCATCGATTTGATAGTATGCCTCTAGATCTTCTCTATTTTGCATGATTCTTTTTAATGCGGTAACATCATATCCAAAATGATAGTTTTCTTCTAAAAGTTCATGTATTCTTAAGTAGATTTTACCTAATATAACTTCATAGGCTCTTGCTTTTGGATGATA
>CALGYU010000071.1 GCA_937934685.1 uncultured Acholeplasma sp. | reverse complement strand
CTCACATGCCTTTCACGCATGCATTCACGGGTTCGAATCCCGTACGGGTCACCAAAATTAAGCACCCATAGCTCAATTGGATAGAGCGTCTGACTACGGATCAGAAGGCTAGGGGTTCAAGTCCTCTTGGGTGCGCCATAAAAAAATTAAACTGATGCATTAGCTATTGACTTGCTGGTTTAAATTTGATACAATAATAAAGCAGTTCGGGAAGTAGCTTAGCTTGGCAGAGCGCCTGGTTTGGGACCAGGAGGTCGCAGGTTCAAATCCTGTCTTCCCGACCAGTTTAAAACTTCATATGCGGGTGTCGTATAATGGCTATTACCCTAGCCTTCCAAGCTAGAGACGTGAGTTCGATTCTCATCACCCGCTCCATTTTTAAAATAAATAACGTAAGATGATAAAGAACAAATTAAACTGTTCTTTTTTTTTCTGGGGTGTGTAGATAAATATCAACTATTATCTACACACCCCAGTTTTTTTTAGTAGAAGAGACATCATTTTAGAAAACATGAAAATAAAGGTTTAGAGAAATTATTAAAAAATTTGTTAAAAACTAACGTCGTATGATACAATGAAATTAAAAGAAAGAGGGGTAATAAAAATGAATCAAAAAAGAAGTATTAGTAAAACATTAGCGGTTGTTGCGTATGTAGTCTTATTGTTACAAATGATTATTTCATCTATGGGAACACAAAACCCAGGCGTTGTAGCTGGTATGAGTTCTATACTTGTACTAGGATTAGGTGTTGCTTTCGTTTTTGCAAATAACAACGTTGTTGAAAAAGTCGGATACGTCATTTTATCCATTGTGGCAGTCACAGGATTAGCATCATTTTTAGTAGCGTCTTCAGCTGTTAACTTTAAATTTGGTATTGAAGATATTATTGGCCTTATCATAGTTGCTTTATTACTAGTCAGTTCAGGAACTTATTTATTTAAATCCGTTTTAGAATATTATGGTTATAATAAAGAAGGCGTGTTATCTTTTGGTAAAGTTAGAAACGAAAAACTCCACAATTTAAAACGCTGGAAGAAATTAAATGAAACTAATTTAGTTTCAGATGAAGTTTATGAACAATTAAGAAAATTTGTTTTAAATAAAGAAACAACATCAACAGAAAATACAAAATTATTAGAAATGTTAGAACTTATTGAAAACCAAGTTGCTTATGAAGCAGACTTAGTTGAATTATTATCAACACTATAAGAATGAAAGATGCTACTTTTAGTAGCATCTTTTTTTGTCAAAGAACGTAGGAAAAACATTTTTTCAGACTATGGTATAATAAATGGTGAAGGAAGTGAAAAAAATGATAGTAGGAACAGTAAAAGAAGTTATCAACAGTGAATTTAGAGTAGGATTAACCCCTAGTAGTGTCAAAGAACTTATTTTAGCAGGACACGAGGTTTTAATTGAAAAAGACGCAGGATTAAACTCAGGAATATCTAATCAAGACTACATAAATGCGGGTGCAATCATCTTAAATACGGCCAAAGAAGTTTGGCAAAAAGTTGAATTATTATTAAAAGTTAAGGAACCACAAGTAGAAGAATATCAATATTTCAAAGAAAATTTAACCATTTTTAGTTTCATGCATCTATCAGCACACAAAGATTTAGCATTAGCTCTTATTGAAAAGAAAACCAATGCTATTGCATATGAAACCGTAGAAACCCAAGCAGGTATTTTACCATGTTTAAAACCAATGAGCGACATTGCTGGACGACTAGGAGCTATTATAGGTGCTAACTATCTTCAAAAAACAAATGGTGGTAGTGGAGTATTACTACCTGGTATTCCTGGGGTATATAGAGCAAATGTTGCTATTATAGGTGCTGGGAACGTAGGAATTAATGCACTTAAAATTTTAGTAGGACTAGAAGCAAACGTAACGATATTAGATGTAGACTATGATAAACTTTCACATCTAGATCAACTATATGGAAACAAAATTCAAACGTTATATAGTAGTGAAAGCAATTTAGAAAAAGCCATCACTCATGCAGATTTAGTGATTGGAGCAGTTTCTTTAAAAGGGTATAAAACCCCACAACTTATTAAAAAAGCCTATTATCAGAAAATGAGAAAAGGCAGTGTTATTATAGATGTCGCTATAGACCAAGGTGGATCAACGGAGTTTAGTCAAAAAACAAGCCATGATGATCCTATATACATAGTTGATGGTATCATTCATTATGCCGTCCCAAACATTCCAGGAGCAGTCCCTTTAACTGCAACACAAGCATTAAATGACGCAACCATTAAGTATGCCCTATATATAGCCAACCATGGCGTCAAAAAGGCAATAACAACGCATCATGACTTAAAAAAAGGGGTTAACATATACAATCAGCAAGTCGTTAACCAAAATATCGCCGATACATTAGACCTAGAATATAAGTCAATATAAATGATAATGGCTATGACTTGCCAAATATAGGTAAACTATATATAATATAAGTATAAAAAAAGGTTGGAGGGAAAAAATAATGGGATTTTGGTTTTTTAAAAGAAAAAAGAAGAAACAAGAAGTTGTTGAAGAAACAAAAGTAGAAAAGGTTTTACAACAAGAAGTTAAAGAAGTACCGACAGAAAAACCTAAGGCAGTAGAGAAAAAAGTAAAAGTTGAAGAAACAGTAGAAGATGATGTTTCTGAAGATGCTGAAGTAGATGCTAAAGAGACTAAAAAACAAGTCGCTAATAAATATCATATTTCACAAAATAAAGATGAAAAAAGTCCACGTTTCAAAAGCTGGCGTGTGAGAAAAGCTGGTTCAAATAAAACCATAAAGTTTTTTGATACACAAGCAGAAGCTATTAAGTTTGCAGAAGGATTAGCTGAACGAAACGATGGTTCAATTGTCATTCATAAAGTGGATGGAACCATAAGAAAACAAGATTATACAAAAAAATAAACGGAGTGTAATTACTCCGTTTTATTTTTGTCTTTTAAGATCAATTCATCATTTGAAACTGTTAATTCATAAGGATGATTAAAAACTATCTCATCATTAATAATTTTGTGAGCAATAAACGTTTCAATATGTCTTTGAATGAAACGTTTTAAAGGTCGTGCACCATAGTTTTCATCAAATCCATTTTTCAAAATCCATTTAGTAACCTCAGGGTCAAATGAAATTAAGAAATCTTGTTCTAAAAGTCTTTGTTCAAACTCTTCTAATAGTTTAGCAGCAATTTGAACTTGAACTTTGAAGCTTAAAGAGTTAAAAATAACAATTTCATCAATTCTGTTTAAAAACTCAGGTTTAAAATACGTTCTAACAAGTTCCATCACTTTTTCTTCAGCATCATCTTGATGAGATAATAAATATTGACTACCTAAATTAGAAGTCATGATAATGATTGTGTTTTTAAAATCAACGGTTCTACCTTGATTATCAGTAATTCTACCATCATCTAAGATTTGTAATAAAATATTAAACACTTCAGTATGAGCTTTTTCTATTTCATCAAATAAAACAATAGAATATGGTTTTCTTCTAATAGCCTCAGTTAATTGACCACCTTCATCATAACCAACATATCCAGGAGGAGCACCAATCAATCTTGAAACACTGTGTTGTTCCATATACTCACTCATATCAATTCTTACCATTTGGTGTTCGCTGTTAAATAAACTGTCAGCAAGACTTCTTGCTACTTCAGTTTTACCCACACCAGTAGGACCTAAAAACAGAAATGAGCCAATAGGTCTATTTTCATTTTTAATACCTGCTCTTTGTCTGATGATAGCATCAGCAACTAAGTTTACTGCATGGTCTTGACCAATAACCCTTTGTTTTAAAGTAGAAGCAAGATGAATCAATTTGTCTTTATCTCCGGAAAGTAATTTACTAACAGGAATTAAAGTCCATTTAGAAACAATATCTGCAATATTCTCATCTGTTACAGTTTCTGATAATAATCTACCTTCTTGTTTATCATAAGTACTTAAAGTTTCTATTTCTTTTTCTAAACTAGGAATTTTACTGTATTGCAACTCAGCTGCGGTAGAATAATCACCAGCATTAAAAGCATTTTGCAATTCAGATTTTAAAGACTCTAAACTAGATTTTTTTGCTTTAACTAAATTTAACTGTTCTTTTTCTTTATCCCATTGTGTACGCAGTGTTTTTTCTTCTTTTCTTAATTCATCAATAGAAAGATTTATTTTTTCTAATCTTTCTTTAGATAAATTATCAGACTCTTTTGATAAAGCACTTTTTTCAATTTCTAGCTGCATTATTTTTCTTAGCACATCATCTAGCTCAATAGGCATAGAATCAATTTCCATACGAATAGAAGCACAAGCTTCATCAATTAAGTCAATCGCCTTATCAGGTAAAAAACGATCAGTAATATATCTAGATGATAAAGTTGCCGCACTCACAATAGCTGCATCGCTAATATGAACGCCATGATGTGCCTCAAAGCGATCTTTTAAACCTCTAAGAATACTGATGGTATCCTCGACAGTCGGTTCATCGACTAATATCTTTTGAAAACGTCTTTCAAGAGCACTATCTTTTTCAATATATTGTCTATACTCATTTAAAGTGGTTGCTCCAATACAATGTAATTCACCTCTTGCTAACATAGGTTTTAACATATTAGAAGCATCCATAGCACCATCTGCTCTACCAGCTCCAACAATGGTATGAATCTCATCTATAAATAAGATGATATCACCATTAGATTCTTTAACTTTATTTAACACCGCTTTTAATCGCTCTTCAAATTCACCTCTGAATTTCGCACCAGCGATTAAAGCCCCTAAATCAAGCTCATAAACGATTTTATTTTGTAAAGTTAAAGGGACATCCTTTTCTACGATACGACGGGCTAAACCCTCAACAATAGCGGTCTTACCAACACCAGGTTCTCCAATTAAAACAGGATTGTTTTTAGTTTTTCTAGATAGTATCTTGATGATACGTCTAATTTCTTCATCTCTACCGATAACAGGATCTAGTTTTCCATCTTTAACAGCTTGAACTAAGTTAGTTCCAAATTTGTCTAAAATATTTGGATCATTATTATAATCATCCATTTGTGTAAAGTTCATCATATCACACTCCTTTTAACACCTACATTATACAACTTACTTTTGGCACTGTCAACTAGTGAGTGCCAAGAAAATGCATTTTTTATGTAAGCAATCTATTTTACAAACATATAAAAAATAGATATCATCTACATACTAGTTAAAGAAAGGATTTTTAAAGATGAGCGATAAATATAGAGTATTATTATACTATCAGTATACACACATAGATAACCCTGAAGCATTTAAAGAAGAGCACTTGGCATACTGTAAAGAGTTAGGTGTTTTAGGAAGAATATTAGTTTCAAAAGAAGGTATTAATGGAACCTTATCTGGAACAGTTGAACAAACAGAAAAATACATAGAGGATTTAAGAAAGGATCAAAGATTTAAAGATACAATGTTTAAAATTGATGAAGCATCTGAACATGCATTTGATAAAATCTTTGTAAGAGCTAAAAAAGAATTAGTTAACCTAAGTTTAGAAGACGATATCAATCCGCTAGAAATCACAGGAAATTACTTAAAACCAAAAGAGTTTTATGAGGCAATGCAAGATAAAAATACCATCGTAATTGATGCTAGAAACGATTATGAATATGATTTGGGACACTTTAGAAATGCAGTTAGACCAAATATCAGAAATTTTAGAGAACTTCCAACATGGATTAAAGAAAACGAAGAAATCTTAGAAGGTAAGAAAATTCTAACTTATTGTACAGGTGGTGTTCGTTGTGAAAAATTTTCCGGATGGTTAAAAAAAGAAGGACATAAGGATGTAAACCAACTACATGGTGGGATTGCGACTTACGGAAAAGATCCAGAAACCAAAGGTGTTTTATGGGATGGGAAGATGTATGTTTTTGATAAAAGAATATCTGTTACTGTTAATCAAGTAGAACATAAAATTGTTGGAAAAGATTATTTTGATCAAACCGCTTGTGAAAGATATATAAACTGTGCAAATCCA
This sequence comes from uncultured Acholeplasma sp., assembly GCA_937934685.1. Taxonomy (GTDB): domain Bacteria; phylum Bacillota_I; class Bacilli_A; order Acholeplasmatales; family Acholeplasmataceae; genus Alteracholeplasma. The sequence continues at coordinate 345 of CALGYU010000071.1, read as the reverse complement.
GCCTGTAACAAGCAAATCTTATGTAGCGAAGAAAATGAGCATAAATATTTAGGTGGATGTTCAGATGAGTGTAGAAGACATTCAAAAAATAGATATATTATAAAACATCAATTGACAGAAGATGAAGTTAGAAGTAGATTGAACCTTATTTAAAAAGCAAAGTAAAACGGACTTATATCAAGTCCGTTTTATTTTGTTTTACATTGACTTTTTAAGTCCATTTAAGTATAATTAAATAGCATGTTAAAAGGGCCCCGTAGCCAAGTGGTAAGGCATGGGTCTGCAAAACCTTGACGCGTCGGTTCAAATCCGTCCGGGGCCTCCAAAAACATATTGAATTAGTAA
>CALGYU010000070.1 GCA_937934685.1 uncultured Acholeplasma sp. | reverse complement strand
CTATTTTATGAATGACACTTTATAAAATCATATCAAGGATTATGAGTCCTATAAATAAGGATAAAATGGCTAAAATAAAAAGTTTTTTTACATAGATTTTGATGTTGATTTTGATGTTTTCTTTTTTAACAAGATCAAACCACATTAAACCTGCTAAAGCCCCCATCGGTGTTAATAAGACGCCTAAATTGGCTCCAATGATGGTTGAATAAGTCGCTTTTAGGATAAGTCCTTGTTCTAAATTTTCGATGATTAGAGCATAAAACATACTCATTGGTAGGTTATTCATTAGATTTGATGAGATGAAACTGGTAATACCAAAACTATAGATAGTTGGGTATTGGTTTAAGATTTCTAGTAGGTGAAGATGTATGTTTTGTTGTTTAAGTGCTTCTACTAAGACATACATGCCTAAAATCAATGGCAAAAAGGACCATGGAGCTTTTTTGATGGTATGAAGTAAAGGGGTTTTATCTTTTTTGGTTTTTGTATAATAAATGGTTGAAATGATTAGTAGGGATAAGGCTGTTATGAATGTAATGAGCCACATAGGTAGTTCTATAAGGTTAGAGAAAACAAGTAAGATTAGACAAAAAAGCATGTGAGAAAGTCCAATGATGAGTTCAGGTTTAGAGATGTTTTTAGTTTGGTTAACTGTGTGGGTTAACTCTTTTTTTAAATCTTTTCTAAAAACTAATGAGAGCATGAAGAAACTAACCATTCCTATAAAGATGCTTGGGATGATCATTACTTTAAAATAATTAAGAAATGTAATGTTTTGATTTAAAGATAGGTAAATATTGGTTGGGTTTCCAATCATTAATATCATGCTAAAGGTGTTTGCAAACACTAAAACAGAAAAGACGTAAGGTAGTGGATTAATTTTTGCGTTTTTAGCAAAATAGATGGATAAGGGGGTTAAAGTTAAGATGATGACATCGTTACTGACAAATATGGTGAGTACTGCAACCATTATGGAAAATACGGTAAAGATGATGAATTGATTGGTTTTAACTTTGCTTAAAAGATAAAAGGCAAGTTTTTCAAAGACTCCAATTTCATTAAGATAGATGGATAACATCGTCATGGAAATGAATAAAGTAATTAGTTTTACAGGATTCATTTCATTTTGACTGAAAATAGAGGAGATGAGATTTTGGTAGTTCATCTTTCCGATGAGTAAAGCTATGATGGATCCGATTAAAACAATGATCCAGTGGCTATTTAATTCGTATTTATATACTTTTATTTTAGGAAAAAAGATTAAAGATAAGATCATTAATAGGACGGTTGTTAGAAATATGGCTATACTCATTTTAATACCTCTTTTTTTGTGTGTTAAGCAAATATTATCACGTTTATAAGTCTTTAGCAATAAGGGTTTTACAAAAAGAAAAAGACTAGATTTTTCTAGTCTTTTTTAGTTTATAATGGTAAGTCTTTTCTATCAAATCTAAGGGCACCGATTAAGTATCCTAAAATGGCTATTCCTAATAAGATGAGCATACCAATATAGTAATTATTTCCTTCTAAAATAGCGGTGACATCAAATAGTGTGATGATGGATAAATAGTTAAAGACATTCATTGCCTCAATTTTCATCGCTCCTGGAATGACTGGTGATCCAAACATACCTAAAATAGTTGAAACTAAGAAAACCATAGCTGTTCCACCACCAAAGCCAATTGAAAACTTACTTCTGTTAAACCATGCGGAGGTGAAGAAACAAATACCACTAATAGAAATTAAGGTAACTAAGGCTCCTACGTTTAATTGGAATAACTCAAATTGCGTGATTTCAAAGCCTGGCCCCGTAAAGATTCTAGCCACAAACCCTGTAAGTCCTATGACTAAATACATTAAAATTAAAGAACCGATTAAAAAGATGGCTTGTGTGAAGGTGACTTTTCTTCGTTTGGTTGGTGTGGATAAGACGTAGGCCATTGCGCCACTATCTACTTGTCCTGCGATTAAACTGTTTGCAGTTGTGATGACATAAACAATTGGGAGGAGTAATCCGGCAATTTTGTAGAAAATAGTTCCTATAACTAAATGGTTTAAATTTAGGTCTCCTAGCTCTTTTAATGAATTACCTACACTCTCAGGCATTTCAGATAAAAGGCTTTTAGTGACTTCTTTTTTCGCTTCCTCGTGTGTCATTTCATGATTTAAGTAGGAAGTGTATTGTGTCATACCGGTTGAAACTAAGATTTCAACTTTGGTTTGATCGTATTCATAGTGTGTAAGCATTTCATAGATGTTGGTAAAACCTTGTTCTTCTAATAAAGCAGTGATTTCATCACTGGTGGTTTGACCGATGTTTTCATAGAAAATGGACTCTACAAAATCATTGGTGATTTGTTGGAGTTGTTGGGTGCTTACTTGGTTGTTGATGATGTATGTATCTAAGATTTTATTGCCTAGATAGATGATGGCTGCTTTTTGTTGTTCATCTTCACCTACTGAATTTGACATTAAGGAGATGATGAAGGTTTTTTTGAATTGATGTTTCTCTGCTTCAGTGGTGAGTGTTTGTGGTTCATACTCTGTTAAAAATTGGTTTAAAATGATTTTAGTTAATAAGTGTTGTTCTTCAGGTACTTGAGTTAGAACTTGGTTGATGGTTTCTTGTTTAGGATTGGGATGTCCTAGTTCTTTTAATTGATCGTAGATAAGGATGCTTGCGGTGGTTAGATCATAAAGATTTTTGGCTTCTGGATACATGGTTTCAACTTGTTGATAAATATCAACATAAGCATCAATTGCACCAGATTTTAATTGTGATTCGATTTCTGATTGCGTAAAGGTTTTGGCTAGTGAGTCTCTCATTTCATCACTTTGAATGTTTCCTAGTACTAAGATGATGAGTGCTAACATAATGGCTGTTGCGGCTGTGACTAAAACCCAAATGAGTGCATTTGCTTTAATGGATTGTTTTAATAGTGGTTTACTAATCATTGATGTTTGCCTCGCTTTCTTCTTTAAATTTCTTTTGAAAGTACTTTTCTAAATTGTATTTGATTTCTGCCATGAATTTTAGTTGGTATTTAGAAAGAATTTCAAGAAGTTTATGTGTTTCTTCTTTTTTTATTTTTATAAAGACTTGATGATATTTTTCTTTGATGCGTGTGATTTCAATTGGTTCTTTTAAAAAATTTTCATAGTCTTGTTGATTGAGAAATTCTAGCTTATATTCTCTGGTTTTAGGGTCTTTGATTTCTGACATGGTGGCTATGTCTATGATTTTCCCATCTTTGATTAATGCCACTCTGTCACATAGGTCTTCTAATTCTTCAAACATATGACTGCTAATTAAGATGGTTTTTCCTTTTTGTTTTTCTGTTTCTAATATTTCTAAGAAGGTTTTTCTCATTAACGGGTCAAGACCTGTGGTTGGTTCATCTAAGATGAGTATGTCAGAATCGTTCATTAAGGCAGCTATGACAGCGGTTTTTTGTTTCATCCCTTTGCTCATTTTTCTAGTGTTGGCTCTAAGGTCAATTTGAAGAATTTTAATGAGTTGGTTTGCATAATCTAGATTTTCTAGTTTTAGAAATTCTGCTTGAGATTTAATGAATGATTTGCCTGATGGTAAATCTGGGAAGGCTATCTCACCTGGAATGTATCCAATGTATTTTTTAGTTTCAGTTGAGGATTTGTAGGCATCTAGGGTTCTGATTTCTACGTTTCCTTTTTGTGGTTTTAAAAAGCCCATGATATGTCTGATGGTTGTTGTTTTACCACTACCGTTGGTTCCGACAAAGCCAAAGGTTTCACCTTTTTTTATTTCAAAGTCAATATTAAAAACACCTCGGTCATAATGATAATCTTTGGTTAGGTTTTTAATTTTAATGTCTGTCATTTTTTCACTCCTTCAAAAATAATATCGTCTAGATAGTATTTCATAAAGTATGCTTCTAAGGTTTGTCTTTGGTGTTCAAATAGATCGATTGGATACGGTTTTAAATCATAGATGAGTTGGTTGATGTCTTTATCGTTAATATAAATGGTTAAAATGTTGTTTTCTTTTTTTATATCAATGGCATACTGTGATTTAAGAATAGTTAGGTAGGCTTTGTTTGCATCCTCTTGATTTTTAAAAGTGACTTTGTATTCTTTATCTTCAGCATGTTTTAATTTGTCCATATGAAACTGATCGATGATATAACCATGTTTAATGATAGAAACTCTATCACAAACTGCCTCGACTTCAGAGAAGACGTGGCTAGATAGTAAGATGGTTTTTCCTTTTTTCTTTTCTTCTTTAATGAAGTTAATAAAAATCTCTTGCATGGCTGGATCTAACCCTGAGGTTGGTTCATCTAAAATTAAAACTTCAGGATCATGCATGAATGCACAGACGATGGCTAATTTTCTTTTATTTCCTAAACTCATTTTTTTAGTATCGCCTTTGGCATCTAACTGAAAAAGATCAATGAGTTCATTGATTCTTTGATCATCTTTGATGTCTCTTAACTTTTTCATCATATCTATAACTTCATAACCTGTTAGGCCAGAAGGAAGTGCTATTTCCCCTGGAATATATCCTACATCTTTTAAGATGGTGTTATAGTTTTTAAATGATTCTAGGCCAAAGATTTCAGTTCTTCCTTTATCCGGTTTTGAAAAACCGATGAGATGTCTGATGGTTGTAGATTTTCCAGCACCGTTTGGTCCTAAGAAACCATAAACCTCACCTTTTTCTACGTTTAGATTGATGTTAAAGACGCCTCTTTTAAATCCATAGTCTTTGGTTAGATTCTCAACTTTAATGATGTTCATATATGGACCTCCAATCTATATTTGATACGTTTAGTTGATCTTACATTTTCAGTATAGTACATCTTTTTTTGAATTACAATATTCAAAAAAATGATATTTGTTCAAAATTGAACAGTTGTTGTTTTAGTGTTTTTTTTTGATTGTTTTTAATTGCTTAAATTAAGTAAATATAACATCGCTTGGGTTTGATCAATGATTTCTTCTCTGATTTGATCTAGTGTGTAGTCTAGTTCTTCTTTTAACCATAATTGATAAAGGTTAATCATACCACCAGCAAAGAAGTTGATGCGTAAAACAAATTTCTTATCGTTTTTAATTTCATCTGGAATGTCACTTTGGTAAAATAAGTATTCAATAAATAATTCTCTGAGTTTACTGATGAATTTCTCTGAATCTGGGTTATTAATGAGTTTTTTATAGAGTTTTACTTCATTTTCAAGTAATCTATTCACTTTATTTAAAATCGGATTGGGATTTTGAATGAATGTTTTATAGCTGAATTCTTTTAATAGACCCATACCTTCCATTAAAACATCGTTTTCTATTTGTTCAATTAAGGATCTTATGTTTGCATAATGAGCGTAAAAAGTTCCTCTATTAATGTCTGCTTTTTTAACAATATCTGTAACAGTAATCTTATCAATTTCTTTTTCTTCCATTAGTTCTGTGAAAGCTTCTTTGATGAGCCTTCTTGATCTAATGGCACTTTTATATTCTGCTTTTTGTTTCATCTTTACCACCCTTTTCTATCTTACATCTATAGAATATTCCAAAATTGTCTAAAAATCAACAGTTATACGTTTTTGACTATATGATTAAGATAATGATAAGAGAGTTAATAGGCACTCATTAATACTACCATGTGTATTTTTCACTCATATAAAAAGGTGTCATTCATCTAAACGATGATGACACCTTTTGACTTTTTAGATAGAAATCTAAGTTTTATTAAAACATAGTTTCTTCTAAGGTTTTTTTATTTTCTCTTAAATTTGTTACTGCAGCCTCTGAGGTAATTAATAATGATGCTATCGAACTTGCATTTAATATTGCGTTTCTTGTAACTCGAGTTGGGTCCATAATACCTGATTCAATTAAATCAACCCATTTACCTTCTTTAGCATCAAATCCATGATTGATTTTTTGTTTCTTTTGTTCTTCAACAATGCTTGTGCCATCATAGCCTGCATTTTCAGCGATTTGGTAGGCAGGAACTGTAAGGCTATCTAAAACTGCTCTGATACCTTTATAAACATCTTGATTATCATGTCTTAGTGTTTCTTTTAGTTTTTCATGAATTTCGACTAAAACAGCACCCCCACCAATAACGATTCCTTCTGCAATCGCGGCTTTTGTTGCATTAAGGGCATCTTCAATGCGAAGTTTTTTCTCTTTTAATTCCGATTCTGTGGCAGCTCCTACTTTAATAATTGCAACGCCACCAGTTAGTTTTGCTAAACGTTCTTGAACTTGTTTCTTATCATATTCGGTTGTAATATGTTCAATTTGAGCATTTAATTCATCAATACGTTTATCAATAGAGGATTTATCACCTTTACCACCTACAAGAGTAGTTGTATCTTTTTTAATGATTGCTTTAGATACGCGTCCGAGTTCTTCTAGTTTAATATCTGATAGCTTCATATTTAAATCTTTGGTGTAAAATTCTGCCCCTGTTAAAACGGCAATGTCTGAAAGCATTTCTTTTTGCTTATCTCCAAAGCCTGGCGCTTTAGTTGCAACCACATTAAATGTTCCTCTCAGTTTATTTAAAACAAGGGTTGACATCACTTCATTTTCAATATCTTCTGCGATAATTAAAAACGGTTTATTTGTTTTAATGACTTGTTCTAATACGGGTAATATTTCTTGAATGGTTGAGATTTTATGATCTGTTACTAAGATGTAAGGATCTTCAAATTCAACGGTCATGGTCTCTCTGTTTGAAACAAAGTATGGAGATGCATATCCTTTATCATACTGCATACCTTCTACTACCTCTAACTCTGTTTCAAATCCATTAGATTCATCTACAGTGATGATGCCGTTTTTAGTTACTCTTTCCATTGCTTCGGCAATAATTTTCCCGATTTCTTTGTCTCCTGCTGATATACTAGCAACATTCTCAATATCGGCCTTTGTATCAATAGTTCTTGATTTTTCTAAGATTTCTTTTGCTACTTTTTTACCAGCAAGTTGTATTCCCTCACGTACTAAGACGGGATTAGCACCGTATTCAACTGCTTTAAATCCTTTTTGGATAATACTTTGGGCCAATACTGTTGCTGTTGTTGTTCCGTCACCAGCTTCATCATTAGTTTTATTGGCAACTTCATAAACAAGTTTTGCACCCATGTTCTCATAAGCATCTTCTAGTTCTATTTCTCGGGCGATTGATACTCCGTCATTAGTGATAAGTGGTGATCCGTATGATTTTTCTAAAATGACATTTCTTCCTTTTGGTCCTAACGTAATTTTTACTGTATCTGCTAGTTTGTTAACACCATTTAATATTTTTTCTTTAGCAAATGAGCCATATCTAATTTCTTTACTCATAAATATCACTCCTCTTTACTGTTTATTCATATATGGCTAAAATGTGTTCTTGTTTGATGATTAAGTATTCTTTTTCATCAATTGTTGTTTTTGTACCTGAGTAGGTTTGATATATGACTTTATCATTTGGTTTTAATGTTTCAACTTTAGGACCTACAGCAACTACGATACCTATAGATTGCTTATCTTTTTCTTTAGTTGATAAAATGATACCTGATTTTGTTGTTTCTTCCTCTTTTTCAAATGTTAAAATCACATATTCATTTAATGGTTTAAGCATAATCACACCTCCCCTTCTTCTTTGGCACTCAACGAAATAGAGTGCTATTTCATTTTGTATTATATCAACTTGTTTTTTTCTTGTCAAGCCTTTAATGTTTTTTATGATTTTCATTTTTTAATGGTTTTTTTATAATAATTTGCTGTGTAATTTATACTATTTCTTTTGTGAATAGTCAATAAAAAAACCCCCTCTCTATAGATACTACAAACTTTAATTATTTGTA
>CALGYU010000069.1 GCA_937934685.1 uncultured Acholeplasma sp. | reverse complement strand
TTTTAACATTAAAAACATATCTTATTTGCTAGAAATCATTATTTTGTGTAAAATGATGCTATGTAGTATATAAGGGGAAGATTATTTATGAGAAAAAAGTATTTTCTAATCACTTTTTTTAGCTCACTATTTTTTCTATTCACACTATTAGTGTTTTATTTTTTGTACAGTCAACAATTTCTCATCAAAAAATCAACACAACTAGCACTAGAAAAAAACATAGGTACACAACAAACCATTACCAAACAACTAGACAATGAATATGAATTATTTAAAAAAAATCAATCAACACAAGCCATCAATATCGCTTTAGAAAACCTTAAAATAAATATCGATCAACTCAAAAACTTTCAAGCGATCTCACTTAAAAATTTAAGTACACTAGAAACCAATCCAGCCAATGTTTTAGTCCTAAAGACAGAAACAGCCGTTGGATATTTACTCATAGAAACCTACTTTACTATGTTAAGTGATCATAACCCATACAACTATTTTATCGCCTATAAAGATGGAACCATCATACATAGTTACAATCCTAAATACCCAGCAAAGACTTTAAGTTATTATTTAAGTCCAGCAGGAAAAGATGACTTTATCTATCAACTATCATCAGAAAACGGTTCATTTAAAACCAAATTTGATGATCGTTCAACCTATTTTTCCTTTACCCATATAACCTCAGATCTACTCCTTATCCAAACCGTTTTAAGTTCTCACTATAGAGACATTATCTCACCACTAACCTACCAAGGGGCTGTTTTGATTCTCATCATAGTTTTAGCCTTTTCAATTTACGGATTTTTATTAAACAAAGAATTTAACTTAGAGGAAACAGGCAACAAGTTTTATGAAACAGCCAAAAAAACTGAAGCATGCATTCTAACCATAGACTCAAGAGGAAAAATTATAAAAGTCAGTGAAAAATATAAACCCTTAGCTAGATATCAATCCATCTTTAACTTCTCTGATATGAGCATCTTAGAACCAAAAGACTTAAAAAACAAACATTTCTTTGTGGCAGGTGTTTTTAATAAAACTTATCATTTCACCATCATTCCCCAAAAAGAAACCTTCGTCTTAATAGGAGAAGACTTAGAGAAAACCGCTAAATACGCCAAACACTACAAAGAACTCGCTTTTTTAAACATCAAAACCAAAATTCCTAATCTCCTTGCTTTTAATCAATACATTGATGAAGCCAGTCAAAAAAAGATCGAAGCAATCGCAATGTTTGACATCAAAGACTTTAGAAACTTAATACAAATTCATGGAGTTAAACATGCAGACCACATCATTGATTACCTTATTAAAAATTTAAAACAATCAGAACTTGCATCAAACGCTAAATTATTCCACGTCAGAAACGATGTTTTCATCATGATTTATGAAAACACTCAACTCACTAAAGAACAACTTAAAACCAAAATAGAAACCTATTTATCTCAATATCAAAAACCAGTTGAAATCAATCAAGTCTCCATGAAAATCAACCTAAAAGCAGCACTCATCTTAAACAAAGAAATCATTAGAACAAACTCAGGTGAAAAACTATATGAAATCTTACTACTCACCATGAACAAAGCTAAAAAATCAAACCTTTATGAGATCGGAAGAGCACACGTCTGAACTCCAGTCACCATCAAGTATCGCGTAT
>CALGYU010000068.1 GCA_937934685.1 uncultured Acholeplasma sp. | reverse complement strand
TCTAGTAGGCCAAAACTATCACAAATATCTTCTAACTCTCTTAAGGAGTGGCTAGCTATGATAACCGTTGTGTTGTTCTCTTCTACCAATTCTATGAGTGCTCTTTTAAAAATCAGTCTGGCTTTAGGATCTAGGCCATCAAATGCTTCGTCTAATAATAGAAGTTTAGGTTTTGAAGCTATTGCAAGTGCGATGTATAGTTGTCTTCTCATACCTTTTGAGAAGTTATGAATAGAGGTTTTAGTATCTAGGTTAAATAAATTTGTGAAGTAGTTGAATTTTTCTTGATCAAAATCATAAAAAACTTTATATAAAGAAACTAAACTATCGCCAGTGGTTTGGCTGGTGTAGTAAGGATCATCTGGTAGGAAAAATAAATCCTTCTTAAGGATAGGGTTATCTAAGATTGGTTGATCATTTATGGTTATTTGGCCATTATCTGGTATTAAGACACCAGCTATGAGTCTTAGAATGGTTGATTTTCCTGCACCATTGATGCCCACTAAACCGAAGATGGTTTTTTCTTTTAGTTCTAAATTTAAATTTTTAATTACTGGTTTATTTCCATAGGATTTATTGATTTTTATGATCTTTAGCATGTTATTTCTCCTTATATATGGTTTGAATGATCTCAATCAGTTCTTCTTTTTGGATGCCACTTGTTTTAAATTCTTCTAAGGTTTTAAAGATTACGTCATTTTCTTCTTTGTTGTCTTGATCAAAAATAACGAAAACACCTTTTTTAGGATATATTTTTACTAAGTTTCTTTGTTCTAACAGCGTATATGATTTATGAACTGTGTTGGGGTTTACGCCGTTTTTATAAGCAATTTGTCTAACTGATGGCAATTTATCTCCCTTTTTAAAAAGGCCTATTTTAATATATTTTTCATATTCATCTGCAATCATTATGTAGAGTTGTTTTTTGCTTTCTTTATTCATTAAATCACTCCTTAACCTGTATTATCTGTATTAATTATATCATTTTTTATTTTAGTGTTCTACCAATTCTATAAAAAAAAGATAATCGCTTATGTTAGCGACTATCTCTGCTTTTAAAAATATCGTCAAGCATTAAAACTAATGTGTAGATGATAACTGCAAGAAAAATAGTGACAGATGATAAGATGATGTGTGGCTTATCTCCTGATACAAATCCATAAATTCCCCAAGGTAATAACTGAATACAAAGAGTTGTTATGACCACAATTGAAAATCTAGGTGTCTTTCTTTTTCTTATGAGAAGAAATCCTATAGCAAACAATAATATCAATAAACTTATGCCTTGACTTAGCATAAATAGCCAAGTTGCTTCTGATGTTGCAAGCGGGTAGTAATGATTAACTAGCAAGGCTGTTGTTAGAAAAAGGGTAAATACTAGAAAACCGATGATAGATACATATATCTTTTTTTTCATTTCTCTGTTCTCCTTTTTTGTGTTTCTATAACTAGATTTTATCATTCATCACTCATATTATCAAGGTTTTTCTATCTTAATACCAAACCTTATATTTTTTTAAATACCATTTTTTTACCCATTCTGCACTGATCATATATAAAAGGGAAAGAATGGCTAGCCATAAAATGAAAGATACTGGTAAGACATATAGGTCAATAGCAACTCCAATTTGTGTAAATCCTATTAGTAAAGCAATTCCTGTAATGATGATGGTAGATATTAAAAGTGGTTTTGCCGGTTTACTTTGAAGGAAGGCTATTTTTTGAGTTCTAATAACATAGATGACCAGCACTTGTGAAATAGTCCCAAAGACAAACCATCCTGCTTGAAATAGTGGTGCAAGCTCTTGGGTGTTTATTCTTAAGACATACCATAAAACGATAAAGCATAGAATATCAAATATTGAGCTTAAAGGACCCATAATAAATGTGAATATTTTAAGTCCTTTAGGATCCCATTTTTGTGGTTTTAGTAAATATGCTTCGTCTACATCGTCAAATGCCATTCCTATTTGTGAAAAATCATTTAAAAGGTTTTGTGTTAATAAATGAACTGGTAGCATCGGTAAAAAAGGTAGAAAGATACTTGCGATGATGACAGAAATCATGTTTCCAAAGTTACCGCTCGCGGCCATTTTAAGGTATTTCATGATGTTTCCAAATGTTTTTCTACCCTCTATGACTCCTTCTTCTAATACCATTAAATCTTTTTCTAATAAGATGATATCTGCTGTTTCCTTGGCAATATCTACTGCAGAATCAACTGAAATACCAACATCTGCTTGATGAAGAGCTAATGCATCATTAATACCATCACCCATAAATCCTACGGTATGTCCGTCATTTTGTAGTATGCCAACAATTCTTTGTTTTTGATTTGGTGAAAGTTTAGCATAAACATCATATTTTTTTAAGACTTCGCTTAATGTTTCATCAGACATTTTTTCTACATCGTTTCCTAAAACGATGGTTTGTGCATCAATATTTATTTCAGAACATACTTTAGCTGTTACACCTTCACTATCGCCAGTTAGAACTATGGTTCTAACACCATGTTCACGCAGTTTATCGATGGCTTGTTTTGCGGATTTTTTTGGTGGATCTAAAAAACCGATAAATCCAATTAAAACCATTTCTGATTCATCTTTAATGCTAAAAACGTGTTCTTGTGGGACTTCGTTTTTTTGAGCTACAGCTAATATTCTTAAGCCATCATTATTATGTTTTTCATATGTTTTCATTGCATGGGCTAAATATTGCTCTGTCATTGGTAAAACCTGTCCATCTATTTCTACATAACTACATATTTGAAGCATTTCTTCTACAGCACCTTTGGTAATAAGTTGTCTTTTATGGTTTTTATCAACTAAAACAACACTCATGCGACGTCTTGAAAAATCAAAAGGAATTTCATCTACTTTCGTATAATTTTCTATGAGTTGATCAAATCCTTTATCATATGAGCGGTTGATAACTGCCATATCAATAAGGTTTTTTAATCCTGTTTGAAAATAACTATTTAAAAATGCATGTCTTAAAACTCTTTGATCATCATGACCGTGTAGGTTCATATATTTTTCTAAAACGATTTTATCTTCTGTTAGGGTGCCTGTTTTATCTGTGCATAAAATATCCATTTCTCCAAAGGATTGAATGGTCCCTAATGATTTGATGATGACTTTGTGTTTTGACATAGTGATAGCACCTTTAGCAAGGGTGGTGGTCATAATAACCGGCAGCATTTCAGGCGTTAGCCCTACAGCTATACTAATTGAAAATAGTAAAGATTGTCCCCAATCACCTTTTAAAATACCGTTAATCAAAAAGACGATTGGAACCATGAGTAAAGTTAATCTAATCAGTAATTTGCTAATTGAATTAATACCTCTTTCAAAGCTTTTAATGGCTTTATCTCCAGATAGAGTTTTTGACATAGACCCAAAATAGGTTAGATTTCCTGTATTTAAAACAATAGCGGTGGCACTTCCACTGATCATGTTAGACCCCATAAAACCAATGGTATCTAGATCTGTGATGGAATCATATGTTTCTTGTTTGAGTTCTGCATATTTTTCTACTGGATATGACTCACCTGTTAAGGCGGCTTGTGCAACAAAGGTATCTTTGGTTGTTAAAAACTTTATATCAGCAGGGATGATATCGCCTGCTGATAATTTTAAAATATCCCCTGGAACAATGTTTTCTGTCATAAGTTCTATCCAATTACCATCTCTTAGTACTGTGACCTTGTTTGTTACTAATTTAGATAGTTGTTCTGCGGCGTTATGTGATTTTTCGTTTTGAATAAATGCTAGCGCACTTGAGATAAGGACTAATAATAAGATGATGATTGCGGTTAAATAGTCGGGTTTGTCTTTTGTAAAAATAACATCGGTAAATAAAGTTACTATCGCAACCAAGAGTAGGATTAAATTAAAAGGGTTGATGATAGCATCTAATAATCTTAAAAATTTGCTTTTATTTTTCTTTGTTTCTATTTTATTTTTGCCAAATTCAATAAGCTTTGACTCTGCTTTGTCTGTGGTTAATCCATTTGGATTTGAATCAAATTTTAGAAATAAAGATTGATGGTCTAATTTAGAATAGGTTTCAATTTGATGTTCAATTTTTACTTCTAAAATTTCATTTTTTTTCTTATTCTTTTTCATGGTGTTTCCTCCTTTAATTAAAGAGCATAAAAAAAACGCCCTTAGGCGTTAAATAACATCACAAAAAAGATCCATGATGAGGCATGGGGTAATGTTTATTTAACGCTTGATTGATTCTTTTAAAATTGTTGTTTTTTATGAATCTACTCTGCGGTTCTTCCATTGCGCTCACCTCTTTCTATGTTTTATTATACCATGTGATTAAGTTTTGTCAATTTAGGTTTAGTTCCTCACAAAAGTAAAGGATTTTTATTCACATCCATCTGCTGTGCACGATAAGTCTTCTTTAACCATTTTTAAGTTTTTAGGGTAAAGTTCATCGTAGGCGGCTTTGATCATTTCTAAAAAATAACCTTCTTTTTGTGCACCGCTAATGCCGTATTTTCTATCAATGACAAATGTAGGAACTGATGTAATACCTAAGTCATAGGCTTCTTTAAGATCTAATTGAACGGCTTGTTCATAGCTGTTGGTGGCTAATATTTCTTTTGCTTGATCAATATTTAAATCTAGTTTTTTAATTATATTGATGAGGGTTTCATGATCTGCTATATTTAATCCTAAAGTAAAATAACCTTCAAATAGTTTTTCTGTTAATTCTTTTCCTTTATTGTTTTCATAAGCCCATTTTAATAATCTGTGTGCATCATTAGTTGAAGTGGCTTGTATCTTATCAAGATTGTAACTTAAGCCTTCTGTTTTAGCCATTCTTGCAACATTTTCATACATTGCTTCTGCTTTTTTAAGTTCAATTCCTTTACTTAACGCTAGTTCTTCGATAGCAGATTTGCTCGTTTTTAAAGGGGCGTGAGGATCTAATATAAATGATTTATATATTATTAGCGACTTATTAATTACAGACTATTCTTCTG
>CALGYU010000067.1 GCA_937934685.1 uncultured Acholeplasma sp. | reverse complement strand
GTCACCTTTTGCTCCATAATCTTTAACGTTTACAGATGCTGATTCAAAATCGGTTGAAACCTCTAATGAAAAATCATCAATAGATACGTTATAAGTAGTATTTGGTTCTAAATTATACACTGAAAATACGTTTGTTTTAATACTTTCAAGTACTTTTTTTCCATCTATGGAAACATCATATGGTTGATTTGAAAAATAAATTTCTTTATTGTCTAGTTCAAATGTAAAACTTCTTGATGATTTAAAAACAACATTAAATTTCATCTTCATCATTATCCTTCTTTTTAATATTTTTTTTGATTTTTATAATTAATTTTCTTACTTGATACCAAGCGATATCAACTAAAGTGAAAAACAACGCAAATGTAAATGGCTCCATTGATAATGGTTCTCCAGTTAATAATCCAGAAAGAGTTGGAATATTGAAACTATCTAAAAGAATATTAACTCCTGAACCAACGATCAATGCTAAACCAAATGTAATAGTTACATAAGCCATTGTAGAAAATAAGCTCATTGCTGATTTTCTGTTTCTATAACCAAATGGCAAATAATCATAAGTGTGTTGTTTATCGTTGTTCATCCAAATAATCATATTATTTGCAACATACTCTATTAGCAATGTTCCTAGTAAAATCATCGCTAAAAGCTCGGTACTACCGTCTTGACTTACTAGCTGTGGTGTCATACTTGACAGTAGAAAACTAACCCCTGCAATCCAATATTTTAAAAACCTGATTTTAACACCAGGTTTTATATTAGATAATTTATCTATGCTATACGGATTAGGATTTTGATCGTTATTGTTATTAGTCTTCAATCTTTACATACTTCCAATCTACATATATCCAAGCAAAAATAGTTGCAATAACCATTAAGACTGTTCCAATTCCAATAGTAACTATTGAAAATACTGCAGTTCCTCCTAATTGGTAAGAAGGCATTCTAGTATGTTCTGTTAAGAATACTGTTGCATATAGTATATATGTTCCCGATTGAACCAATGTCAAAATAGTCATAAAAATCAAGTTGAATGGTGATCTCTTTTTAGAAAAACTAAATCCCATAAATAGTTGTACTAAGACAACCATGTTTAATACAAATAGGTAGAATGCTACAATTGTGGTTTCTACTTTTGTGATGGCATCGATATGGCTTTTAAGTTCCATAACATTTCCCATTTTAAAATCTAGTGTTGCAGTAATTGCTAAAACAGAGATAATTAAGAAAAAGAACGGTATTTTTTGTTTATTGAAACTGTACCATCTGGCAAGTTTTTCTTTTAGATTTCTTTCTACTTTTACTGGTTTATCATTATTCTGCATAAATTCTTACCTCCGTTGTTGCATCAAAGAAGTATAAGTGTTTTTCATCAAGCTTAATACTAATTTCAGTGCCTATTTCTATATTGTTCTCTCTAACTTTAGTTTTCGCAATAACTTGTTGATTATTTAAGTTAAAATAAACCAAAACATCAGATCCCAATAATTCAAACTCTGTACTTTTTGAAATAATTCCATTACTAAATTGGCTTTTTCTTTCTATTTGAACGTGTTCTGGTCTCACACCCAAAACTATTTCTTTTCCAAAGTAACCTTTTTGTTTTAATGATTCTTTTAAACTACCTTCGCTTAAAGTTATTTTATCTTCTCCTAAAAGAAGATCACCTTCTGCAGTAAGTTTAGTTTTAAATATATTCATCGGAGGCGTACCAATAAAGTTTGCCACAAATAGATTCTTAGGATCTGAGTAAATTTCTACTGGTGATCCAATTTGTTGAATATACCCATCTTTCATAACAACAATTCTATCGGCTAATGTTAGAGCCTCAATTTGGTCATGCGTTACATAAATCATCGTAGTTTTAAGTTGATGGTGTAACATTTTTAACTCTTTACGCATAACCCCTCTTAACTTAGCATCTAAGTTTGAAAGCGGCTCATCAAATAAGAAGATCTTTGGGTTTCTTACCATCGCTCTTCCCACTGCTACACGTTGACGTTGACCACCTGATAAGTTTGCAGGTTTTCTGTTTAAATATGGTGTTAATCCTAATATTTCAGCTGCCCACATAACTCTTTCGTGGATATAATTTGAATCTTCTTTTCTTAAAACTAAACTAAATGCCATGTTGTGATATACAGTCATGTGTGCATAAAGTGCATAGTTTTGGAAAACCATTGCGATATCTCTATCTTTTGGTGCAGAATCATTTACTTGTTTATCATCAATAAACAATTCTCCACTGCTGATTTCTTCTAATCCAGCGATCATACGAAGAGTTGTTGATTTTCCACATCCTGATGGACCAACAAATACGATGAATTCTCCATCTTTGATGTCCAGGTTAAAGTCAAAGACTGCCTGAACTCCGTTAGGATATATTTTATTTATATTTTTTAAACTCATAGTTGCCATAATTATTCACCTAATTCCTTTAGATGCTTCTCAAGTCTTTTGGCTTTTTTATATGTTATCACTGCGCCTAATACTTGTAAAGCGATTGCCGCTACCATTAATACTACAACTATAACGTATCTTACAAATGGCAATTCTCCTCTGTTGAATACAATTGTTGGTTCAAAGAATATTCTGACTAAGTTAATTGCGGCGATAATAAATAAATTTCTTACCCAAACTTTTTGGTAAACTTTTACTTTTTCTGCAGCAAGGAAGGTTGCTAATAGTAAAATGATAAGTGCTGAAACATCTATAGCTGTTGTTATGGTTGGTGTTACTCTAATTTCATCACTTGTCGCTGTAAATGAGCTATATGTGATGGTAATAAATCCAGCAATGATGATTAATACAACTGATAACATCACCATTAAGTATGACTTATTATTCATTTGATATCTCATCTTATCTGTATCAATGTCAGTAATTTCCTTACCTTCGGTTACATTAATATTAATTGATTCTGAATCTACATCGATGCTGGTCTTTTTGACCCCTACAACTTGAACTAATCCAAGTTCGATTTTTTGCATCATTTCTGAATAAGTTGTTGGGATAACTTTAGTTTCTCTAACTTTAACGAAAAGCACGTATAATGATGCCACTAAACTTAATATGCTTAATACAATCACACCATAACCTATACTGAAGATTGTTTGAATTTCACCAACGCTAGACTTGTTGATTTGGAATAATAGTTTCCAGTCAGCAGCGTAAAGCTCATTTCCCATTAAATCTATAAATTTCTTTTCTAAGCCTGGTAACGTAACTGCCATATAACCTGTTGTCAGTGCGATCAATAGGGATAAAATTCCAACTGAAGCAAAGTTTGTCCAATAATATTTCTTTCTATTGTGCGAACCAAACATCAATGCTATCACAGCAAATATGATTGTAATTAAAGTAAAAGTGAACATTACAATGTTGATACTATTCGCTTCTTGACCCACTAGTTTTCCGATTGGATGGATTTTTCCAAAAGAGTCACCTACTGCCCATCCAGTTGAAAATCCTGCGGAATAAGCAAGAGCGACAATAGAAACAAATATTATGAATCCAAATAAAATTTGTTGTAATTTAGATTTGAAAAAATATTGTATGCTTCCCAATATGTCTTTTTTGTTAGTTTTTTCTTTTTGCATAAGATACACACCTCATTTGTATTAATAAAACATACTTGTGAGAGCGCAAGGCTCTCACAAGCTGTTTCTTTATTTTCTTAAAAATTAGTTGCCTTGTGCCGCTCTATATGCTGAACGTACTTGGCTAATGAATAATGGATATTCATTTTCTCCTTGAATAATTGCCATGTATGAAGCTTTAGATTGGTTTGTTCCGCTAAATCCTTCTAATGCATATTCAATAAAGTTGTTATCTGTTAATGTATTTCTAAATGTTGTAGATTGAATAGCTGTTCTTTGGATTTCAGTGTATGGTAAGTTTGTCGGCATTAAGTTGTACCAAGTGTTTTTAGTATCAACTAAACCTGCAAGTTTAAATGTACCAGCTTTAATAGCAGTGTTAATTCTGTTAATTCCTGCAATACCTTGATCAGATAATGTTTGGAATTCAAGACCTAAACTACGTACGTGTCCAATTGGCATTGTTGCCCCTAGGAATCCACGTAGATATTTAATCATATCTCCGCCGCCTAATTCTTTCATTTCAGTCATTGCTTTTGCATTTAATTTATTAACTTTTTCAGTTCCATAATCAATTTGAGTATCTTCTGACCACTCAACTGGTCCATATAAATGGATATTCCCAATTGAATCTTTTGATTCATAGTTATATAGTTGGTCAACTAAGTATAGAACACGTTCTAATTTAGTTTGATCGTTTGCAACGTGAATTGGAGCTCCCCATGCTTCGTTTTTAACAGAACGGTTAGACTCTGAGAAGTGGAAGTATCCTGTTTTATCGTCACCATCATTCCATTTTACAACTGGAGGTAAGATTGCTTGGAACTCAAAGTTTGAGTCGCGTTTTTTACCACCTTTAGTTGCATCAACTAATGAACTAGGTGTAGATGATGCGTTGTAGTCATAAGTTAAGAATCCAAACTCTTTACCATCTCCTGTTAAGAAGTTTTGGCGGAAGTTGTATGCACCAGTTCCACCATATGCTCTTGCATCTGGTAATAATCCATCTTTAAATAGATTAGCTAATCCATTGTCAATTGTATCAACTGTTGACTCTAATGCGCGTGCATCATGCACTTCACCTTTTTCATCAACAAATAGCCATTCGTTTCTTGAAGAAACACCACGAAGACCAAACATTTCTAATCCTCTGAAGTATTGTCTCATACGGTTACCAGCTTTTTCTCTTGCAAAATATAGTTGGATATTTGTAACACCCTCTACATTTTTCAATAAGTAGCTTTGGTTAGCTTTAATAACATACATTAATGCGATTAATTCATCAGTATCATAAGATGCATCTGATCCAGCAAATACATCTGACCATTTTGCATAACCACTCTTTTCTAAAGAAGTATATGTATTAGTTAAATAATTTCTAAATGCATCAGCTAATGATTTTCCAGTTGGATTTTGCACAGCTCTTAATACATCTATTACGTTATTTGATCTTACTTTAGTTACGTTTCTAGTTCCACCTGTTGCGTTAGCTACTTTAACTGTGTAATTTTCAGTTTTAGGAGTTACTGGCTTATAGTTTGTAGGAACTACGTATTCCTCTGTACTAAAATCATTAGTATTTGCTGGGTCTAATAATTCTTTGATCCAGTCAATACGTGCTAAGTACATATGCTCTAATTCATTAATACCATCAAAGTATGGAGTTGAATAAATCCCACCATCTCCTGATGTTAATGATAACTTAACTGAAGGGTTGTCTTTGAAGAATTTTGAAAGATTTGGCATCTTGTCTAAGTATTTACCAAAGTCAAGGAATTGTCCTTTGCTTCCTTCTTCGGCGATATTAGCACCATTAGTGTTCACTAAGTCAACTGATCCAAAACCAGCTGATAATAAACGTGTCCATTGTGCGTTTGTTGACTCATCACCAAGGTCTACAACATCATTGAATTTAATGTTTGCTTTCTCACCAATAGTTTCCCATACAGGTAGTAAACTACCTTTTGTATATGTTTTTCCATTTAATTTAGAAACATATGGGTTGTCATGTTGATAAGTGATTGTATATTTGGTTGTACCTGAACCGAAATAAACTGACATATTCAGATCAACTTGTTGAGATAAGTCTGGTTTATATGGTTTTTTACCACATGCAATTAAGACTAGTCCCATTACCATTACGGCTAGTACTGAAAAAATTTTTTTCATTTGTTAAATCTCTCCTTTTTTTTTATTCTTTTACCCCACCAGTGTTGACACCCTGTGACATATATTTTTGTAGTATAGGGTATACAACAATGATCGGAATTATAGACAATACAATAGCTGCATAAGATAATGAATATAACGAGAATGAGAAGTTCGTTATGGTGTCAGTATCTCCTGCGTCTGCAACAATCCCACGTAAAATAACTTGTAGTGGGTGCTCGTTACTACCAACTAAACGCATGTTCCAGAAGTAACCATTCCATCTACTTAATGCGTAGAACAGCGTTACTGTTGATAAAGCTGATTTACTCATTGGTAAATAAATACTACTTAGAACTTGCATTTCGCCTGCGCCATCAACGATGGCTGCTTCTTCAATTTCTTTAGATATTCCAACAAAGTAGTTTCTTAATAGGATGATGTTAAATGCTTGAACCCCAAACCCGTAAATAATACCCCAACGGTTATTGATCATTAACGCTTGATAGTTCAAATAGGTTGGCATAATCCCTGCACTAAACCACATTGTAAATACAATAAAGAAATTGATTTGTTTTTTAAATAATAAGTTTGACTTTGATAATGCGTATGCTGCAAAAATTGACAACACCATACTGAAGATTGTTCCATAGAATGTGTAGAACAATGTGTTCGTATATGAAATCCAGAATTTTTTAGCATACTCTTTACTAGTAAAGAATGCTTTAAATGCTTCAAAGTTTGGATCTATTGGGAATAATGTTACACTTCCGCTTTCCACTGCTGCTTTACTACTTAAAGCTGATGATAAACTGTATATCAAAGGATATAGAGTAGTTAACGCAAAGATTGTTACCAATACATATGCGATAATTTTAAAAATTAATTCACTTTTGTCTAATCTTTTCATGCTGCCCTCCTAGAATAACGATGTGTCTGAAACTCGACGACTTACGAAGTTTGAACCTAAAACTAAGAACATCGCAATTAAGGAGTTAAATAAGTCCGCTGAAGTTGCTAAACCTAATGCAGTCGTTGACGATCCACCTGCGGAACCACCCATCAGACCACCCATTCTTAACACATACGTTGAAATAACATCGGCTGTTTGAAGAACATATTCCCCTCTATCCTGTGTCATTAACATTACTTTTTCATATCCGATACTTAAGACTGAACCAATTCTTAACACCAACATAATAGTTAATGTCGGTGCCATACCAGGTAAAGTTACATATCTGATTTGAGCTAATTTGTTTGCTCCATCAATTCTTGCTGCTTCATAGTTGGTAGGGCTAATTGCCATAATCGCGGCAAAGTATACGATAGAACCGTAACCAGCACCTTCCCAAATGTCTGAAATAATATATATACTTCTAAAGAATTTCGGATTACTCATTACTTGTACGTTTTGACCAATAACTCCGAAAGCCTGTAGCAGTCTATTTAAAACACCAGGTCCAATTGTACTTCCGTTACCACCCATTAACATTAAAGATAATAGTGAGGTAATTACAACGGTTGATATAAACTTAGGAATATAAGTTAATACTTGTGTCACCGCTCTATAGCCACTACTTTTAATTTCACTAAACATTAAAGCTAAAATAATTGGTATTGGGAATCCGAATATTAAACCATACATGCTTAGTGTGAATGTGTTTCTAAAGGCTCTCCAAAACTGTGCCGCTTCCGATCCAAACATCAATGTTTTGAAAGCCATAAATCCGTAAAACTGACCACTGTAAGTTGAAATGGTACTATCGTTCTTTTTAAATGCAACTAAAATTTCACCAATTGGTCTATATCTCATAAAAAGAAAGAATAGTATAACAGGAACAAGCATCGCGTAAATTTGCCAATTTTGTCTGAAGTTAGCAAAATAACGTTTCATTTTTGTCTTTTGCATTTCCTCTTCTATTTCTATTCTTCTTAAATCTTCAAGTTCTCTTTGGGAAATAGTTTGAATTCTCTCAGTATTCATTTTTTTTCTCATCCTTTTCTTTTTGTTGCTTCAGTAAATATAATTCCATATCTACTAAAAAGTTTTTTTGCATTTTGGCTATGATTATAACAATCATACCTAATAAGAAATTTGTAGTGTGTCTAATGACAAACACCATGAATTTTCCCTGAAATCCCAAAATGTAGGATGCTCCTGCTTCAAGCAGTATCATGAGTCCATAGGGTATAAAATAATAAATTAAAACTGTTTTTACTCCGCTTGATATTACGCTTTCCTTTTTATCCTTTTTCCATAAAGTAACTAGAAATAACGATAAATATCCGAGGCTAAATGCAATAGCAAGCGTAGTACTCTCAAAAATCTGTGTGGTATATAAAGTATATTGGCCAATCAATAATACTGCATTGGATATAAAACCTACTTTACCCCATCTAATGTAAATAATTAAAATAAATACAATTGAAGGAGCTATGTATATGTTGTCGTAATTGGTTTTTAAAAGCATTTTTGTAAACACCAAGGCGATCACGTCTGCCAGGAGAGCAATTACGGTTAATATGATAATATCTAATGTTTTATATCTCTTTAAAGTCATATTGTTTCACCACGTTCCAGTAAGCGTTTTCCTCCTTTTTAAAAAAAATGATTAAACCGCTTCCACTGCTAATATTATATACGCTTTCATAAAAAATGTCAACAGTTTTTAAGTAAGATATCAAAGATATCTTACTTAATCTACTGTTCTATTTTCCTTTTTTAGAAATTAAAATATTCTTTAGCGTTTTGATAAGAAATGTCCTTAACAAACTTAGATAAGAGTTTATAATCTTCTGGGAAATAACCTAGGGTTACTTGTTCTCCAATGATGTTACATAATAATCTTCTAAAGTATTCATGTCTTGGATATGATAGGAAACTTCTTGAGTCTGTTAACATACCAACAAATCTAGAAAGTAAGCCGTTGTTTCCTAATGCTTTCATTTGTTTTGTCATACCATCGATGGTATCTAGGAACCACCAAGCAGATCCAAATTGGATTTTTCCTGGAATTCCACCACCTTGGAAGGCTTGCATTAATGTAATTGCTACATCAAAATCTCTAGAGTTTAGAGTGTAAAGAATTGTTTTTGGTAATTGGTTGGTTTCATCTAATGACCCTAATAATGCACTTAATGGTTCAGCTACTAAACCGTCGTTAATTGAATCAAATCCAGTATCTGGACCAATTGCATCTAACATACGTTTTGAGTTATTTCTTAAAGCACCAATATGATATTGTTGTACCCAACCTAAACGGTGATATTCTTGACCTAAGAAAGTAAGGATATACCCTTTATATTTTTTAATTTCAGTAAGTGTTAGTGATTCTCCTGCTAATCCTTTTTTGATGATCATATCTGCTTCTTGTTCTGTTGTTTTTTCAAACATTACAACGTCTAAAGCATGATCTGATAATCTACAATCGTTTGCATGGAAAAATTCTATTCTGTTTCTTAAAGCTTCCTTCATTGTTTGAATGTCTACAACTTTAACACCAGCAACTTTTCCTAGTTGCTCTACCCATGAAACAAACCACGATAATTCAATGTTAAATGCTTTATCTGGTCTAAATGCAGGTAGAACTTTGAAGGTAATTGTTTGATCTTCTTTAATTTTTTTGTGCCATGAAAGATCATCCACCGGATCATCTGTAGTTACAATTGTTTCAACATTGCTTGATTCAATTAATTTTCTAGCCGTAAGTGTTTCTAATTGCTTGTTAACTGCATCATAGATTTCTTTTGCGGTTTCTGGGCTTAGTAGCGTGTCAATTCCAAAGAATCTTTTTAACTCTAAGTGTGTCCAATGGTATAAAGGACTTCCAATTAAAGTTGGAACAACCTCAGCCCATTTCATGAATTTTTCAAAATCAGGTTGGTTTCCAGTAATATAATCTTCTGTGATACCATTTGCTCTCATTAATCTCCACTTATAGTGATCTCCTGATAACCATGCATCAAAAAGATTTCTAAATTTCTTGTTCTCAAAAATCTCTTGTGGACTTAAGTGACAATGGTAATCAATGATAGGTAAATCTTTTGCATGCTCATGATAAAGTTTTTTTGCTACCTCATTGTGTAGTAAAAAATCATCATTAATAAATGTTTTCATAACTTAACCTCTCTTTATTTATAAAATAACTCCGTCTTTAAAAATTGCAATTTCTCTAAAGTCGTTGATTTCATTGTTTGTCTTTTTACCATTAACTGTTTCAACGATAAAATCCACAAAGTCTTCTAATAAATCATCCATAGATACGCCATCTACTAAACTTCCAGCATTAAAATCGATCCATTTTGGTTTTTTATTGTAAATGTCAGTATTGGTTGATACTTTGATTGTTGGAATGAAACCACCAAATGGTGTTCCGCGTCCTGTTGAGAATAATACTAGATGTGATCCAGTCATTCCTAGCGTTGTAACTGATACTAAGTCATTTCCTGGAGCGCTAATTAAGTTTAATCCTTTAGATTTTAATCTTTCAGTGTGTCTTAAAACATCCATAACTACTGAGCTTCCACCTTTTTGTGTACAGCCTAAAGATTTATCTTCTAAAGTTGTAATACCACCATTTTTATTTCCTGGTGATGGATTTTCATAAATTACTTGATTATGTGCTTCATAGTATCCTTTGAAGTCATTAATTAATGAAACGATTTTATGGAATGTTTCTTCATCTTTTGCGCGTTTCATTAAGATTTTTTCTGCCCCAAACATTTCTGGAACTTCAGTTAAGACACTTGTTCCACCATGATGAGTAATATAATCAGATAATCTTCCTAGTAATGGGTTAGCGGTAATTCCTGAGAATCCATCTGATCCCCCACATTTTAATCCGATTCTTAACTCTGAAATATCTGCTTCACTTCTATGTTCTTGGATTAATCCTTCATATAATTCATCTAACAATTCAACAGCAGCTTCAATTTCATCTTCAACTTCTTGCATTGCTAAAAATTTAATACGACTTCCATCATAATCATAAGTTTCTTTAAATTCTTTGATTTGGTTATTTTCACAACCTAAACCCAAGACTAAAACGCCACCTGCGTTTGGATGTAAAGAAATATTTTGTAATGTTTCTTTTGTGTTTATATGGTCATCTCCCATTTGTGAACAACCATATGGGTGTCCAAAGACATGAATGCCATCATAATTTTCTAATTCAGGATGTGTCTTTGTAAAAGCATTAGCGATTTGTCTTGCTTGTCCTACGATGCACCCTACTGTTGGGATGATCCATAATTCGTTTCTAATACCGATGTCTCCATTTTTTCTTCGATAGACATTAATTTTTCTAGAAGCTGGTTTTACATCGTATTGTTCAAATTCAGGTTCGTATGCATAGTCTAGTTTACCACCTAGGTTAGTAGATACGTTATGAACGTGAACGTGTGCACCTTTTAAGATATCTTCTGTTGCATGACCAATTGGTGCACCATATTTAATGATATCTTCGTTTTTTGAGATATTTCTTAAAGCTATTTTATGTCCTTTAACAATATCTTCTAATATTTCAACGCCATTGACTACTTTACCTTTAGAAATGTCTTCTAAAGCAACCATGACGTTATCGTTATTATTAATGATTAAGAATTTGCTCATTCTTTTTCTCCTTATTTAATCATATTTTCTAATGCTTTTTCCATACCATCTTTTAGAATAGATTCAACTGATTGAGTGACAAAATCAACCACAGGCTTAGTGCTTAAATATTCAGTTTCCCAGAAAGGTAGACTAAGTACTTCTTTGACTACGTAAGAAACATCGTTGGTTGCCCATAGTTTTTCAAATAACTCAATGAATTTAGGATCATCGTTTAAAGGAATTTTATGGCCTTTTAAATCTACACCACGGTAGAAAACAATGTTTGCCGCTAAACTAAATAATGAATGTGTTGCAAATTTTCCTTGTTTATTTAAATCTAAAACAGTTGGTAAAATTCTAGATTTATACTTGCTTATAGAGTTTAATGCAATTGATAATAGCAAGTGATGAACAAATGGGTTTGAGTATCTTTCGATCACACTATATGCAAAAGCGTGAGTATCTGCTTGTGGTAATGCAATGGTTGGAACCACTTCATCATAAATAAATCCTCTAACAAATTTAGAGACTCTTGAGTCTTCCATAGATTCTTTTACCGCTTCAATGCCTAATAAATAACTTACTGGTACTAAGGCAGTATGTGATCCATTTAAGATTTTTACTTTTTGTTCTTTATATGGAACAATGCTTTCTACAAATTGAACGTTAAGTCCAGATTTTTCAAAAGGTAATTTTTCTTTTAAACTATTAGGCCCTTGTAAGACGAATAAATGGAATATTTCCCCTTTAACAATAGAATTATCTGAATAGCCTAATTCTTCTTCTAAAGTTTTAATTTCATCTTTTGGATATCCTGGAACGATTCTGTCTACTAATGTATTGTAGTAGTTATTATCGTTTTCTAACCAATGAATGAATGATGCATCAAATTGATTAAATTGGGCTAGTTTGATTAAAATGCTTTTTAGTGTATCTCCATTATAATCAATCAGTTCACAAGGAACAATTTCTAACCCCTTATTATGATCGCCATTAAAGTGATCATATCTTTCTTTTAATAAGAGTAATAATTTCCCTGGGAAACTATTTGGTGTTTGATTTTTATTTAAAGTTTCTGCTTCATAAACAATACCAGCTTCTGTTGTATTAGAAATAATGATTTCTAAATCTTCAGATCTAGCATAGTCTAAATATTTATCTAATTCTTCATAAGGATTAACAAAATCTGCTAAAACATCGATGATTTGGTGTTGTTTAACAATTTCTTCATTTTGAATGCCTTGTAATAGTAATGTGTATAAACCATCTTGTTGCTTAAGTTCTTCAATTCTTCCAAATGGCATTGGTTGAACTACAACAACATCTTTATTAATTAATTTTTGATCGTTTAACTTTTGGATAAAGTCATCCACAAATGCTCTTAAAAAATTTCCTTCACCAAACTGCATAATTGAGATTGGTCTTTTATTTTTAACATGAATTTCTTTACTTAACTTTTTCACAATAACCCTCTTTTTCTCTGCGTATTATTCTTATCGTCTATTATTATGGACGCCGTTTTTACATCGTCTATATTTTACTCTTTTTATCTTGTTTTGTCAACGGTTTCATAAACTTAGGTTTTCATAGCCATAGTGTTTAATTTTGTGGTTGAAAATAAAGTATAAACCAATAGTGACAAGCATCGTAACTGTGTTGCTTATAAACATAGTTAATCCTACAAATTCATATTGATGTGCAACAAATTGTGAAAACCAGCCTACATTTAAAAAGATAAAGAGCACTGGTAATCTAAAGACAAACAATCTAATGACGTTTACAAAAAACGAAACTGAAGTTTTTCTAAACGCAATAAATAAGCTTGTGATTAAACTGATGATTGTTGATGTTAAAAGTGAGTATTTTTCCCACTTAAACATGTACTTAATCATTTGAAACTGTTCAGGGGTAAGTTCTTCTCCCGGTTTACTAGAACTAAATAAGGGGATAAGATAATCTTGCGTAAGAACCAATATGATCAACCCTATGACAGCAATGACTGTTGCGTAGATAACAGATATTTTGAATGTACTCATTGCTCGTTTTAGATTTCTATTTCCTAAGTTTTGAGAAATAACACTCACTTCTGATTCCTCAAAAGAGTTTACAAGTGCACTAAACCCACCATGAAGATTCATAGCTATCCCTAATGCTCCTACTGCGTATGGATGTGTTTGTAACGCCAATCCATTGATAGCGACTTTTCCTGCACTAAATAAAAATTTACCAAAAAAGATTGGGATCGCTAATTTAACGATTGGTATAACATACATTTTTTTTAATTTCATTTCTGAGAATTTTATTCTAAAAATGTTTGATTTGTTAAACATGACAAAAATTGCGATGATGGTTAGTAACCCTTGAGCAATTAATGTGGCCATCGCCAAATCTGTTACAGTACCGTCAAAAACGTACACGTACACGATTGATAAGGTCAATTTAACTATCATGACAATTAAATTTAACATTAAAATAATTTTGGTATTTCCTTTGGCTTTTTCTAATCCAATGAAAACACTATTAATGGCTATAAGAGTTGTTGATAACATTTGAATATTATAGTAGTCTAGGCCATCTGTGATGATTTGTTCAGTGGCTCCTGTCGCTTTTAATATGAGCGGACCAAATCCTACAGTTATTATGGCTACCAAACCACTAATTAATAGGGATAAAATAAAGGTGGAGCCGGCATTTTTTCTTGCTTCTTCAATATCTCCAGCCCCGTAGTATCGAGCAACCACTACAGTTCCTGCAGAAGCAATCGCTACCCCAAAAGCGCTAATTGCGGATTTAATTTGATCGATAAATACGACCACATTTACTTGGCTACTGCCGATATTAGCAACTAATATCATATCTATAAACGTATATAGATAATTAAATAAGTTATAAATTGCTAGGGGAACTGCCAAGATCATGATGGTTTTCCATAGATTCCCCTCTAATATCGCCGTTCTTCTTTTACTGTCTTTTACTGATAACTGTGGTTGCATTTTAATTCATATCCCTTTCTTGTTTTATATTTTAAGCTGCGATCGGGTTATTATCAGGGTCTGTATAAACTCTTCTTCCTTTGTTCAGTTGATTGATTTTAATCACGTCTTCTGTTGATAACTCTACATTCAATGCTTCAAAATTTTCTTTTAATCTATGTTCTTTAACTGATTTTGGAATCATAAATACGTCTCTTTGAATGCCCCATGCAACGATGACTTGAGCGATGGTTGCTTGATATTTTTCAGCAATCTTTGTTAATACAGACGCATATGGTTCTTCAAAGACTTGTCCTTTCATTAAAGGACCGTAACTTGTGATAGCAATTTTTTCTGATGTTAAATATTTTTGTAATGGCATTTGATTTAATCCAGGGTGTAATTCTACTTGATTCATCATTGGTTTAATTTCAGCTGTTTTCATTAATTCTTCTAAAGGATATTTTTGAAAGTTAGAAACACCGATGGCTCTTACTTTTTTGGCTTTATATTTTTCTTCTAAAAATTTCCAAGTTATTTCATTTACTTTAGGATCGTGTGATGGCCAGTGAATAAGCATTAAATCAATGTAGTCTGTTTGTAAGTTTTTAAGGCTTTCATTAAATGTTGCTTCTAATTGCTCTAAATCACCCATAGCTTTGGCTTTAAGTTTGCTTGTGATAAAGATATCTTTTCTATCTACATCACTTTGTGAGATTGCTTCTCCAATGCCGTGTTCATTTTGATACATATAGGCTGTATCAATATGTCTATACCCGATTTTTAAAGCTTGAAGGACTGTTTCAGTGACAGATGTTCCATCTTCAATTAGAAACGTTCCTAACCCGATTACTGGCATTTCTACGCCGTTTGATAATTTACGATATTTCATTTGTTTTCCTCCTTAATTAAATCTATTTTTTCATTATTTATCTTTTTTAAAACTGTAAATAACATTTTTCTAGCATTTTCTAAATCTGAGATTTCCATCATCGCAATGGTTGAGTGTATGTATCTAGATGGTAGACCAATGGTGGTTGCTAAAACCCCTTCATTTAAATCTAATGCCTTAGCCGCATCTGTTCCCCCCATTGAAACAAAGTGTTGATATTTAATTTTGTTTTTTTCTGCTAAATCAATGAAATATTTCATTAATCCTTTATGCATAATATTTCTTGGATCATACATTCTTAAAAGAAATCCGTTACCTAGCGCTGCCATACTAGTTGAATCTAATAAATCGTTTACCGGTGATGCATCTAGTGCAATGAATACATCTGGATTAAATAGGTTAACAGCTGTTTCTGCACCTCTTAATCCAACTTCTTCTTGAACGGTTGCTCCAATGATTAAATGGTATGGTAATTCTACTTCATTAAATTTTTTGATTGCTTCTAATGCTAACCCGCAACCAAATCTGTTATCAATTGC
Organism: uncultured Acholeplasma sp.; assembly: GCA_937934685.1. Classification (GTDB taxonomy): domain Bacteria; phylum Bacillota_I; class Bacilli_A; order Acholeplasmatales; family Acholeplasmataceae; genus Alteracholeplasma. The sequence continues at coordinate 9,682 of CALGYU010000067.1, read as the reverse complement.
TTTAGACATGACTCTTTTTTGATTATGAGTGTAGGCAAATTGATTTTCAAATAAAACCATATCTCCTAGTCTGATGCCCCAAGATAAAACTTCTTCTCGTGATAAAGCTCCAACATCTAATCTTAGTTCGCTGATGTCATTTTTTTGTTCTTTTTTAAGATGTGGGGGAATTGAACCTATAATTCCTTTAATTACTTTATCATCTTTGGTATATACATTCATGACTTGAGAAACAAATACTTCACCGGCTAAACCACCAATATTTTGAAGAGCAATTAAGCCATTTTCTAATATTTTTGCAACAACAAATCCTACTTCATCCATATGACCTGCAACCATTACGGTTTTTGCTTGTGGATTTTTAGATTTCTTAACGGCAAATAATGAGCCTAAGTTATCTTGTTTTATTTCATAATTAGAACCATTTTTCTCGATGTATGTCTTCATGTAATTTCTGACATAGTGCTCGTGCCCACTTATGCCCGCTAAATTCATCAAATCCTTATAAATTTTATTCATAATCATTCCACCTTCGCTTTTGCGACCAACTGATAAATTGGTCCTGTTTTTCTTTTTTTCACTTCATATTCTGTCATATATGAACTTTCTAATAGGTTTCTATCTTCTGAGATAATATCAAACATCTCTTCAATATATTCAACACTATCATTAAATAGATCTAAATGATCTGTCCTTAGTTGTATTCTACCATCTTTTTTTAAAAGTTGTTGATACTTAGTCAAATATGTTGAATATGTTAGTCTTCTTTTATGATGTCTAGCCTTTGGCCATGGATCTATAAAGTTTAGAAAGATTTGATCAATTGTTTCTTTTTCAAAAAATATTTCAAGATTTTCTGCATCTCCTAAAATAATTTCTAAGTTGTCTAAATTCATTTCATTTTTCTTCTGAGCAATTCTATAGCATACGCTATCAATTTTTTCTATGGCAACAAATTGTGTCTTAGGATGGTCTTTAGCTAGAGCTGTTATAAAATGACCTTTACCACTTCCCACTTCAACACATACCTTGTTCATGTTTTTTAGTTTTAATGGCGAAATATCTATTTTTACGCCCATGGTTTGTAGATATTGAGCATCTACACCCTTAATTCGTTTTTGTCTCATTTTCTTCTCCTTTTGCAAAAAGTCTTGCAATCCATATACCAAGTGGAATCAATGCACATCCAACTAGCCATACAAACCAGTTTTCTTTAAAATTAAATATATTGTTTTCACTCATTTCGATGTTTAAACTATAAATGATATTAATAGGTGATGCGATGATGATTCCTAAAATGAATTGGTAAAAATATTCTGGTATTTTTTTTAATAAAGCGGAAATAATTTTGGCTAAAATAATGGCTGAAATAACTAGTCCTAATGCAATAAAAACAACATTCCAAAATTCGGCGAATAAGACTGAAAAATCAAAAACAATTAAACTTTTTATTAAATCATTGGCTAGGGCCAACATCGGTTTATAATAACCAATCATTAATAAAATCATAGTTCCACTAAGCCCAGGAACAATAAAACTAGTTGTAATTAAAAAACCGACAATAAACCACATGAAATAACTGGTCTCTGTTGCCACAAATCCACTAAGTTTTTCTAAGAAAATTACTAAAATCATGATGGCAAAACCAGCAAATACAACAAGTAAATTTTTAAGTTTCATTTCTTTATATTTAGCATAAAATAAAATTTCTGGAATACCACCTAAGATCAGGCCAATGAATAATAAGGTTGATGGTATGGGGATATATTCAAATATTTTCATAACTCCTAAAAAAGCGATGATTAATCCAATAAAGATGCCTAATAAATACTCCCATATACTCAAAAAAGCCTTAATCGGGTGTTTAGTCACCTGATTTAAAGCTTCTATTAATGGTTTATAAATATTAAAAGAGGCTGCAATCATCCCCCCACTAACTCCTGGTAAGATTGCACCGATACCTATTAGAATACTTCTAATAATTTTTATGAATCTACTCATCTAAGGCTCTTCCAAGTCCCTCTGATACAATAAAATCAACTAACGCACTGATTGCTTCTGCAGCATCGTGCCCTTCTGCGCTTACTATAATTTCTTCGCCATTGTAAATACCTAAGGACATAACGCCCATGATAGATTTTAAGTTAACGGTTCTATTCATAGCTGTAAGCATGATTTCTGATTGAAAGCCCATTGCCTCATTTACCAATCTTGTAGCAGGTCTAGCATGTAACCCATATTCTGCTGTAATCAAAAATTTTTGTTTCATTTAAGTCCCTCGTTTCTTATTTCATCTATTTTTTTTAATATATATTCTGGAGAGTATTTGACCAATACTTTTATCTCCTTACCAACAACAAAGGCTGGTGTATCTATTTTTTTAAAATCTTCTGGACGAATGATTCTAGTATCCTTTAATAACACTTTAAGTCTTTTATTTTCTAAACTTGTTTGGATGATATTATCTTTAGTTCCTAAAGCTTGATATAACGCAAAAATATATTCATCATCGATGATCACTTTTTCTATTTTAGGTTTTGATCGTTTGATAAGATAGATGACTAATCCTATAAATAAAATTAGAGTAATAGATCCTCCAATAATTGAATATAGTTGAATTTGGCTTAATAATGTGAGCATACTAACACCTTCCTTATGTTATATTATAGTTGCTTTATCTTAAAAATTCAATCCTATATCTTAACAACTTATGATATAATATTTTCAGGTGATTATTTTGATAGATATTATAAAATATATTATATTAGGAATTATTCAAGGAATCAGTGAAATCTTTCCTGTTTCTAGTAGTGGACACTTAACTATTTTTGCAAATATTTTAAGTGTTGATACTTCAAATCTAACTATTTTTTTAATGATAACTAATGCCGGTTCTTTCTTGGCCTTACTTTTCTTTTTTAGAAAAGATATTTTATCCTTGATTGTTAGTTCATGGAATTTTGTTTTCCGCAGAAAAAAACTTTCTGAAGATCAATATTTAAGTGAGAAAAAAGAATTTCATTACGTTTTAAAGTTATTGATTGCTGCTGTTCCCATTGGTATTGCAGGCTTGCTTATAAAAGATTATTTGCCTGATAACTTATTTTTCGTTGGTACTGCTTTATTAGTGACAGGTGTTTTATTATCTATTGTTTTCTATTTTAGAAATCAAAAATTCGCTAATGAAGTTACTTGGAAAAATGCTATGGTCATTGGTTTATTCCAAACGCTGGCTGTTTTCCCTGGTATTTCAAGAAGTGGCATCACGATTGTTGGTGGATTGAGTCAGAAAGTCAATTTAAAAGACGCACTGCGTTTTTCATTCTTATGTTATATCATTATTTCTGTACCAGTCACTTTACTAGGTGTTTATGATGCGTTAAACGCTAGTGAATCCATTCATATTGTGGGATATTCATTAGCCTTTGTCTTTAGCTTTATTGCAACACTGGTTTCAGTTAAATTTATTTATAAGTATGTTCAAGTTAAAAACTTAATTTACTTTGCGATTTATTGTTTAATTATCGGTTCTGTTGCCATCGGACTACATTTCTTTATTTAATAATCATTGAATCTCCAAAAGAGAAAAATCGATATTCATTGCTTACAGCTTCGCTGTAGGCTTTTTTTATGTTTTCTTGGTCATAAAAAGCACTAATTAACATCATTAAAGTTGATTTAGGTAAATGAAAGTTAGTAATAAGTTTATTGACAACTTTAAATTTATACCCAGGGTAAATAAAGATGTTTGTATCAAACACTCCTGCATGAAATTGGTTTTCTTTGAAGTTGCTTTCTAAGGTTCTAACGGTTGTTGTACCTACTGCAACTATTTTCTTGTGATCTAAAATAGCTTGGTTTAATTCTTTAACCGAGCTTTCTGTTAAGATATATTGTTCATAATGCATTTTATGAGCAGACACATCAGAAACGGAAACTGGTCTAAAGGTTCCTAGTCCAACATGGAGGGTGATCGGAATAATTTTAATTCCCTTTTTTTCTATTTGCTTTAAAAGTTCTTGTGTAAAGTGAAGTCCTGCAGTTGGTGCAGCTGCGCTACCTAAGTTTTCTGCATATACCGTTTGATATCTGCTTTGATCTTCTAATTTCTCAGTAATATAAGGTGGTAGCGGCATGGTTCCTAACTTCTCTAATATTTCTACTAAAACCCCTTGATAAAGCAATTTAAATGTCGCCAATCCATCTTCCATTTTGTTGGTACATACCATCGTTAAAAGTCCATCACCAAAATCAACTTCTGTGCCAATTTTAATTCTTTTAGCCGGTTTAATCAATGTTTCCCAATGATCTTTTTCTAATTCTTTTAACAATAATATTTCAATGGCTGCGTGTGTATCTTTTTTGATGCCTAATAATCTTGCGGGTAATACTTTGGTATCATTTAAAACCAAAACATCCTCTTTATCTAAATAATCTATGATGTTAAAAAACTGTTTATGTTCTATGGTTTGACTGTTTTTATCCAATACCATCAATCTTGAATTATCTCTTTTTTCGCTAGGATGTTGAGCAATTAATTTTTCTGGTAAATAAAAATCAAAATCTTCTGTTTTCATTATTCAAACATTCCTTTATAATATTTAATGCCAAAAAGCTCATAAGCTTTTTCAGTAGCTACACGCCCTCTAGGGGTTCTTTTTATATATCCTTCTTGTAATAAGAATGGTTCATATACATCTTCTATCGTTGTTGTTTCTTCTCCAATGGTCGCTGCTATATTTTCAATACCAACAGGACCACCATTGAATTTTTCAATCAAGCCTTTTAAGTATGCATAATCTGCACCATCTAACCCTCTTTGGTCAATGTTTAGTTTTTCTAGAGCGTGATTGGTAATTTCTAAAGTGATGACTCCGTCTTCAAAAATCTCTGCAAAGTCTCTGACTCTTCTAAACAATCTATTAGCAATTCTTGGTGTCCCTCTACTTCTTCTGGCTAATTCTGATACAGCTTTTTCTTCTATTTTATGGTTATAAACTTCCGATGTTCTTCTAACAATCATTTCTAAATCACTTTGTGCATAATATTCTAATTTAAAAACAACCCCAAATCTGTCTCTTAACGGTGCTGATAAATCTCCAAATCTTGTGGTTGCTCCAACAAGAGTAAATGGTGGTAAATCAATTCGAATCGATCTAGATTCTCCATCTTTTCCAATAATGATATCTAAAACATAATCTTCCATAGCAGAATATAATACCTCTTCTACAAAGCGTGGTAATCGATGAATTTCATCGATAAACAGCACATCTCCAGGGTTTAAACTACTTAAAATAGCGGCTAAATCTCCGCTTCGTTCTATCGCTGGACCACTGGTTATCTTAATGTTAACATCTAATTCATTAGCAATAATTTGTGCTAAAGTAGTTTTTCCTAATCCTGGAGGTCCATAAAGTAGAATATGGTCTAAAGCTTCATTTCTTTTTTTAGTTGCTTTAATATAAACTTCCAGCACTTCTTTGATGTCTTTTTGCCCTATATATTGGTTTAAGTACTTTGGTCTTAAAGTTTGTTCTTCATCTTCTAGAAAAACATCTGTACTCATTACTCTTTCATCTTTCATTTAAATCATCCTTTTAATAGTAGTGATAATGCTTCTTTTACCATAACTTCTATGGATTCATTATACGCTATTTTCTTTACTATTTTGCTTGTTTCTGTTTTAGAATATCCTAAGGCAATTAAGGCTTCTTTAACTTCTTTTTTGTCATCTTTGATGAGTGTTTCTTCAATCTCAACTAATTTTCCTTTTAAATCTAAAATGATTTGTTGTGCTGTTTTTTTACCAATACCTGGGAATTTCGTTAAAAATTGTATGTCACTATTTTCAATTGCCATAATGACATCATTAACATCATCTGCTGCAGTAATAGATAAAGCACTTTTAGGTCCAATCCCTGATACGCTTAATAATTTTTTGAAAAATTCAAGCGTCTCCTCATTTTTAAAGCCATATAAAGCTTGTATATCTTCTCTAACATGAAAATATGTGTAAATTTTCACCTTTTCATCCATTTGATATTGATAAGGATTTGGGACGATAATCTGATAGCCTATTTCTTGGTTTTCAACGATAATAAATGACGGTCTAATGCTTGTTACATTTCCTTTGATATATCCATACATAAAAACACCTCTCTAATCATAAAATATTATATCATTTTTTAGTTCATTTTACATTCTCTTAATATGCTATAATATGATTAGGGGAAGTGATTTTGATGAAATACAGTTTACATGATGAATTAATCTTAAAACTTCATCGTCTGGATGAGACTTATTCAAAGGAAAAAGATGAGCATTTAGAGAATGCTTTTGCTTCTTTAAAGAATGCTTTTTTAGCTTTGGAAAATTCTAAGATCCCTTATCATTTAGTCAATTTCGAGAAAACTGCTGAAATCACTTCATTGAATCAAGACCTATTTGACCATGAAGCAGTGATTGATCAAACGATCAAAGAGTTAAAGAAAGATATCTTGACTTTATCTAATGAGAAACAACAAAAAATTACTTTTTTGAATAAAGAATATCGAGATAAAACAACTGAGCTATTTAGATTAAAGGAACATATCCCTTCTAAAAATGGGCAGTTGTTTAACCAAGCTGCGCTGATACAACGACAAGTTGCGGATAAATTACAAACCGAGTTACAAGTCAGTTTAAAAAGAATTGACAGTGAAATTCGTGCATTAGAAAAAGATTATGACCTTTTAGTTAAAGAGTCAAAAATTTCTTATGATGCTTCTTTGGATAAAATCAATCTTTCTATTGAAAAGGAAAATACTACTTTTGAGCTTTTCATTAAAGAAAGCACACTTGAAATGGAAGCTTTAAAAAAACAAAGTGACGATAATCTTTTGTCGATCAGACAAACCTTTAACCAAGCAAGTATTAGTTTTAATCATAAGATAAATGAGTTGAAAGCTGCTTTACAAAGTGATCTTACCGATTTAAAAGTCAGCTATGAAAAAAGTATTGAGATTTTAGAGTCCTCTAAGAAAAAATTGCAAGATGATTATGCTACGATTCTTAATCAATCTAATGCTGACTATCAAGAAAAAATGGCGAAACACAATCGCTCTTTTGATCTTTTAAACAAAGAGTATGAGGATTCTATTTCAAAACTCACCTTTGAATATAACAACGCTATTTCTTTAATTAATAGCGGATTAAGTTCTTATAAAGACAGTATCACTGAGCGTATTAAAAAGCTTCAACAAGAAGGCAGATCAGCAAGAGAGGTTGCTCTTTTAACCAAGCAAGTTAACGCTTATATTAAAAAAGCTTCTAAAGATGATGTCAACAAATGGAAACAAAACCAAAAAAAGATTTATGATTATGAAATCAACCATTTAAAAAAACTGTATCAATGGCGTGTTGAACACGGAAAAATTGATTTAGAACATAAACAAAGTGCCTTGATGCTAGAGCATCATTTAAAAATGAATCTTAAACGTCTTTCTTATCAAAAAGAGCATTTTGATTTTGTTTTAAATAAAAGATCTTTTTTACTAGAATCTACACATTTAAATCATATCGCACCTTTAGAACTGCAGTTAAATTTAGCTTCAAATATTCAAGAACGAGAATTAAAATTGTTAGCTAACGACACCAGTTACTTATCTTTTAAACACGACTTAAAGGTTTTAGAGAAAACAACAGCACATCAGTATAAATTGAATGCACTGGATTATCAAAAAAGCATTTTATCTTATGCTATGGAAAGAGATTCAAAAATAAGTCAAATTACTTTCCAAATTAAGTTAGAATCTTTAAAACAAGAAACAGAGTCTTTACAAAAGAAATATGATCTTGAAATTGAGTTGTCGAAAGTTCAATACGAGCTTTCTATTATTGACGCTACCATTAATGCTGACACTGATTTATTTAAGTTAAACTTAGAATCTGAGCAGATGAATAATCTATTAGGTATCAATATTCAAAAAGAAAAACAAAAAGAATCTGTTTTATCTACCATTCTTAAAGAAAACATCAATTCTTCGCAAACTGAATCATCTATTATAAAAAGCTTAACTGCTTTTAGAAAAAGTAAAGCATTCTTTGAGTGTTTTACTCATTGTTTTAGAGAGCAGTTCTTCTTATTTCAATCCACTTTAGATCAAAACTTAAATGTTTATCAACAGTATTTGAACCTCATCCCTTCTCTAACTTTAATTCCTAATAAAAATTATGAATATGATCAAGTCATTGCAGGGCTTCTAAATTATCAAAAACAAATGAATCATTTAAATTTAGAGGCGAAATTAGTATTTGATGAATATGTTGATGATTTTAAAGATGGGATATTGGAATTGCTAGATTATTTCTATCAAAATTATTATCAGTTTTTAGAAAAGCTTTTACATTATAATTTAAATAGCATTAAAAACCGCATCATCTTATTAGAACAAAAAAATACTTATTATGATACAAATATTTTGATCAAACGTCAAATTATTGAAAAATATAACTCTAAAGGCTATGGTAACTCTTCAACACAACGAAGTGATTTATTCATGCTTTATAAGTACATTAGAAAAGATGAGCGTAATGTTAACATCATCAAACGTAAAATTCAGAAAAATAGAGTCTTAATGGAAAAACTTGAATCATCTTTTAAAAAAGAAATTCAAGACTTGAAAATCGAACAAAAGAAACTTGTTTTCAAAGTCAATGATCTAGAATTGAGTTTGGATAAACATTTATCTTTATTTATTGAAAATAGTTTAGAAACTGGTCTTTCTGTGAATAAGTTATTTAAACCTGGCAAGTTTTTACAAAGTAAGAAACTTCAAGTTAAACTAGACAATATTTTCTCTGTTCATAAAAATAAAAATCTTAAATTGATTCATTTAGCTTATCTTGATTTTGTAGAGTTGCATGAAACTTTAAAAAATAGTTTTGCGCCAAAAACACAAAAAGTTTCCTTTGCATTGTTAAAATTGCATTCAAATATTACCAAAAATCATCAACGATATGACGTTTTCCTAGACTCAATTAATAAAGATTATATTGAAATTATTTATCAATCAAAATCACAAATAGATGCGATTATGAGTGTTGCTTTAGAGGATTTCTTATCTTCTAAGAAGGCAACTAAAGATGCTTTGTTTAAGGAAAAAGATGCGATTTCAAGGGAAATATCTTCCAATTTTGTTGATTTAAATACCCGTTTAGAATTGCTACAAGAAAATCTAACTTCTGTCCTTTCTTCAATTGAATCAGAGACTATAAAACATCATACATCACTTAATATCAGTTTTAAAAATAAGCAAAATAAACTTTCTAATCATTTACTTTCAGAAAAAGAAAGATTAAAAGAAATGGAAATGACGATTAATGATAAGAATGATGCGATCATTATGCAATATGCAAAAAATCAAAAGAAGAGTATGGCAACGCTTCGTCATAAGCAAACTTCGTTTAAAAAGATGAGTCTTAAGATTGCTGATGATATTTTATTTTCCGAATCCACTTTAGAGAAAAATTTTAAGAAAACCAAACGTTTAAGTGTGATTGAAATTGCTAAACTACAAACTTCTTATCGACAAAAAATACGTGAAAATAGAAATTCCGCACGCACAAGTTATAAAAAGGATTTATCAGAATTTAAGAAAAGTTTTAAATTTAAAGAAAAAAAATTAAAATAAAAAGGCCTTAA
>CALGYU010000066.1 GCA_937934685.1 uncultured Acholeplasma sp. | reverse complement strand
AAAACTAAAGGGCCTTTTAAATGGTAGCCAGTTGCACTTAAAATAATTTAAGTCAGCTGGTTTTTTTTATTTTAAGCAAGAAAGGAGAAAACAGATGAAAAAACTAATCTCATTATTTTTAACACTCACCATCGTATTTTTAAGTATGAGCGTCTCTGTTTTCGCTTGGTTTTCAACACAAAACCAATCTTCTGCCCATGGTTTAAACGGACAAATAGAATCACCAGGTCTTATCTTAGATTTAGAAGTAGAAAATAGTGAAATCTATGTAGGAGATATGATTAGAGACCTAACCTACCTATCTACAAGCGAATATACCACCCTATTTTCAAGCCTTTCTAAATACGGATCTTTCTTAAAAATAACAGTTTTAAACAAAACCTTACAAAGACAAGGAAAAATCAATATCTCAACTTATACCAACGATCATCTATCAGGACCAATAAACGGTTTTAAATATATGGCATTTACATCTACGGAAGACCTAATAGAACTCATTAAAGCAAATGAAAATAAAACCGATTTAGATGTTAACCAACTTTTCATTCAAAATAACAATCAAACCTTCACCTTCCCAACCGGCACCCCTGAAAATCCTTCCTCAACGGATATCTACATTTTCTTCTGGGGGAACTATGACGGATTATCAGACAGTCAAAAAGCCATTTACCACTCATTAATATATTACTTAGCCATTTCCTTTGGAGGCTAATTAAAAGAGGTTAATCATGCGAAAAAACATTAAAAAAGCACTCATCATCACCCTATCATTCATCATTTTCCTTACTGCCACAAGTACGGGTGTTTTTGCATGGTTTAACCAAAAAAAGGGAAATGAAATTCAACTTAACATGCGCTCAAGTGAATTATTCAACCCCACTTTACTCATCAGCTCAAATGATAAAAAAATTGATTATAACAATCAAACCAAATACGACCGAAACAGTTTAGAAGTCATTTTAAAACCAAGTGATTTCACCTATGCTTCAAATACATACACCATAGATTTTAAATCAAGTGTTTACATCTATGCTTATCAAAACATCTATGTCAAACTAAAAATGAGCATCACCATCCTTTCAAACACTCAAACAGTGGTTGCTCAAACAAGCAACTCATCAACCACCTATGATCTAGCAGTAAACAAACCCAACATCG
>CALGYU010000065.1 GCA_937934685.1 uncultured Acholeplasma sp. | reverse complement strand
TATATTATACTGTGTGCCGTACAGTATGTCAATCATAAAAAATGTCGCTTTGACGACATTATTTATCAATGATTCCCTTTAATTTTTCAAATTCATCAAAAAAGGTAGGATATGATTTATTGACAACCTCTGGGTTTAAGATTTCTACCGGTCCATCTGCTTTAATGCTTGCGATACTTAACGCCATCGCAATCCTGTGGTCCCCATGCGTGTTTAATGTCACGTTTCCTTTAAAATGATTAATACCTGTAATAATCATTCCATCTTCTAATAATTCTATTTGAGCACCTAGTTTGGTTAATTCATCATACATAGCTTTCAGACGATCAGATTCTTTAATTCTTAATCTTGAAGCATTGATGATGTGGGTGGTTCCTTTAGAAAGAGCGGCTAAGACAAAAATGATGGGTCCTAAATCTGGGGTTTGTCCTAAATCAATGGTTGTTCCATGAGTTTTAGATGGATAAACAGTTATTGACTCAGCTGTGACTTTGATGTTTCCACCCATTTTTAAAATAAAGTCGATGATGGCTTTATCACCTTGTAAACTGTCTTTATTTAATCCTTTTAAAGTGATTTGATGGCCAATGGTTCCGGCTACCAACCAAAAAGCCGCTTGAGAAAAATCGCCTTCTACAGATGTTGTTTGTGGATGATATGTTTGATTGCCTTTAATGTAATATTTATTTTCTTCTACTTTAATATCAATACCAAATTTTTTAAGGACATCTAACGTTAAATCCACATACCCTTTGGATTCTAAAGGTGATGTGACTTCTATGATAGAATCATTTTTTACCAGCGGTAAAGCGTATAATAAACCGGTTAAAAATTGGCTACTAACGTTTCCTGGCATTTGGTAACTACCAGCTTTTAAAGGTCCTTTAACTTTTAAGGGTAAATTATTTTCTTCTAAGTATTCAAACGTATACCCTTTTGGCATAAACATCTCTTTAAAAACATTTAAGGGACGTTCTGAGAGCTTTCCTTTGCCAGTGAAGATGATTTCCTCATTTTGTAGCATAGCAATAGGAATCATAAAACGTAGGGTTGATCCTGATTCATTGGCCTCTATTTTGGATTCTCTTTTTTTAGGAAAACTACCGATGATTTTTTCATTATCAAAAGTAACGTTTAACGCTTCTAACGCTTTTTTGGTTGCGATGAGATCATCAGATTCTAAAACGTTTGAAATATGACTAATCCCGTTTGAGAGTCCGGCTGCAATCACGTATCGATGTGAAAGTGATTTTGAAGATATAACCGTTATTTCTCCGGTTAGTGGATGAGGTTTTATGATCATGTGATATCTGCCTCCTTAAGGGTAAAGATAAGGGGTTTCCCTATTTTTGTGATAGCAATAAAATTAAGGTTCCCAGCGATATTTTTTTTATCATGGTATATAAGATCCATATAGTTTTCTTTTTTTAAAACCGGTTCTTCTATAAGTTTATAAGAAATGAGGATGTTTTTAACCTCATCATATAAAAACGGTGGCGTGAGTTTCTTTTTAATACCAATTTCTAAAGCCATTAGCATACCATAACTGATAGCTTCTCCATGTTTATATGTTTCATAATGATGTTTTTTTTCTATGGCATGACCAAAGGTATGTCCAAAGTTTAAAAACATTCTTTCTTTTTGATCATAAGGGTCAATGTCTACCACTTCTTTTTTAACCTCAATGGCCATTGCTATTTCTTTACTGGTAATCATTTGCTTATTTTTAATGTGTTCATATAAGTCTGGATTACCAATGAGTCCTGCTTTAAGCATTTCAGCAATACCATTGGCATATTCTTTAGGTTCTAGTGTTTGTAAAAAGGTGGGATCAATTAAAACATATTTTGGATCATAAAAAGCACCGATCAGGTTTTTTCCTTCTTTTAAATCAATGCCTGTTTTTCCACCAATACTACTATCTACTTGAGCAAGTAGTGTGGTTGGTATTTGAATGTATGGCAGTCCTCTATATAAGGTGGCGGCAATAAAGCCTGCTAAATCTCCAACAACTCCACCACCTAAGGCTATGATTAAATGGTTTCTTTTTATCCCTTTATCAATCAAATCTGAAATGGTTTTTTGATAGGTTTCTAAACTTTTTGATGCCTCACCTGGTTTAATGACTGACCAAGAAAGATCAAAATCTTTTAAGATGTCCACCATTTTTTGGTGATATAACTGATCGACTTTTTCATCTGTGATGATAAAAAGTTTTTGATGTGTATAAATTTTTTTAATTTTAGAAGAAAGTTTTTCAATCAAGTTTTCTTCGATTTCTATTTGATATGTTTTTAGATTAATTTCTATCAAGAGCTTTCCTCCTTTGGGTGGATAAAATGAGTTTTTCTTGAATGGATGTTTTGTCTTCTTTTTTAATAAGTTCTTTCATCACATTAAGTTCACTGATGACTTTATCCATTTCATTTATCAATTTTTCTTTGTTTTCAATGAATAATTCCGTCCACATAATTTCATTAATTTTAGCGATTCTGGTTAAATCTCGGTAAGAATCTCCTGTGGCTTCTTTGGTATGTTTATGGGTATCACTGTTAACTAAAGACACCGCAATAACATGGGTTAATTGGCTTGTAAAAGCGATTAACTCATCATGTTCTTTGGCGGTAATAATGATTTTTTTACCGAAAGATAAATCTTTATAAATTTCGTTTAAATATTGATATCCTTGTTCTTTGGTTAGGCTGGTAGGAATGATTAAAAAATTAGCATTTTGAAACATCTCTTTATTTTTATATGCATACCCAGATGTTTCTTTTCCCGCCATTGGATGGTGTGAAATATAATCAATACTTTGAGGTAATAACTTTTCTATTTCAGTAATCATCCACTCTTTAGTTCCACTTAAGTCAGTCAGGACTTGATCTTTAAATAACGATTGATGTGTTTTTATGAATGAAACATTTTCTTTTGGATATAAGGCTAGAATGACTAAATCTGATGTTACAATTTCTAAGATATCGCTACTTTTAATGATACCTTCGGTGATGGCTTTTAAATTTACTTCAGGATTGATATCATACCCATACACATCGTGTTTTTCTGATAAGGCTTGTGCGTAAGATGCTCCCATCAATCCTAATCCAACGATAAAGATTTTCATTAGACAATTTTTTTATCCAGCGCTAAGGCTAGTTTATTTAATCTTTCTTGCATGTGGGCAAATTTTTCAGGTTTTAACGACTGATTTCCATCACTTAGCGCTTCTTCTGGTTTATGATGCACCTCAACAATCACACCATCAGCTCCGACTGCTAAGGAGGCTAAAGATAAATCTTCAACCATTTCCCATCTACCTGCGGCATGTGATGGGTCTGCTATTACTGGTAAGTGAGAAAGTTCTTTAACCGCTAAAATAGAACTGATATCAAAGGTATTTCTCGTGAATTTTTCAAAAGTTCTTATACCGCGCTCACATAAAATAACATGTTCATTGCCAGATGCCATAATATATTCTGCACTCATTAACCATTCTTCAATGGTGGCAGAAGGTCCTCTTTTTAGTAAAATAGGGGTTTGTGTTTGTCCTAATGCTTTTAATAAGTCAAAATTTTGCATGTTTCTAGCCCCAATTTGAATGATATCTACATATTGTTCAAATGAAGCTAAATGTTCTTTGCTCATAAGTTCTGTAACAATTGCCATGTTTAACTCATCTGCAACTTTTCTCATCAGTTTTAAGCCTTCAATGCCTAGACCTTGGAATGAATATGGAGATGTTCTAGGTTTAAAAACACCACCTCTTAAAATATTTGATCCGTTTTCTTTAACGCTTTTAGCAATGATTCTTAATTGCTCTTCTGATTCTACTGAACAAGGGCCTGACATAACCACAAAATTGCCATCGCCTATTTTAAGACCGTTTTTTAAAGTAATGACTGTATTTTCTTTTTTAAATGATCTGCTCGCTTTTTTAAATGGTGTTGAGATTTTTGTTACTTGGAACACGCCATCAAAAGCTAAAAGGTTTTCTTTAGATAAACCAGATGTATCACCAACTAATCCTAAAACTGTGATTTCATCACTGCTTGCGTCCTTAATTTCAATCGGATGAGTTTTAAGATATTCTTTTACTTTTTGAATTTCTTCTTTCGTTGCTTCTTTTTTCATTTGTATAATCATACTTTATACGACCTTTCTTTTTAAGATAAAAAAATCCTTGGAATAGTCCCAAGGATAATTGTTTTTATCTTTTATTGGTTTACCATTCCTTATTTTTACTGTTATATAAAAAACACATAAAAGGAATGCTGAGCATGCCTTTATTTTAGAATATAGTAGTAATAATAAGTTTGGATGAATTTCATGGTAAAACCTTCCTTTTGTTTGTAGATATGCTACCACAGTTTTTTTGAAAAGACAACTTTTTTATTATTTTTCGTCTTTTTCTTTTAATAAGTCTCTGATTTCAGTTAGTAATTGAATATCAGCTGGTACAGGGACAACGACTTCTTCTACTAAAACTTCTTCTTTAACTTCATTTGCTTCTTCAACTTTTTCAATGAATTGTTTTCTTCTAATGACTAAGGTTAATACTGAGTAAATAGAGAACGCAATAATTAGGAACTCTAAAATCGTTAAAATAAAGTTACCATAATTAATTTTAACAGCGGCAGTAAGAATAGAACCATCTGCGGCTAAGGTTTCTGGTCTTATAACTGCAGCTAAATCTTTAAAATCAACGCCTCCAATTAAAACGCCTATTGGTGGCATGATAATGTCATTAACTAATGATGTAACAATTTTACCAAAAGCGCCCCCAACGATAACCCCGACTGCTAGGTCTACAACGTTACCTCTTGTAATAAACTCTTTAAATCCTTCTGCAAAACTTTTGAATCTTTGTTTTCTTTTTTTCATTTTTTTCACCCTTTTTTATTTTATTAATTCATAAAAACTATCTATGGTTTCATAGTTGTTAAAACGTTCTTTAGCTTGATGACCTTTAGTGTATAGCAGGATCTTACTATCAATACTTTCTGCTACTTCAGCATCATGTAAAGTATCACCAATCATCAGTTTTTTAGTGTTTTCATAGCCATTTTCTTGAATATATTTTTTAGCTACATCCACTTTTGAGTGTGCATAAACATCTGAAATACCTAATACATCATCAAAAAGATTTTTAATTTGATAATGTTCTAATTGCTCTATTAAATTATCTATTTTCGAAGCCGATAAAACCACATTTTTTACACCTTTTTCTTTAAAGTGGTGCACCGCCTCGATTAACCCTTCGTGAATGGTTAAATCTAAACTAGCTTTTTGATATTTTTTAATAAATTCGTCTGCAAGGCTTTCAAATGAGGTTTTTTCAAAGTCAAAACCTGCCTTTTCATAATATGTTTTAATCGGGAACGTAAAGATTTTTAAATATTCTTCTTTGGTCACTGTCTTTTTCCCATGGTTAACTAACATCTCATTAAGAATATTGTAACATAAATCTAGATCATCTAAAATTGTTCCATTAAAATCCCAAAAAATAATCATTATTGATCTCTCCTACTTATGATATGGATGATTTTTTAAAATCATTTCTGCTCTAAATATTTGTTCGACTAAAAACAGTCTCATTAATTGGTGTGGAAAGGTTAATTTTGAAAAGGAAATTTTTTCGTTTGCTCTTTGATAAACTTCTTTTGATAATCCATATGATCCGCCAATAATGAATATAATATTTCCTGATTGGTAAGTTCTTATTTTATCTAGTCTATGAGCAAATGACACACTGTCATATGCTTCACCATTAATTGCCATGGCAATCACATGGTCTGTTTCATATAGCAAAGAAAGTATTTTTTCCCCTTCTTTAACCATATCTACCTCTGTTTTCCCATCAGGTATTTCAATAATTTCTAACTGCTTAATTTGTTTTTTATAAAACTGAATTAACGATGTTAGTTCTTTGTCCTTTATTTTTCCTACCGCAATAATTTTAATCATATTTTTATAACTTCTAAACTTTCTTGAGAACTAAAATAAACCTCAACTTTATTAGGATTATCAAAAGTTGCTACTATCGCTTCTTCAATGTCAAACTGATTGTTACAATCTTCTGATATATGCGCAACTACCCATTTGGCTTTTTTACCATTATTAACTACCTTATTCATTAACAATGCCGCCTCAATGTTTGATAAATGACCTAACTCATTCATAATTCTTTGTTTTAAATAATGCGGTCGACTAGATTTCATTAGCGTAATCGGATTATGATTAGACTCTAAAATATAAAGATCTGCATTCTCAATCATTTCATGATATGCTTCATGAACATAACCGGTATCTGTTAAATGTACTAACTTTTTATTATTCTCACCATTAAAAACAAATCCCACCGGTTCATTGGCATCATGCGATAACATCATTGGTATAACCTTTAGCTCATTATGATAAAAAGGCATGTCTGATTTAATAAAAATAATTTCTGGCATCATTTTTTTGATTTCAGAAGGTAAATATTCATAAGTCCCTTTAGTTATATACACCTGTTTAATGGTATTTAATTTAAGCAATCCTTTTAACCCCATGATATGATCTTGATGCTCATGTGTAATAAAAAGACTTTCTACTTTTCGATAATCTAATTGATAGTTATCTAGCTTTTGTTTCATCTTTGTCATCGATATGCCTGCATCGATGAAAAAAAAGCTTTTTTCTGTTTGTATGAGTGTCATATTTCCTTTAGAACCACTTGCTAATACGTAAACTTCCATAATAATCACCATTTTTATTTTAGCACATTTATAACCGCTTGTCTTACTTAAATATCTATGCTTTTCTTTTGTTTTAAATATTATTCCTTAAACTAGGTTAGTTTTAGCCTTAATATACAAAATTTTCTTGCAATAAAGGCTAAAAAATGCTATATTATACTTGCTGTATTTTAAAACCATTTAAGGAGTGAACAGATAAATGAAACAAACAAAAACACTTAAGAAGTTCGCAATGTTATTAATCGCAACGTTAAGTATATTCATCCTAGCATCATGTTCTTCAGGAGATAAAACTCCATACGGAAGTATTAGTGCAGATACTACTTACATTGAGATTAACAACCAGAAAGTAACTCAAAAGGAATTATATGATGTTCTACGTTTTAACGCAACAGACCACATCTTAAACCTTTTTGATAAACAAACTTTCAAAGATGAACTGGATTCAATTGACTACGAAAAGGACGAAGATTTAATTCAAATAGAAAAATCAGTTAACAGCACTATTTTCGGTCAAACAGAATTAAAAGCTATTGCGAAGCTTAGTGAGGTAAACATCGCTAAATCAATCGCTAAATATGTGGATAATAGAAAATTAGTTGATCCAGCAATCAACACCAATAAATTATTAACACACATCAACAACGTTGTTACAACTGCAATTGATACATATAACAACGCAAGCAAATTAGAGCAAGAAGAATTAAATAAAACTTATGTTTTTGGTTATGAACAAGAATTATTAGAAGTTTATGAATTAGCTTATGCACAAAAATTATTTGCTAAAAAACAATTAGATAAAATACAAGAAGAAAACAAAGACAAAGAAAAACCAGATGCAAATTACGTATCTGAAGAAAGTATTGTTGCTCGTTATAACTCAAGTTATAAAGGCAAATTTGATTCTATTTCTTCATTAGTTATTAGATTCAAGAGTGATAGCGAAGCTGAACTAGCAAGATACATGACTGGTATTAAAGCAAACACTCAAGGTAACTGGTATGAATTACCTAACGTATCTGATAAAGATACATTAAGTGATATTATGACTTCACCAAATGGTAAAGCTCAAGAAAAAGCAAAATCTGTTATTGAAGATAAAAATATTAACTATCAAAAATTCTTAGATGCTAATCAAGGTATTTTATTTACTTCAACTGAATATAAAACATTCTATAATGCTTATGTGTTAAATACTGAAGATGATGCATTATTATCATCTGAACAAGTTTTAGCTAAATTTGTTGAAATTTATAACTACTTAAATGATGCTTCTTACGACTCATCAGACTTAGAAACTTTAAAAAATGATTTTACTTTCAACTACTCAGACCCATTATTCTCAACAAACTCAAGTTTAAGAGATGCTGTTTACGCTTTAAGAAAATCTATTGTTGATGAAAATGATGAAGACGCTGAAGTTGTAAATCCTTATTCAAAAGGAACTAACTCATACGGTGGTACTAGATTCTTACTTTACTTCTTTGATATTCAAGAAGATACAGATATTTTAATCACTGTACCAGATGAAGACTCAAAAGATAAAGATGCTGAAAAAGAAATCTTTAATGATACTGAGTTAGCAAAAGAATACCACGATAAAATTCTTGCTGAATTATTAGAAGAAAAACTTTCATCTTCATTTATTTCAGCTCAAATTGATGAATTATACAAAGAAGCTAAATTCACTATCTATGATCCAATGATTAGAACTATCTTCAATTTTGATAAAGGTATTACCACAAAAGGTGGCTTTAAAGATAACAATACTCTAGCTAATTTAACTTTAAAATCTCATGATAAAGAGTTAAACGTATCTATTTTAGTAGATGATTTATACAATGAGTTAGAAAAAATTTATGGTATGTCAACTGCTATTGATAAAATCTTTAATCAAATGCTTTTATCTTCAGACAAATATTCTGTTTCTTCTGAGAAACGTAAAGAGTTAGAAGATGCATTCAAAAACGTTTTAAACAACTTTTCATCAGATCAACTAGCTAGCTCTGGATTCCCTAAATCTATGGGACAAAAAACATTCTTATTAATTGCATTTAATGCTAAATCTAATAAAGAAGCGTTTGAAAACCAATACATTTTAAGTGAATTAAGAAGCCAATACGAAAAAGACATTGAATCTACATTTGAAAATGCTAGTATCTATGAAAAATTCGCACAACTTGCTGGTAGAGCTTATACTGAAAATAAAGGTGCATCTGTTAGCCACTTATTAGTTTATGTAGATCTAGACTTTGATGGTAACCCAGATGATCCTTCAACCTTAACTCCTGAGCAACTAGCTTTATTTACAACTCCAGATACTAAATACGGTATCAATGGTGAGTCTGTTGATGCTATTACAGGTTTAATCAACTTAATTAAAGAAGCTGCTAAATCATATTCTACAATTACTACTGGTATCTCATCTGTTGTTAGCAAATATACTAGCGGTACAAGATTTGAACTTTTACCAGGTTACTTAGACTATGAACTAGAAAACAAATTTGTTGTTTTCCAAAAATTAGGATTACTTGTTAAATATGAATCACTTGGAAGTGTTACTAATGAAACTAACTTCCCAACTGCTTCTTCAGGATTAGACGCAACATTCTATGATTATGTTATGTCAGATGTATTAGATTACTTCTCTGCAGAAGACTTTAACGAAGCAAACTTACCACATGTATTCACAACTCCTAGAAGCACTGATAACACGACTTCATTAGGGTTAGAAACTGCTTTCGGATGGCATACATTAATTGGTACAGCTGCATTTAAAGGTTCTTCAGCAATCTCTGAATCAGAAAGCGACTTATATGTTTCTGAATTCAAAGATCCAACGATTACAGATAAAGAAGTATTCTTAAAAGCTTATAACGAAGAAGATACTTTAACTTATCAACAAATTGCTATTTATCTAAAAGAATCAGGAGAAGCAACCGGAGTTGAAAGTTTACCATCAAGTGTACAAACTGCAATCACTACTTACTTCACTCCAGTAAAAAACCTATATGATTCAGATAACATGAGCCTATACTTATCTTTAAGATTTGTATTTGGTGGTGACTACACTATTAAGAGTGGCGTTGCTGGTCTTCAAGAAAGATTAAATACTTTAATCTCAATTAATGAAAACCAATTCTTCTCATACTCAATTATTAATGGTGATCATCCAGTTTATACAACTGCTTCTAAAGGTAATGAATATTTCGCTACTGTTTATGGAGACTGGTTCACAATTTTTAAATAAAAACATTAGGGACTACATCATGTAGTTCCTTTTTTTATAAAGACAAAAAAAACATCATTAAGAGAAAGTTGAATTCTTAATGATGTTTTTATTATTTTTTAATTTTATCTTTATAAAATCTATTTTTATCTAACACCGCAACACTTTGTGTGAAGCTACCTTCATTGGTTAACTCTAATTGTTCCCCTAAAACTCTTAGTTTAGAGTCAATTGTATCTAAGTACCACAACAGTAAAGCTTCCCCTGTTTGAGGCTTTTTAGCTGCCCCATAGATTAACTGACCATGATGAGATAAAATGATGTGTTTAAGCATTAAAACCTCTTCTGTGTCTTGATATCCTAGTTCATGAGCAACTCTATCAATATTAACCGTTCCCATCACTAAATGACCAACCAGTAAACCTTCTTTAGTATACTCACCATCAACACCGCTAATCTCATCGATTTTTGCCATGTCGTGTAAAATGATACCACTATAAAGTAAATCTTTATTTAAATATGGGTATTCCTTAATAAAACCTTCAACCAATCTTAACATACTTAAGGTGTGATAACTTAATCCCCCAAAATATGAGTGATGAAATTTGGTTGCTGCTGGATGTAGATAAAACTGTTTAATGTTCTTTTGATAAATATGTTTTGTAATTTCATATATCACTTTATTATCAATTGCGTTTAAAAAACTTTCGACTTCTTTTTTTATGTCTTTTAAACCCATTGGAGCATATTCATAAAACATTTTTAAATATTTTTCTAACTCATCATCAGATAAAACTTCTTCAGCCATCTTAAATGATTCATTAACAAACACAATTTCATTTTCATTTCTTTCCTCTGTTCTAACGGTAAAACAATACATTTTACCTAAAGCAAGATCCGTTTCATTGTTTTCAAGTTTAATGTTAATGTGTTGGTTATCCTCAATTAGAACCGTTGTATTATAAAAGTTTTCTCCCTTATTAATGCCTTCGACTTTTCCAACGATATCATATTTTTTTCCTGGAATTCGTTTCATTTTTTATTCTCCAATCTTTTCTAATACATATGAATATAGTACTTCTTTTTCATTTTCTATTTCATTTTTTAATACTTTTTCAACCAATTCTTTTCTAATATTTCCTACCCAAGAACCTGCTTTCTTTTGAGTTCTTTCTAGCATTTCTGTTGCGGATAGTTTTAAATCTAATTCACTTTTAATCGTCATTTTATCATACATATGACGGATAGCTTTTTCTTTATCTTCATCATATCCTAAAAGAACTTGAATGTGATTAGCTAGTAAACAGTTTTCTATGCCATATTCATATAATGTCAGTTCATCAATCTTTTTAACTCTGTTGACAATATGAGAAATAGTTTGATAACGATGTCTATGTTTATTAGAAAACTTCCATGCTTTAGGAACGATTTTGTTTAAACTAAAAGCCATCATAAAAAAGATATCTACTGTTAATTTCTTTTTAATTTTAACTGCTTGAATCAAGCCTTTTTCTAAGCCTGGTAAGTATTTATCTATACCCGTATCCATTAAAGTGATAAACGCTTTTTTAGCGTGTTCTCCTTTAATGATTTTAATCATTTCTTGTAAAACTCGTTCATTGGCTAAATTCTCGATTAAACCTGCTTGATTTCTCATCGCAACTAAAGTATCCATGTGTATCTTAAAACCAAGCTTAGATTCAAAATAAGCGGCTCTAAGCATTCTTAAGCTATCTTCTTTAAAGCGTTGTGCTGGATCACCAATGGTTTGAATGACTTTTTGCTTAATATCTTCTAGCCCTTCTACATGGTCTATGACATTTAAATTATCATCCATTAGAAGACCATTCATTCTAAAGTCTCTACGAGATAAGTCATCTAAGACATTGTCACTAAAGACAATTTCTGAAGGGTGTCTGTTATCATCATATGATCCATCTTGTCTATATGTAGTTATTTCAAATTGTTCATCTTCAAAAAAGGCTGTTACTGTGCCATATTTAACACCTGTTGGTTCTGTTTTAAAAATTTTTGACACTTCATGTGGTTTAGCGTTGGTTGTAATATCAATATCTGTTAAAGGGATGTTTAAAACATGGTCCCTAACTGCCCCACCTACAATGTATGCTTCAAATTCATGTTTCCTAAAAATCCTAATGATTTTCTGTGCTTTTCGTATTTTTTCCATAATTAATCACCATTCATATTATAACACTATTTTTAGTTTTTTTTCGCCTATAAAAAAAACTAGCCGTAAACTAGTTTTCTGGTTTAATAAAGATTCCAATGCCTATGACATCTGGTCCTATATGAGCCCCTACTACTGGTGTGGCTGGTGCTTCATGTAGATTTTCAATACCTAGTTCTTCCTTTAAGACCTCTAGGAAATATGTTTTTAGGGTTGGATTTCCTGTGTAAAGAATATGTGCAAAATAGTCTTTACCTTCAGTGTAGTTTTTTACTAAATCCGCAATTGAACTTAAAGCTTTTTTGATGTTTCTTGTTTTTTCTATAGAGACAATTTGCCCAGTGCCCTCAACTTGTAAAATAGGTTTAATTTTTAATAGTTTTCCTAAGAAGGCTTTAGCCCCTGTGAGTCTACCGTTATTAACCAACTGAATGAGTGAGTCTACTGCAAAATAGATGGTATTATTATTTTTTAAAAAATCTAGGTATGTGATAACCTCATCAATTGATTTTCCTTCTTTAAAAAGTCTGTCTGCTTCTAAAGCAAAATATCCTTCTGAGAAACAAACGGTTTTAGTGTCATAAACGATGACTTTTAATTTATCTTCAATGAGGGTTCCTGCTTGTCTAATAGAGTTAATGGTTCCACTTAATGCACTAGAGATGGTAGTTACAAAGACAGTGTCATAACCTTGCTCAACTAAGGATTCAAAGTACTCTAAAACCTCACCTACTGAAGGCTGGCTGGTTTTTGGTACCCATTCAGGGTTTTGTCTTAAAATATCGTAAAACTCTTCTGCTCGCATGGTTTTACCATCTAAATACTCTTTGCCATCTGAATAGATTTTAATTCTAATGGTATCTATGTCATGCGGTTTATCATAATAATCTAAACATCCTGTTGATGTTGTAGCAACTCTTACTTTCATGTTGTTTGCCCCCACTCTTTTGCAATTATTATATCAAATTTATCATAAGAATAAAACTATATTTTATATTTTCATATGGTATACTAAATATGGTGATATAATGATTTATTTAAACGAACAAATAACTTATGAGATTGTCATTCAAAAGTCTAGATTTATCGCAATCTTAACTCCTATTGAGGATTTATCTGAACTTGATGCTATTATGTTAAAATTAAAAAAAGATTATCCTAAAGCCAATCATTATTGTAGTGCTTATGTTTTTGGTGCTAAAGGTGAATATGCGTCTGCTAATGACGATGGTGAACCTAGTAGAACGGCAGGGATTCCTATTTTAGAAATTTTAAAACAAAAAAACTTAACCAATGTTTATGCGGTTGTGATTAGGTATTTTGGTGGTATTAAATTAGGTGCTGGCGGTTTGATTAGAGCTTATGCTAAAGCGCCTTTAGAGGCTTTAAATGAGGTTGGATCTTTTTATAAGAAAGTGTTTGCTCCAGTGGTTAAGATTAGTTTTCCTTATCATTTAATTGATAAGATGGATCAGCATTTTAAGGATCAAGTGATGATTTCTGAGAAAGAGTATTTAAATGACGTTACTTATACCCTTATTTTTGAAAAGGAAGAAAATTTAAATTTATTAGAAGAGATTAAATATTTATTATCTGAAGTGATTTATTTGGAAAAGACATTGCTTAAAATGCCCGTTTCTATTTAAATATGTGATAATATAAACTAAAGGGCACTCACACTTGAGTGCCCTTATTTTTTATTGGTTTGAAAATATATGAACCATAGTTAAAGCCCAATCTGCTAATAGATGGCCAACAATAATTGAAATAATAAAACTAGCGACATGTATTTCACTGATTTTACCTTTTCTAAAAATCTTTTCAATTTGGATAGATTTGATGATATGAAAAGATACGGCAAACCCTATGATGAAAACTGGAAGATATATAAAATAATCCATCATAATCTTCCTGCTCCACTTTTCATAATGTTTTCCCTTAATTCTCTTTCTAACTTTGACATATCCATATTGTCTTGTTTTTCAATTTCAAGGTTTTGTTTTTTAGCAGCCATAAAAGCGGATAATGCTTTTTGATATGTTTTAGCCATCATTGCGGATAATGCTAAAACATTTAGTTCATTGTTTTTAAAAACAACGACTCCTTTTTCAACAATTAAGAAAGATTCATTACTACCTGAGACTAATTTAATGTATCCTTCATCTACTGTTAAAATAATTGGAACGTGTCTTTCTAAAATAGCTGTTTCTCCATCATGGTTTTTAACAACTACATAGTCAATTTCATCTTGATATAAAGTACCACTGTAAGAGGTTACCTTAAATCTCATAATTCTTCTGCCTTTTTAATGACATCATCAATGGTTCCAACCATTGAGAATGCCGCCTCAGGTAGATGATCATGTTTTCCTTCAATGATTTCTTTAAATCCTCTGATGGTTTCATGAATCGGTACATATGAACCAGGAATGCCTGTAAACTGTTCTGCAACGTTCATATTTTGAGATAAGAATAACTGAATACGTCTGGCACGGTGAACTAATTTTTTATCTTCTTCTGTTAATTCATCCATCCCTAAAATCGCAATGATATCTAATAGTTCATGATATCTTTGAATCATAGATTGTACCTGACGAGCTACTTCATAATGTTCTTTTCCAACGATTTCTGGTGTTAATGCTCTTGAGGTTGATGCCAGTGGATCTACTGCAGGGTAGATTCCATCTTCTGTTAGTTTTCTACTTAAGTTGGTTGTTGCATCTAAATGCGAGAATACGGTTGCTGGCGCTGGGTCTGTATAGTCATCAGCTGGTACGTATATTGCTTGAATAGATGTAATAGAACCATATTTGGTTGATGTAATTCTTTCTTGAAGTTTCCCAACTTCAGTTGCAAGTGTTGGTTGGTATCCTACCGCTGATGGCATACGCCCTAATAAAGCGGAAACTTCACTACCTGCTTGGATGAATCTAAAGATGTTGTCAATAAAGAGTAAAACATCTTGTTTTTCTCCATCTCTAAAGTATTCAGCCATAGTTAAACCCGTTAAGGCAACTCTCATACGAGCTCCTGGGGGTTCATTCATTTGTCCAAATACTAAAGCAGTTTTATCTAATACCCCTGATTCTTTCATCTCATGGTATAAATCATATCCTTCTCTGGTTCTTTCACCTACACCGGTGAAAACAGAGATCCCACCGTGCTCTCTAGCAACGTTGTGAATGAGTTCTTGAATTAAGACGGTTTTTCCTACTCCGGCTCCACCGAATAACCCGATTTTACCACCTTTAATATAAGGTGCTAAAAGGTCAATAACTTTGATTCCTGTTTCTAATATTTCAATTTCACCATGTAATTCATGAAATGCAGGAGGTGCTTTATGAATTGGCATTTTTCTTCTAACTTTTAGTTTTTCTCCGTTATCAATTGTCTCTCCTAAGACATTAAAAACTCTTCCTAATACCTTATTTCCTACAGGTACTTTAATGGCTTGTCCCGTGTCTTCTACTTTCATTCCACGAGCCAATCCTTCAGTAGCTTCTATTGCGATAGTTCTTACAATGTGATCACCTAATTGGAGAGCAACTTCAAGCGTACGAATATCTTCTTTACTTACTTCTACTAAAAGTGCATTATTAATCGCCGGTACGACGTCTTCAAAATAAACATCTACTACCGGTCCTATAACTTGTACAATTTCACCTTTCATTTGCTTGCTCCTTTCTTTATAATGATCCGTTTACAATATCAATTAATTCTGTTGTAATCTTTTGTTGGCGTGCTCTATGATAAATAATGTTGAGTTCTTTTACAACTTCTTTAGCATTATCTGTCGCACTTTTCATCGCAAGCATTCTTGCGGATAATTCACTTAATTTTCCATCTACCATAAGGCCAAAGATGCGACTTTGAAGATAGATAGTTATCATGCTTTCTAAGACGTCTGCTGGGTTGTTATCATATTCAAAAGTCATTTGATGAACTTCTTTTAATTTTTTTTCATCTAGTTTTATTGGTAGTAAGGATTCTTCTTGCACATCATATTGTGCAGAATTGATGAAGTGATTATAGATAATACGCACTTCATCTATATTTTCTTTAATAAACTCTTCTTTGAGGATTTCAATATATCTCCCAAAATATACGGTTTGAAGATCATCTCTATTTGAAATAAAGTTTGAGTTTAATAAATTGTATTTTTTTCTTTGTGCATAGTAGAAGCCTTTTTTACCTATCATAAGTAAATTTAAAGGTTCTTCTTGTTTCTCTTGAAGGGTTTCTAAGTATTTAAATCTTTGTTGGTGATATCCACCAGCTAAACCTCTATCCCCGGTTACAACTATATAAAGTATTTTGGGGTTTTCTATAGGTTTACCTGCTATATATCTATGTGTTCCTGTTTTAACTGCAACATCTTTTAAAACACCATCTAGTTCTTTCATAAACTGATTGTAGTTTGTTAATAGATCTGTGGTTTTTTTTAGTTTTGATGCGGCAATGTTATGCATTGCTTGGGTAATAGATGAAGTTCTTGCAATCGCGTTTATTCTTGTCTCAATTTCTTTTAAATTAGACATTAAACAAATCTCCTAATATGATTGATAAACTCGTTTAACATTTTTTCTTCTGGTAATTTTTGGGTTTCATCTAGTATTCTACTAATTTCTTTACCCTTTTCGTTTAACGATAGACCTTGCGCGATTTCAGCCTCCATAGTGGCTACTTGTTCTAACGTTAAATCATCCATATATCCTTTAGACAATGCGTATAAAATAACGATTTGTGCTGGCATATTAACTAAGTTGTGTACATTTTGTTTAAGTACTTCAACGGTTCTTTTACCTCTTTCTAATCTACGTTTAGAGTGAGAATCTAAATCTGATCCAAATTGAACAAATGATTCTAATTCTCGGTAGTTAGCCAATTGTATTCTAAGGGTTCCTGCTACTTTTTTCATTGCATTCCATTGTGCAGAACCACCAACTCTTGAGACACTAAGTCCTGGGTTAATGGCTGGTCTAACGCCTGAATAAAATAGTTTACTTTCTAAGAATAATTGTCCGTCTGTAATAGAAATAACGTTTGTTGGAATATAAGCTGAGATGTCTCCTGCTTGGGTTTCAATGATTGGTAGAGCTGTAATACTTCCCCCACCTAATTCTGGTGAAACTTTCCCTGCTCTTTCTAAGAGTCTAGAGTGTAGATAGAAAATATCTCCAGGGTATGCTTCTCTTCCTGGCGGACGTTTTAATAGTAAAGATAATTCGCGGTACGCTGCGGCATGTTTAGTTAAATCATCATAGATGATTAAAACGTCTTTGCCTTTTTCCATGAAGTACTCTGCTATAGTAACACCGGTAAATGGTGCTAAGTATAAGACGGTTCCTTCATTAGATGCACCTGCGTTAACAATAATCGTATAGTCCATAGCACCTTTAATTGCTAGGGTTTGTGCGATGCTTGCAACGTTTGATTCTTTTTGTCCAATGGCTACATAAATACAAATAACGTCTTTACCTCTTTGATTTAATATAGCGTCAATAGCGATCGTTGTTTTACCTGTTTGTCTGTCACCAATGATTAATTCTCTTTGTCCTTTTCCGATAGGTACTAAGGCATCAATCACTTTAATTCCTGTTTGTAGTGGTTCATTAATTGGTCCACGATCCATTACAGCAACTGCTGGTCTTTCAACAGGTAATGTTTTTTCTATTTTTAAAGCTCCTTTTAAGTCCAATGGATTACCCAAAGGGTCGATAACTCTTCCTAAAAGAGATTCACCGACAGGGACTTCAAATATTTTTTTAGTTGTTTTAACTAGGTCTCCTTCTTTTATCAGATCAGCATTTCCAAATAGAATAACACCTACATGGTGTGCTTCTAAGTTGAAAACCAATCCTTTGACTTGATGAGGAAACTCTACAAGTTCTCCTAAAATTGCTTGATTAAGACCATAAACGATAGCAATACCATCACCGACACTTAAAACTTTACCAACATTTTCTAGTTGAATATCATCTTCATATGATTCTATTTGTTTTTTGATGATTGCACTCATTTGATCAAAGTCAATTTTTGGCATAATGATTCCTCCTTTTTATATACTGGATTGTAATTTTTTTAACTGAGTTTTAATAGAATGGTCTATACTCATTCCTTGATAAACGATTCTTACTCCCTTAATAAGACTCTTGTCGATTACAATATCAAACTTAAGTTCTAAATCTGGAAAGTAAGGTTGTAGTTCTTCCTTTAATAAAGATATTCTTTCTTCAGTTGGTTTTTTTGCAATATAGACATTGATATATGCTACTTTTTGTTCTTTACTTGAAACAGAAAGCCATTCGTTATATATCAATTCTATATCTAAAATATGTTTGTTTGTCACAATAACATAAATGAACTGTAAGAAATCTTTATTAAAAGAGGGCAAACTAAAAATCATCTCTCTTTTTTGATCTGCCTTAACTACAGGAGAGCCCATAACTTCAATCCATTTTGGTTGTTCTTTGATAAGCGAATAAAAACGGTCAAATTGCTCAACATATTCATCTAACGTATTCTTACGCATTGCAATTTCAAACAATGCTAAAGCGTATTTGTCAGCAACCATAATTAATACAGGCTTTCATCAATGATTTCATCTAGCATGGCTTCATAGGTGTCACCATCTATTTCGTGCTGAAGGATTTTTTCTGCAGCATCAAAAGCAATGTCTTTAATCATGTTTCTAATTTTTTCGTTAGATTCTCTAATTTCTTGTTGGATATCTAATTCGACTTGGTCTAAACGACGTTTAGCTTCAAGTCTTGCTTCTGCAATGATTTGTTCTTTTTCTTGTTGTGCTTCTTCTTGCAGTGCTTTTTTGATATCTTGAGCTTCAATTTTTACAGTTTCATATTCTTTTAGTGTTTCTTGTTTGACTTGTTGTAGTCTTTCTTTTTCATTTTTTGCATCGTATAGTTCTTTATTTAAGGCCTCTTGCTTTTTTTCAATAAAGTTCGTAATTGGTTTCCATAAGAAAACTCTAACTACGATGATCAAAACTAGTGTTGCCAATAGTTGCCATACGATCATTTGCCAATCACTGAAAACAGCTTCTAGCTCTAACATCAGTTGATCAACAATTTCTTTGAAAAAATCCATTTTACATCATTCCTTTTTTATTTAGTGGTAAGAATAAAGGCAATAATTAAAGCATAAATACCAGATGTTTCAACAATTGCTTGTCCTAAAACCATGGTTGCCATGATTTTTCCTGATGCTTCTGGCTGTCTTCCGATAGCTTCAACAGCTTTCATCGCTGCTAATCCTTGTCCTATACCTGCCAGTCCTGATGCTAAAATAGCTAAACCTGCTCCTAAGTATGCAACTCCGCTATCTGTAATTAAACTTGCTGCTTCTGCAAATGTATTTAATAATGTTAATAAATTCATAATTATCTATAATCCCTTTCTATTTTTACTTTTTTTTATAGTTGTATATCTAAATCTGTTTCTTCTACTTTTCCTGCTGCAAACACAACGGTTAACATCACGAAAACAAGTGTTTGAATAAGTCCAAAGCCAATGTCAAATATGACATGCACTGGTGGTGCAACAACAATTGAGAACCATCCTGTGAGTTTGTAAACCAATGCCACCAATAAGGCTCCACTGGCGATATTCCCGAATAAACGAAGTGTCATCGATAAAATCGGCATTAAGTCACTTAAGATGTTTAATGGGAAAATAAAGACGATGGGTTCTCCCCAGGTTTTAATGTGTCTCCATTTCCGACTTAGAATCCCGGTCATTTGTACGGTTAAGAAGGATAGAATTGCTAAGGCTGCTGTAACTGTCGTGTATTTGGTTGGCGTATCTAAGGCAAGCAAGGTTGCTAAGCTAGATAGGAAAATAAAGAGTGCCAAAGACAGTGTGATCGGACTTACAAATTTCCATTTCTTCCCTATATTGCTTTTAACAAAATCATTAAAGGCTCCGACGCCTAGAATTAATAAAGTTAAAAACTTTGATGGTTTGTCTCCGACTTTTAATTTTTTCATTTTATGATGAACAATTAATGAAAAAATAGTTAAGAAGAGGACAATGATGATGGTTGTCCACATGTAAAGTGGAATTCCAAATAAGGTTTTCAAAGGTTAAACCTCCTTTTCTTTATGTATTAATCTATATGTATATATACCGATTTTAATGGTTATAAAGCCTAAGGCTGCACAAATAAAGGCATATACTAATTGATCTTTATCATGTTTGTTAAGCATAAATACTGTAAAGATACCTGCAAAATTAATAACGGTTCTTGTAATAATATTGGTAAATATTTGATCTTTCCTAAGTTGGGTTGGATTTTTTTCCAATCGAATGAGAATTAGAAAACTTAAGAGGTTGGTGGCATATCCAATTAAAAACCATGGTGTGTTTTTAAACCAGAAAATCGTTAGTAAAAGCAAGGTGATTAAAGCGTATATGTTTGCATAAAGGATGATGTATTTATTCCTCTTGATCTTCATTCGCTTTTCTTTCTCTTTCCATTTTTTCTCTTTTTTCTATTCGTTGTTCGACTTTGATAAACTGAAATATAACAACAATTCCTGAAAATAGGCCAATGACTATTCCTACTCCAGTGTATATTGCTACATATGTACTATCCATGCCATTTTTCCTGGCAATGAATAGGCCAATTAATGCACCACCTAAAATACTAGCAATAAATTGGGTAGCTGCTGCATATGCTCTTAGTCCTTTTTTCATTTAGTCCCAAAGAGTCTATCTCCACAATCACCTAATCCTGGAACGATATATCCTAACTCGTTTAGATGTGAGTCTAAAGCGGCTAGATAGATATCTACATCCGGGTGGTCTTTTTGAAGTCTTGCAACACCTTCTGGGCAACCTACTAAACCAACGTATCTAATATCTTTTGCGCCAACTTTTTTTAAAATATCAATGGCCGCAGATGCTGATCCACCGGTTGCTAGCATAGGGTCTACAACTAAGACTACACTTTCTTTTGTTTGTTCTGGGAACTTTGAATAATACGTATGTGGTTCTAACGTTTCTTCATCTCTATATAATCCAACATGTCCAATTTTAGCGTGTGGGATCATGTTATGAATACCATCAACCATCCCTAATCCAGCTCTTAAGATTGGAACAATAACAACTTTCTTTTCTAATTCATGTGCTGTCATTTTGACAACTGGTGTTTCAATTTCTTTGTTAACGGTTGGGAAATCTCTTGATATTTCATAAGTGATTAATCCCCCTATTTCTGAAACTGTTTCTCTAAATGCTTTTGATCCTGTATTTTTATCTCTAATAATAGTCATTTTATGATCTATTAATGGATGATTTAAAACAACAACTTTTCCCATTTTATTCATTTTCTCCTTCTGCGATTTTGTCAATTCTTCTTTGATGCCTATCTTCAAATTTTGCATCTAAGAATGCATCGATGATTTTGAAGGCTTTATCTTCTGGGGTTGTTCTTCCACCTAAAGCAATCACATTGGCATTGTTATGTTCTTTTGCTAGACGGCCGGTTAATTCATCATATACCAAAGCCGCTCTAACGCCTTTTACTTTGTTTGCGGCAATACTAATGCCAATCCCTGTTCCACAAACAACAATTCCTAAGTCTGCTTGTTTTGATACAACAGCGTTTCCTACTTTTTTTCCGTAATCGGGATAATCAACGCTGATTTCACTGTTTGTTCCTAAGTCTTCAACTTCTATTTTTTTGCTGTTCAAATGTTTTTTGATAGCCTCTTTTAGTTGAAAACCTGCATGGTCACTGCCAAGAGCTATTTTCATATGTTCCCTCCATTATTTTATATAATTTAATTATAGCATATTTACCGCATTTTACATGAATATCAATGAAAATTTACTTACTTGTTTTCATCAATGATTTCTAAGTTTTTAGGTTCCTTTGAAATAAGGTAAATAAGTCTTGCTGCTGCTCCAATGATTGGATTTACACCTTGCTCCCATTTTTCAATGGTTTTTTTAGAAACACCTAAATAGTTGGCCATTTGAACTTGTGTTAGTTCTAATTTATTTCTAAGTTCTTTTAAAAATAGGCCATCTATGTTTCTATAAAGTTTGTCTTCTTTTTCATTTTTTTGCTTTTCTATCCACTTTTTTAATGTGTTTTTACTCCGCATTTTATACCCTCTCTTTTGCCCTATTTAATAGGGCTAGTAATAGTTTATCATTTTTACACTAATTATTCAA
>CALGYU010000064.1 GCA_937934685.1 uncultured Acholeplasma sp. | reverse complement strand
ATTTAGGATTAAAAATTATATTATAATATTACGTGGAGCCGTAAGGCGTAAAGGACTTATTCGATAGAATAGGTCCTTTTAAATTTAATAAAGAAAACAATTAAAATAAAAAAACCGAATAGAGGGATTTATAGCCCTGTTCTTGTAAAAAAGATTAAAAAGTGATAGAATTAATAAGCATAGAAAAGTGTCTTTTTTTTAAAGACAATTACGTCATTATGAACACAAATGGGGTGTAGAAATGTTCAAATTAGTATCATCATATCAACCTAGCGGCGATCAGCCTGAGGCCTTAGAAAAACTTATTCGTAATTTTAATGATGGTAAAAATGAACAAATCCTCCTAGGAGCCACTGGAACAGGAAAAACCTTCACCATGGCAAACCTAATTGAAAAAATGAATAAAAAGACTTTAATCTTAGCTCATAACAAAACACTTGCAGGACAACTTTACGGAGAACTTAAAGCTTTATTTCCTGAAAATAGAGTAGAATACTTCATTTCTTATTACGATTATTTCCAACCTGAAGCATATGTTGTCTCAAGTGATACTTATATTGAAAAAGACTCATCGATTAACGATGAGATAGATGAGATGAGACATAGCGCAGTAGCATCCTTACTATCACATGATGATGTGATTGTAGTTGCTTCTGTATCCTGTATTTATGGGATAGGAGATCCAGATGATTATAAAAATGCTACCATCTTTCTTCGTGTAGGCGAAGAATATGGTAGAAACCATTTATTACATAAGTTAGTAGAACTACAATATCAAAGAAACGATATCGACTTTCATAGAGGAACCTTTAGAGTTAGAGGGGATTCTGTGGAAATTATTCCAGCTTCAGAAAGAGAAAATGGTATTAGAGTTTCTTTTTTTGGCGATGAAATAGAAGAAATCAGATATTTTGATGTTCTAACCGGTGTTTCAACCCAAGCAACCAGCTTTGTAACATTATATCCAGCAACCCTTTTTATGACCAACAAAGAAAAACTAAAAGAAAGTATCCGAAGAATTAAAAACGAACTTCAAGAACAAATCCATCACTTTCAAAGTAATAACCAACTACTTGAAGCACAACGTATTGAAATGCGTACCAAATATGATGTAGAAATGTTAGAAGAACTAGGCTATTGTAGCGGTGTTGAAAACTACGCAAGACACATTGCTTTAAAAGAAGCAGGAGAAACTCCTGCAACTTTAATCGATTTTTTTGGAAATGATTTCTTAATGGTCATCGATGAATCCCACGTAACCATCCCACAAGTGAGAGGCATGTACTTTGGAGATCGTTCTAGAAAAGAAACATTGGTTAATCATGGTTTTAGATTACCAAGTGCGCTAGATAATAGACCACTAACATTTCTTGAGTTTGAAGAAAAGTTAGATAAAATCGTTTATCTATCTGCAACCCCTGGTGATTATGAATTAAACAGACAACTACCAATCATTGAACAAATCATTAGACCAACTTATTTACTAGACCCAGAAATAGAAATTAGACCTTCAAAAGGTCAAATAGATGACCTATATTTTGAAGTTAAAAAAAGAATCGAGTTAAACGAAAGAGTTTTAATTACTACCCTAACCATTAGAATGAGTGAAGACTTAACTTCTCACTTTAAAGATTTAGGTTTAAAAGTAGCCTATTTACATAGTGAGATTAAAGCCTTAGAAAGAATAGAAATCCTTAGAGACTTAAGACTAGGTAAATACGATGTCTTAATTGGAATTAACCTTCTAAGAGAAGGGCTAGACTTACCAGAGGTCTCATTAGTTGCAATACTAGATGCAGATAAACAAGGATTTTTAAGAAGTGAGCGAAGTTTAATTCAAACCATTGGTAGAGCCGCAAGAAACGTTTCAGGTAAAGTTATTATGTATGCGGATAAAATGAGCGATGCCATGGAAAAAGCCATCAACGAAACCAATAGACGTCGTGAGATTCAAGCAGAATATAATCGTAAGCATCAAGTAGAACCACAAGGGATTAGAAAAGATATTAGAGATGGTATTTCAATTAAGGTTGAAGCCAAAGAAGAAAAGAAACAAAAGAAACTCACCAAAAAAGAGATAATGTTAGAAATAGAAAACTTAGAAATTCAAATGAAAGAAGCTGCCAAGCAATTAGATTTTGAGAAAGCAGCAGTCATCAGAGACATCATACTAGAACTGAAAGCAGAGGGCATATAAATGGGTAATTGGGATTTAACCAGTTTTTATCAAGGGTTTGATGAAACCTATCAAAAAGATTTAAACAAAATTGAAGCATTAGTTAAAGAAGTTAAAACATTAATTAAGCATAAAGATCAATATGATGATATATTCTTGATTGAATCATATTTAAGAATAGACGAAAAATTAACGGTTTTAGTTAAAACAGTTTATAGCTATGCAAGCTTAATCTCAGCAACTGATGTTAACAATCAAGAAGCGTTAAGCTATTTAGCTAAAATACAAAACATCTTAAGACAAACAACAGAAGAAGACGTTATTTTCACTAGATACTTAAAAAATATTAACATTGAAAAACTATCAGAAAAAAGTCAATTAATTAAAACATACTTATTTAACTTAAATCATATCAAAGAAAGCGCAAAACACTTATTATCAGAAAAAGAAGAAATTCTTTATGCAAGATTAAGTGAATTAAGCTCTGGTTCATGGTCTAGACTACAAAGCATGGCAACAGCTAACTTAAATGTCTTATATGAAGAAGAAAACATCACTTTAAGCGAAGTTAGAAACCTTGCTTATGATTATGATCCAAAGGTTAGAAAAAAGGCTTATGAAGCAGAATTAAAAGCATATGAACAAGTAGAAGACTTTGTAGCATTGGCATTAACTAACATTAAAAGAGAAGTTAATGTGATGTTAGAATTAAGAGGATATGAATCAGCCTTAGAAAAAACTTTAATTCAATCTAAAATGAAAAAAGAAACACTAGAGGCAATGATTGAAGCGATTTATGAATATCAGCCTTATTTTGAACAATATTTAGAAGCTAAAGCTAAAAGCCTAGGTCATCAAAATGGTTTACCATTTTATGATTTATTTGCCCCAATGGGAAAACTAGAAAAAACCTATACATATGATGAGGCTCAAACATTAGTTAAAGATGCTTTTTACGGATATAGTCAAAAACTAGGTGACTTTGCTAAAAAAGCCTTTGACAAAAATTGGATTGATGTCTATCCTAAAAAAGGAAAAAGAGGCGGAGCTTTTTGTAGCAACCAGCCACAAATAAATGAATCACGTATTTTAACCAACTTTACAGGGAGTCTATCTGATTGCCTAACCTTAGCACACGAACTTGGACATGGATATCACGGAGAAGTGATTGCTTCAAATCAGCCATTACATTGGAGTTATCCAATGCCTTTGGCAGAAACAGCAAGCATCTTCTGTGAAGCTATTATTAATAACCATTTATTAAAACAAATTGATAAAAAAGAAGAACGCTTATCTATTTTAGAAAACTCAGTTCAAGACGCAACACAAGTAGTTATCGATATTTTATCTAGATTCTTATTTGAAGAAAAAGTATTTAGCACAGCCAACAGACCCATTTCAAAACAAGAAATGAAACAATTTATGATAGATGCACAAACCAAAGCTTACGGTAAAGGATTAGATCCAGAATATCTACACCCTTACATGTGGCTAAATAAGGGACACTATTATAGTGCAGGATTAAGCTACTATAATTTCCCATACGCATTTGGTCTACTCTTTGGAAAAGGTTTATACGCTCAATATTTAGAAAACAAAGAAGCGTTTATCAATCAATATGATGATCTATTAAGATTAACAACCAAAGCAAGCGCAGAAGATGTTGCATTATCTATGGGTATTGATATTACGAAAAAAGAGTTTTGGTTAAACTCTTTAGAAATGATTAAAAAAGATATAGAAGAAGTTATAACTTTATTAAAATAAAATAGGGGAAGTATAAAACTAAAGGGGAGTTTTATAAAGGTGAATGTCAATGGATAATATTAAAAGTAGAAGATTACGCAGTTTAATTGGTTCAATGTTTATAGATGCCATAGGTATCACATTAACATATTTATTAGTTATTACAACTTTAATTACATTAAATCTTGAAGTAGAAAGAACACAATTAATGATTGCATTACCAATCATTATTGCCGTGCACTTATTAACCTTTTATTTAATAGGGGTTTATAAAATGTTGGTTTCATTGTTTGGGTTTGAAGATTTCTTAAAATTAACAGTTTCCATTGTAGGAATTAATATTTTAATTGTTCTCTTCATTGCCTTAACAAAAATTGATTTTATATATAAAACCAGTTATATATATATCACCATCACAGAAGTATTCATTCTATCTATACCAAGAGTTGTAAACCGCTTCATCATGTATTTTAGAAGACAGTTTACAGTTATTAAAACTGTCAATAAAAAAGTCATCATTTTTGGTGCAGGATATGTAGGAGAAAGACTACTAAAAGAAATTTACCGAGAAAAAGAACTCACAATGAAACCAGTAGCTTTCATTGATGAGGATCAAGAAAAAACCGGTAAAAGAATCATGGGCGTACCAATTATTGGTTCTATTGATAAACTAGAAGAAGCTATAGTTAAATACCAAGCTGCAGAAGTAGTTATTGCTATTAATCATATTACCAATCAAAAAGTTAATGAAATTGCAGAAATTGCTTTTAAACATCACCTTAAAATTAGAAGATTCATCGGAATGACCAGTGTAGATGAAGAAAGTAGTGCCGTTATTTTAAAAGATGTTAAGATTGAAGATCTTCTCAACCGAAAAGAAATTACACTTGAAAACGATAAAATCAAAGAATTTATTAAAGATGAAGTCGTTTTAGTTACCGGTGGTGGTGGTTCAATTGGTAGTGAGTTATGTCGACAAATTGCTCAATTAAACCCAAAACAACTCATCATCTTTGACATTTATGAAAACAATGCTTATGACATCCAACAAGAACTTTTAAGAAAATTTAAAAAAGAAGAAAAAGAATTAAACTTAAAAGTAATCATTGGAAGTGTATATAACTATGAAAGAATCAAAGACGTTTTTGAAACCTATCATCCAACCATTGTGTTTCATGCCGCAGCTTATAAACACGTACCATTAATGGAAGATAGTGCAGTAGAAGCGATTAGAACCAACGTTTTAGGGACACATAACACAGCTAAGTTATCTAACTTATATAAGGTTAAAAAATTTGTTTTAGTAAGTAGTGATAAAGCCGTTAGAAGTACCAACGTCATGGGAGCAACCAAAAGATATGCAGAACTGATCATTGAAAATCAGCAGGCACAATCTGACTTCACTAAATTTAGTGCTGTAAGATTTGGAAATGTTTTAGGTTCAAATGGTAGTGTCATCCCATTATTTAAAAAACAAATTGAAGATGGTGGCCCAGTCACTGTCACACATAAAGAAATTACTAGATACTTCATGACCATCCCAGAAGCAGTAGGATTGATTTTACAATCAGCAGTGTTTGCTGATGGTGGAGAAATCTTTGTTCTAGACATGGGAGACCCTGTTAAAATATATACTCTAGCAGAACAAATGATTAGTTTAAGTGGACTTAAACCACATCAAGATATCAAAATTGAAGTAACGGGTTTAAGACCTGGTGAAAAGCTTTATGAAGAGCTTTTAGTAGATGTAAATAGTGATAATCATTGTAGAACATCTAATGAAAAAATATTCATAGAAAAAACACCTAAAATAGAAACAGAAGCACTAGAAATCGAATATATAAAAGAAAATATTTCTAAGTTAACAAACTGTGAAGCTAAAAAGTTAGTAGCTAAAGTAGTTACTACTTATCAAATAAAAGAGTAAAAAAATAAGGTCACCCTAGGGTGACCTTTTGTTTGTATTAAACGGTTTTTTCTTCTTTTTTAGAAGAAGCTGATTCTTTAATTAAAGCTGTTGAAGCACCTACGAGCCCTCCAAACATACCCACAAAGAAGACCATTAGTATCATATTGAATTGTTTATTAACAAAAAATTCAGTATTATCATATGGAATATATCTTGTGTTTTCATTCAAGAACTCAATATAGAATTCATTATACTGTTCAATATATGATTCAAAAATATCAGCAATTTGTTTTAACTCAGCATCAAAGGTCGTATCAATATGTTCAGAACCATGGTCAACCATGCTTTGATATTTAACTCTATCAACAG
>CALGYU010000063.1 GCA_937934685.1 uncultured Acholeplasma sp. | reverse complement strand
TCAGTTCAATAACTACCGTGTATGATGTCATGAGTGAGTAACTAGCATACCCATATGAGTAAATAACATACTTTAATGAGTAAATGTGATCAAAAAGAATAACCACCCGATATGGATTGTAATTATTAAGATAAAGAACATATTCTATAAGTAGTTTTTCGTTTTACAAATTCACGAACATTAACAAAGGGCTATCAAAATTATAATCAAGTAGAAAACAGTATTCTATTGTGTGTGGTATTTTTTTATTTAATGTATACTTTAGTCAATAATTAGTGTTGACGCCCATACTCAAATAGTAATCATGTAGCAACAATACAATTAATAACTACAATGATATATGTTTGAGAGCGAGAAAAAAACTTAATAAAAAGACTTGAAAAAAGTATATTTGTCTACCACTAGATACACTACAAACTGAACTGTTTAGCGTATAATCTGGTTATCGTGGATATCTGGCTTTAAAAGTCTAGGATTAAAAGGAGCAATAATTGTTCCTTTTTTTCTTGCGAAAATTCGTAGATTTCACTTTCAATTAATGGGAGGTGGAAATTATATGGCCAATACAAAAGATGCTTATATGAAATGGAAAGAACAAGGTTTACTAGATGCAAAACTAAAAATCATCTCTGACTATTATTCATATAAAGAAGCAAGAGGTTTAATTTATAACTTACTTGGAGTTAGTGAGGCAACTTGGGAAAGACTCAAGAAAAGACATGAAGAGATTAGATTTACAATTGCAGAAGCAAAGAAACTTCATGAGCAACTACTTTTAGTAAGTATTACAAGACGAGCTGAAGGTGAATACTATGAGGACACTCAAACAATTATTGAAGAGTCTAATGGTAAAACCAAGAAGAAGATCGTTAAGATTAAAAAATATATACCAGGCGATGTTGGAGCTGGTAAGTATTTATTATCAAGACTACATGGTGAGAAGTATAACGAAAATAAAGAAATGTTAGATATCGCTAGAAAACGTCAAGAGAGTAACTTTGAGGAATGGAATATCAATGAAAATAAAAAATCTAAATCTAAATAGTTTAATTGAATATGAAAACAATCCAAGAGACAATGATGCTGCAGTAGATGCTGTTGCTGCATCTATTAAAGAGTTTGGATTTAAAGTTCCAATTGTTGTTGATAGCAATCTAGTAATTGTTGCAGGTCATACTAGGTTAAAGGCAGCTAAGAAGTTAGGATTAACTGAGGTTCCATGTTTAATCGCTGATGATTTAACTGATGAACAAATTAAAGCATTTAGACTTGCAGATAATAAAACAGCAGAGCTTGCAACATGGGATTTATCAAAGTTAGAAGAAGAGTTATTTGATATTGATATGGACATGCTTCAATTTGGATTTGAAGAGTTGCATTCTGATATTCCAGATAATGCAACCGATGATGACTTTGACCCAGATAGTGAAATACCAGAAGTACCAGTAAGTCAGAAAGGTGACCTTTATGTATTAGGTAATCATAGAGTATTATGTGGTGACTCAACTATTAAAGAAGATGTTGATGTATTAGTTAATGAAAAGTTAGTTGATATGATATTCACGGATCCACCATATAATGTTGACTATGAAGGAACAGCTGGTAAGATTCAAAATGACAAAATGGAAGATAGTGCATTTTATACATTTTTATTTAGTGCATTTACTAATATGTTTGAAAACACTAAAAAGGGTGGTGCTATTTATGTTTGTCATGCGGATACTGAAGGACTTAACTTTAGAAACGCTTATAAGAATGCAGGCTTCAAACTTGCAGAGTGTTTAATCTGGGTTAAGAATGCTTTAGTTTTAGGTAGACAAGATTATCATTGGAGACATGAGCCAATCCTTTATGGTTGGAAAGAAGGTGCAGCTCATTATTTTGTTGATGATAGAACTCAAGATACTGTCTGGGAATATAACAAGCCAAAACGCAATGAAGAGCATCCAACTATGAAACCACTAGAGTTAGTAGGTAAAGCAATCGCAAACTCATCAAGAGTTGGTGAGGTTGTTCTTGACCTATTTGGTGGTAGTGGATCAACGCTCCTCGCAGCTGATCAACTTGGTAGGTCTGCATACTTAATGGAATATGATGAAAAATTTGTAGATGTTATCATAAAGCGATATATAAGACATAAAGAATTTAAAAACGATAGTTTTTATCGCCTGCGTGAAGGTGTTAAAACACCTTTAAGCGAGATACCTGAATTTAATCTAGAAGATTAGTTACTATAGTGGAAAATTGACTTGCTATAATAAAAAAGTTATTTTAATATGCTACATGACGAAAGGAAGGTAGTGTGGAATGAAAAAAGTATTATTTGAAAGAAAAGCATATAAGGAGCAAATTGTCCCACAGGATGATTACACAATAGAAAAAGTAGTAGAGCTCTCAATAAGTAAATTTAATAAGTTCTTAGATGATATGCTTGCAGATTATGATTTTATAAAAGAAAACAAAGATTTAATGTATGTAGATAAGGATAATATTTGGCATGCAATTTATGTTACAGCTAAAGATGTAGACTATGGAATTTTGATTCAATCAGAAGGATATGGTTATGCAAGATACTCAGCATTTTTAAGAAAGTGTCATGTAGAGGTGCAAAATGTCTGATAATAGAATTCCTTTAAACATCTGGATTGAAAGATTTAAAAACGCTGAATTTGAAAATGAAAACACTAAAGTTCAAATTGAGGCAGGTTGGTATGATTGGTTTTGTAAAGATACAAGCTTAAAAAACAAAACTAAGAAAATGGGCAACATCATCAAACAAATCAAAGCTGGTGGCAAAATAAATTTAAATGAAACTTTTGTATGGTTTAAAAATAACTGTCCAATGAGTGGTCCATTATATGATGATTTTAGAATTGCTAACATTAATGATGGCGCAACTCAACTTGTAATACAAATAGACTCACCTTGGGAAAATGAAAGGTATGCAGTTTATAGTGTTGATGACTTTTTTGATAAACCAGTATTGCTTACAAACTCAAGTAGAGAATTAGTGAAATGGTTAAATGGTGAATTAGATGGGCGTATTTGAATATAGGAATCCTCATCCAAAAGGACTACATACAACTGATTGTGTAGTAAGAGCAGTTTCGCTAGCATTTGATAAAGACTACTTAGAAGCAAGACGTGAACTAAACCGAAGCAAGAAAGAATTAGGCTTTGGAAGTTATAAAGAAACAAAGTTCATTTATAAATATTTAGAAGACTTTGACAGAATTGTATTAAAAGTTCCAAAAGGCGTACCAAGAGTTAAAGTTGATGACTTTGCAAAGTTTTTTAAAGAAGGAACTTATATCGTTAAACTTGCAAAACATATAGTCTGTGTCAAAGATGGTAAGTTATTAGATACTTGGGATTCAAGTTACCGTTCAGTTTACACATCTTGGAAAATTAAATAACATGACGGTAACTATTAAACCTTTAACTTTAAAACATTAGGCCTTACGTTTCGACGTGTGGCCTTTTTAAGTCTTATTGCAACTTACACTTTAAAAGAATATATAAAACAAACAGAAGGGATATTTCAAAATGATAAAAAGAGTAATAAGTAGTGAATCTGTCTTTGATGGACACCCAGATAAAGTATGCGATAGAATTAGTGATGAAATTCTAGATGCAGTATTAAGTGAAGACAAACTTGCAAGGGTTGCAATTGAAACAGCAATTAAAAATAATACTGTTTATCTATTTGGCGAGATAACAACAAATGCAAAAGTTGACTATGATTTAATAGTTCATAGAACATTATTAAACTTAGGTTATTTAAAAGAGTTTAAGGTTATTAAAAACATCTCAGAACAAAGTCCAGACATTGCACTAGGTGTAGATGAGAGAGGCACTAAACTACAAGGTGCTGGTGACCAAGGTATGATGTATGGTTACGCAACAAATGAAACAGATGAAAAACTACCTGCACCACTGGCATTAGCCCATAGAATTGCAAAGCGCTATAAATTTTTAAGAGAAATTGAGTATATTGGTTTATTTGCACCAGACGGTAAGTGCCAAGTTTCATATTTTTATGAAAATGACAAACCTGTAGAAATACAAACAATAGTAGTATCTGCTCAAACTAAATGTTCAATTGAGCCGATGCTTTTATAAAGAATCATAAAGGCTGAGTTATTAAAACCTTTAATGGGAAGCCTAGAGGGGATT
>CALGYU010000062.1 GCA_937934685.1 uncultured Acholeplasma sp. | reverse complement strand
CATTGTTTTTTTGATTATAGTAGTCATAGGCGCCAAAGGCTTTGACATAACCTCTATTTTCATAGTTTGATACATCATAGATGAATTTGTTTTCATCTTTGTGGTTAACACCTATTCTCATTGCGTCTTTGGCATAATAAGTGTTGATTTCATTTTTTCTTACAACGTCATGATCACTGTACTTAAAGTCTATGTCACTTTCCCATCGTTTACCTTTTGAGGTAATGAATGTCCCTGTTTTATTTTCTATTTCATAAGCATGATTTTTGCCATTGGCTAAAAAGACATGCTTATCTTTTTGATCTTCTGCTTGTGCAGTTACTTTAAACCATACTTCTATACTGATGTAGTCAATATTAGGTGTGGCTCTTTGAGTTTCTGTTTGATAAGGATTTTTAAAGAAATTAAATCCATCTTGTGTGGTGATGTCTTTAAATTTTAGTTTCTTTAGTTTTTCCTTGATCACTTTTTCATCTAGTGTTTTATTAAAGGTTTGTCCATCTAAGGATAGTTCTAATAAATCTCCTGAACCTGCTTTTAAGGCGATATCATCAATTAAGCTGACGTTACTGATGTTAAACCAAGCGACTCCGCTAATGGTTAAGGTGATGGTTAGAAAAAAGATGGTGATTAAAGTGATGTAAATCTTTTTCATTTTAATAACCTTCATCTATTCTAAAGACCAATTGAAACTTAATGGATTCTGGTATTTCTTCTAGGGTTGATGTTTCTAGAATATCAAACCAAAAGATGAGGGTGAATTTTTTTTCTTCTTTTGGGTTTAAGTGAATTCCGGTTTCTTTGATGATAACAGGTCCTTGATTAAATGTTTGATTAGCCAAAGTGTCACTAGATTGTGCAGATTGATAAATAGAGGTATTATTTTCATCTACTAGCATGATTCTAATGCTTTTATCTATTTTAAATTGGTCTGTGACATCTTGCCTTTCGGCCTC
Source organism: uncultured Acholeplasma sp. (assembly GCA_937934685.1). Lineage (GTDB taxonomy): Bacteria > Bacillota_I > Bacilli_A > Acholeplasmatales > Acholeplasmataceae > Alteracholeplasma. The sequence goes on along the minus strand of CALGYU010000062.1, from coordinate 2,815 downwards.
TGTGACAATTAAGTCATAACCGATGCTAAAGGCTAGTTCACTTTCGTTTTTAAGATAGAATGTGTAGGAGATGAAGTTTTCTGAGTGATAGCTTCCTCCAGGGTTTTTTAAAATTTCATCTAGGTAGCGGGCTTTAATAGCGGCGCTACTGATAGGTTGGATGGGTCTTGCTTTTGCTCGAATGATTTTTTTGTTTTCTTTTGAGTTGGCATTAGCTGAAATAGATATGTTTTTTTGATGTGTTTCTTTATCAATTCCGATGGAAAAGTCACCTGTGTCTTGTCCATAGAATGTCACAAAAATCATAATCGCTGTAAGGATGAAGCTAGGAATTAAAAATATTAATGCTTTTCTAGTTTGTTTGCCTACTTGTTTTTTTCCCCACAACTCTGATAACTTCAACTAAAACACCTCCTTTAAACGACAAAAAAAGCCAGTCATCATTATTGACAACTGGCTACCATTTAACAGGCCCTTTAGTTTTGCGTCGCTGTTTTTCAACAGTTTTGCCTTTTTACATGATTAAATTATATCATTTTATATTGCCTTGTCAATAGTTTCACTTACTTTCATGCTTTTGTATGTATTCTAATGTCTCTTCTTTGGTCAATGGCTTAGAGTAGTGATATCCTTGGGCTAAATAATAGTTTTGTGATAATATTTTTTCGGCCATTTCTTGGTTTTCAACGCCTTCAAAAACGACGTTTATTTTTTTGGTTTCAGCAAGTTTTTTTAAGGCGATCATAAATTGTTCTTTAGTCACATTTGTTTTGGTTGTATGAAACTCTCTACTGATTTTAATGATGTCAATTTGGTATTGTTCAATTTTAGTTAAGACTTGAAAATCAGCGTTGATGATATCAACCGCTATTTTAAACCCGATGTTTTTAAGTTTTAAGATGGTTTTGATGACATCTTCTTGTATCATAGCGTTTTGGAAGTTTAAAAGTTCTAAAACGATGTATTGAGGGTTTATTTTATATTTTTGGACAATTTTTTGGAAGGATGAAACAACATTGATGCTTACAAGTTGTCTTAAGCTAATGTTTATGTGCCATAAGAAATCTTTGGGTAAGGTTCTTTTAAATTCCACGCTGGTTTTAACGATGTTTTCTAATCCCCATAAACCAATCCAATCGATGTCTCCTGAGTTTTCTAACATGGTTATGAATTGGTCAGGGGTTTGAGTGCCTTTAATTGGGTGTTGCCATCTAAGTAAACTTTCAAATCCTAAAATATTGTTTTCTTGAATGTTCATGATGGGTTGGAATAAAAAGTAAAACTCTCTTTTTCTAATGGCTTGTTTGAGTTCATAATAGAAATTAATGTATTCTTTGCTTCTATTCATGTCTTTGGTATATGGTTTGATGGTATTGCCGCCTGAGTATTCTGCTACGTAAATGGCTATTTTTAGGGCTTCTATGAGAGTTTCAGCTGTTTGTCCATGCATTGGGTATGTGACATATGAGATGGTTACTGTTTTTTCTATGAAGATGTCTTGAAAGATTTGAACTTTTAGTTCAGATGCTTTTTTAATTTGTTTGGTTAGATTTGTGATTTGATCTTCTGGATAGATGTTGGGTAAATAGATTAAGATGTTTTCTTCTCTAAAGCCATAACCTATTTTTGAGCCTCTTGGTAAGATGTTTTTGATGTGATGATGGATTTCAGAAATAAGGCTTTCTATTTCTTTTTCTAAGTAGTTATCAGAGACTTCAGAAAATTGGTCTATATTAACGCTTAAGACGGTAAATAGACTGTTTTTTTGTTCTTTATCTATTTTGGTTTGAATAAACTTTTTAATGAGGTCATATGATAGTGAGTCATTTGACAACATTAAGTGTTCTTCTTTGGCTTGGATTTTTTCTTTTTTAATTGTTTTTATAAAGACGATGATTAGAATAAGCATACATATGCTTACACCAATGACCAGTCCTATCACGACTCCATCGCTCATGAGTTTTCTCCTTTTTTGTTTAAAATGATGGATGCTTGGTTAGGTTTTCCTATGTAATACCCTTGTAGGTAATCGCATCCTAGTTTGGTTAGTATTTCTGCTTGTTCTTTGGTTTCAACGCCTTCTGCTATAACTGTGAGATTTAGGTTATGTGCTAGGTCGATAAGCATTTTGACAATGACTTTTGAGTTTTCTTCTAAGGTGATGTGATCGATGAATTGTTTATCGATTTTTATGGCGTCTACGGGTAGGTCTTTTAAGTATTTTAGTGAGCTATATCCGGTTCCAAAATCATCTAGATGAATTTGGAACCCTAGTTGTTTGAGTAGTTTTAGTTTATCACTTACCAAGCCAAAGGATTGGACTAAAATGGTTTCTGTTAGTTCTAAAACGATTTTAGAAGGTGAGACGTGGTGTTCTTTGGTTTTTTCTTCAAGGTAGTTGATGAACCCTGGTTCTAGTAATTGTTTGGCTGAAACGTTTAGGGCAATACTGATGTTAGGGTTTAGTTTGAAGATTTGTAAGATTTTTTCGATGGTCATTTTTCCAACTTCGTTGATTAAAGAATCTTCTTCTGCTAGTTGAATGTATTTAGAAGGTGAGGTGTGGATGTATTTTTCATGGTTCCATCTTAAAAGTGCTTCATAACTGTCTATTTTCTTTTTTAAGATATGGTATTTAGGTTGTAGGTACATCATGAATTGATCTGGAGTTTTTAAAGCTTGTTCAAAGTCTTTTCTCATGGTTTCTTCTTGTGTTAAATAATAGCTTAATTCTTGATCGTATTCAATGTAATCATATAGATTTGATTTTTTAGCTTTGTTCATGGTGAGTAGTAAGATTTCATATAGTTTTTCA
>CALGYU010000061.1 GCA_937934685.1 uncultured Acholeplasma sp. | reverse complement strand
AGTTAGTTTTTCTAAGAAGTTTAAAAGCAAGTTAAGCAAAATACCACCAAATGCCGCAATCCCTATACCAGGTAAAACAAACGAAGCAGTCACCGGTATTTCAGAAACACCCAATCCTACAATAGCGATAAAGGCCATAACTGCAACCACTTTAGGATCAAACACATTAATCTTTTTCTCAATCATTAACGCAATCCCTTGAACCGCGATAGCACCAAACAAGTATAAAGAAACACCTTGAATAACTGGATTGGTCAATATTTGACTGATATTAATATTACCCGCTAAATGCAGTAAAACACCCACAATAATCGCAATGATACCTGTTAAACCAAAAACATAAGAAGAGAAGTTTTTAGTAACCGCAGAAGCACTAACGTTTTCACCATAATTCGTTCCAGCAGGACCACCTAGTAAAACCGCAATAATATCTGCACATCCATCTCCGATAAGGTTTGTGTCTAACTCATTTTTAATGTCATAATTTTTTTCTACACCCATTTCGGCAGCTAAGTTATTAACGTATAAATCCACTTGATTAACGTGAGCTGCAGATTCTGGAATGGTAGCAAAAGCGATTGGGAAAATAGCTAGAACAGCTGTTAAAATAATGCTAGGCTCTTTAAACGCAGCAGGTAAAGTATTCCAAGGCATGTGATCAAACAATCCTACCTTACCAGCATCTAGATGAACCACATAGTCACCAATCGCTTGAAAGTAACCTAACTCACTATTTAAACTTGGAACATAAATTAAATAAGAGAAAACCACGCCAACGCCGATACCAATTAAAATAGGTACTTGACTAATAAACCCTTTTTTCAAAACAACCGTTAAAATAGTAATGGTAAGGAAAGTGATGATTGCTACTAAAACCGATAACCAATCTACTTTATCCGCACTAATATTTAAAATACCACTCATTGTATTACCTGCTAATGATAACCCAATGATCATAGCAATCATTCCAGTAATATGACCAGGCAATATTTTATCAATTTTTTCTTTTCCAAAATACTTAATTAGTAATCCAGCACCGATACTCATTAAACCTGAGATGATAGAAGCAACCATGATTGCTCCAAAAACAGTATCCGCACTCACATTAGCAAACTTAGTGGTAATAATCGCAACCGCTGGAATATAGGAGAAACTAGACCCATAATACAAAGGAATCTTTCCTCTAGTAATTAATAAAAACCCAATAGTGGCAAAACCACTTGCAAACACAGCAGCAGGAATACTATAAATCTCTAAACCTCTACTATTCATAATAATTGCTGCTAACACAGTAGCAGGCAGCATGACTAAAAATTGTTGCAATGCAAACAATAAACCTTTACCTAAACTAGGCTTTTGGTCTGGTAAATACCCGACAGCTTTTTTTTGACTCATAAAACAACTCCCTTTCTTTTTATGAATCCTTTAAAAAAAGAGGACACCTATAGATGTCCTCTTACCATAATGGCAGCAATGAATACGATACCTTGAAACACTCACGGGTGTTTTTTAAAGGACTCTGTCTGCTAAAATTATAACACAATAAAAATAGTAAGCAAGTCTAAAATGAAAAAAATTTGATATAATATAAATGGTGATTAAAATGAAAGAAATTTTAACAAGCGAACAACTCTCAAGAACATTAAAAAGAATGACCCATGAAATCATAGAAGCCCATTCTAAATTAGAAGATTTGATTCTAGTCGGTATTTTAAAAAAAGGCTTACCAATAGCAAACATCATTAAAGAAAATTTAAAACAATTTGCTCAAATTGATGTGCCTGTTATAGGGATTGACATCACGAACTATCGAGATGATGTCAAACTTGAACAAAAAGGCACACAACAATTAGAACTAGAAAACAAAAACGTTATTTTAGTTGATGATGTTTTATACACAGGTAGATCGGTAAGAGCTGCGATGGATGCCATCATGGATCATCAAAGACCGAGTAAAATTCAACTAGCCGTATTAGTCGATAGAGGACATAGGGAACTTCCAATCAGAGCTGATTTTGTAGGGAAAAACATCCCAACCAGCAAATCAGAAAAGGTGATTGTAGACATAGAAAATCAAACCGTTTATATTGATTAAAAAGACAATTAAAAATGTTGACTTTTAAAGTCCATTATAGTATTATTAGATAGGTACGTTTTAAAAACAAAAAAATCCACACATAGCCCTTATTAAAAAACTAAGGATTATACGTAATAAGGAGAAATGAAAAATGAAAACATTTATGGCAAATGAACAAAACATTGAAAGAAAATGGTTTGTTGTAGACGCTGAAGGTAAAACTTTAGGACGTCTAGCAACGCAAGTTGCATCTGTATTAAGAGGAAAGCATAAACCAACCTACACTCCTCATGTAGACTGTGGTGACTATGTGATTGTAATTAACGCAGAAAAAATTGTATTAACAGGAAAAAAATGGTCTGACAAAATGTATTATAGCCACAGCGGTTACAGCGGTGGTTTAAAATCTACAAGCGCAGAAGACGTAATGGCTAAATTCCCTACACGTATTGTGGAAAAAGCTGTTCAAGGTATGTTACCACATACAAAATTAGGTGATAAAATGGCTGGCAAATTATTTGTCTATGCAGGACCTAATCATAAGCATCAAGCACAACAACCAGAAAGTTTGGAGGTATAACACATGGCTAATAAAGTTCAATATTTCGGCACTGGACGTCGTAAAAGTTCAGTTGCGCGTGTTATTCTAACAACTGGTACAGGTAAATTTATTATCAATGGTAGAGAATTTGAAGAGTACCTACCTTCACCAGCAACACGCTTAGACGTATTACAACCATTAGCATTAACAGAAAACGTTGGAAACTACGACGTTGTTGCAAATGTTAACGGTGGTGGGTTAACAGGACAAGCAGGAGCAATCCGTTTAGGGATTACAAGAGCTTTAATGGAATTAAACCCAGAATTAAGAGCAATCTTAAAACCAGCAGGTCTAGTAACTAGAGATCCTCGTTCTAAAGAACGTAAAAAATATGGTTTAAGAAAAGCACGTCGTGCACCACAATTCTCAAAACGTTAATTGTTGGATGGACCCAATTTTGGGTCCTTTTCTTTTTTATAAGGCGGTGTGTCTTGTTAAAAACCCTAAAATATCGTATAATATTACTTGCGTAAAGGAAGGTTGTTAAAATATGAAAAAAGTACGTGTTCGTTATGCACCAAGTCCTACAGGGTTACTACATATAGGTAACGCTAGAAGTGCATTATTTAACTATTTATTTGCTAAACATCATAACGGGGAATTTATTATTAGAATAGAAGACACCGATATTGCAAGAAACGTAGAAGGTGGAGAAGAGTCTCAATTAACTAACTTAAGATGGTTAGGATTAGACTGGGATGAATCACCAGATAAAGGCGGAAAATATGGCCCTTATCGCCAATTAGAAAGATTAGAGTTATATAAAAAATATGCAGAAGAATTATTAGAAAAAGGCTTTGCTTATAAAGACTATAGAGAAGATAGTGAAACATACGCTATCCGTTTTAAAGTACCTAAAGATGTGACCTATAGTTTTGATGATATGGTCAGAGGGACTTTAAAGTTTGAAAGTAAAGAAATAGAAGATTGGATCATCATGAAAGACAACGGTATTCCAACCTATAACTTTGCGGTAGTAATCGATGATCACCTTATGGAAATATCACATGTCCTTAGAGGGGAAGAACACATCACCAACACACCAAAACAAATAATGATTTATCAAGCTTTTGGCTGGGAAATTCCTATTTTTGGACACATGACCATCATTGTTAACGAACAAAAGAAAAAACTAAGTAAAAGAGACACCAACGTTATTCAATTTATCGGTGACTATGCTCAACTAGGCTATTTACCAGAAGCAATGTTTAACTTCATTTCACTCCTTGGTTTTTCACCTAAAGGCGAAGAAGAAATTTTAAGTAAAGAAGAAATCATCAATTTATTTGATGAAACCAGACTATCAAAAGCACCAGCTATGTTTGATAAAGAAAAACTAGCATACATTAATAGTCGATACATTAAAATGTTAGATACACAAACATTGGCTCAAATGGCAAAACCATACTTTGAAAAAGAAAATATCGCCATTGAAAGTGACCAGTGGTTAGAAACACTGGTTGGTATTTTACAAGATAGATTAACGTTTATTGGACAACTACCAGAACTACATCACCAGTTTTTCCATAACGAATTTTCATTATCAGAAGAAGCCAAACAGTTTTTAGTAGAAAACAACAGTAAAGACATGTTAAGGGCTTTAAAAGAAGCATTCTTACAAATTGAGTTTGATGAAACCTTAATTGAACAAACCATTAAACAAGTAGGAAAAGACACAAACACCAAAGGTAAAGCTTTATTCATGCCTGCAAGAATCGCAACTACAGGCGAAATGCACGGCCCAAGTTTACCCGTCTCATTAAAATTATTGGGTAAAGAAAAAGTGATCAAACGTATTGAAGAAACCATTCAAGGAATCTAAAGGAGATTATATGAAAAAAATCACAGCAATCCTCATAACCCTTTTAGCCGCGTTTTCACTTATGGCTTGTGGGTTTAGTCCACTAGATATTAATTTTAAAATTGAAAAATATGAACCAAACTATCAATCGTTAAGTTTTGTTATTACATGGGATACAGAAACAGATAAAATTGTTAAAGATAGCATGTATATGAACCTATCTTTAGATGGAAAAGTTGTTTCTAGTAAAGTTGGTATCAAATCAGGAGAAGCTTTTGAAGTCACCAGACTAAAAGAAAACACAACCTATCTTGTGGAAGTGTTTGCGACTTCGGGTAAAGATTTAGTAACTTTATATAAAGATCACAAAACAACCTTAGTTGACGGTAGTTCAGTGGAGAATCCATATTTAATTAACAACAAACAAGATTTAATGACTTTATATGAAACCATGCAAAAAGAAGAAATAGAAGGCGAAAGTGGAAACATTGAATATAGAAAAGATGTTTTACTTAAAACCTACTATAAATTAGCTGCCGATATTGATATGCAAAACGAAGTTTTACTCACATCAATCTTTAACGGTAAAGAATTTAAAGGTACTTTTGACGGCAATGGGAAAACCATTAGAAATGTTGAAGTTCTTAATACCAACAAGGGAGAAGTTTCCTTATTTGGTAGAGTTAGCGGCACCATTAAAAATCTTACATTAGACAATGTATACATCAATAGCAAAAACAATTCATATGCAGGAACTAGCTATGTTTCAATTGTTGCACATAACGCTTTTAACACCAGTGTGATTTTTGAAGGTATCCATATTAAAAACAGTAAAATAGAATACACCCACTACAGCACAGTTGGTACATTATATTTAGGCGCTGTAGCAGGAAATGCCAAGGGTAAATTCAAAGACATCACCATTGATGGCCTAGATATTGATCTTGACATCACAAGAAACTTATCTACTGCTTATGTAGGTAGCTTGGTTGGAAGATATAACGATGAATCTAATAAAAAAATCAATCGTATTCAAAATGTTATAGTAACAAATAATACCACCAATGTGAACTTTGTCCACGTTGAAGAAAGTGGTAAAAATAGAACCTTAAATATTGGGGGCATCATTGGAGGATTATCAATTAGTGGAACCCAAACGAATCTTTACTACCAAGGTGAAATTAATATCAATCAAACAAAATTTGAAAGCAAATTAACCGAAGGACAAACAGCCAGCAACAGTGAGGTTAATGTAGGTGGTATTGTAGGTAAGTCAGCCAGCGAAATTAGCCAAGTTTATGCAGATGTTAACATCAACATTCAAAACACAGCAAACAATGAAAAAACCAATCTTAAAGGCATTAAATTCACAAAAGCAGGTATTT
>CALGYU010000060.1 GCA_937934685.1 uncultured Acholeplasma sp. | reverse complement strand
TGACATGATGTGGCGGTTCCTCTAAGGTCTTTAATAAGGCATTAAAGGCTCCTGTTGTTAGCATATGGACCTCATCTATAATATAGACTTTATATTTTCCTAGACTTGGTGCGTATTTAACTTTATCTCTTAGATCTCTAATTTCATCTACGCCGTTATTAGATGCAGCATCTATTTCTACAACATCTGAAACTTCATTAGCATCTATGGTTTGACAAATTTCACAGACACCACATGGATTACCTTCTGTTGGATTTAAACAGTTTACCGCTTTTGCCATAATTTTAGCAATCGATGTTTTACCTGTTCCTCTAGGTCCACTGAACAAATAGGCGTGAGCTATTTTATCGTATTTAATTGCATTTTGTAAGGTTTGAACAATGGTTTTTTGACCTGCTACTTCAGTGAAGTTTTTAGGTCTATAACTTCTGTATAACGCAACATATGACACAACTCTCACCGCTTTCTTTTATCATTTAAATTATACCATAAAACCCTTATTTTCCTAGACAGAATTTAGAGAATAGCTCGGTCAATAAATCTCCGTATTCATTATCTCCTAATATTTCTCCTAAGGCGTTCCATGCGTTGGTTAAGTCAATGGCATAGATATCTACAGGCATTTCTTGTTTAATCGCTTCTAATACGTCTTTTAAAGAATAGAGCGCTTCTAACATTTTCTTAATATGTCTTGCATTAGATAAGTAGTTAAAATCTTTTTCTTCTAAGTGAGTGAGTTGAAGCGTTTCTAAAATTTTATTTTCTAATTCTTTTAAACCGTCTTTAGTTAAGCTTGAGATTGATAATACTTCTTCTAAATCTAGTTTTTTTCTTAAGTCTGATTTGTTTCCGATTAAAATTCGGTTATGGTTTTTTGTGATTTCTAGTAAGGCTTTGTCTTCTTCTGTTAGATGACTGCTTTGATCTAAAACTAGTAAGACAAGCTCTGCTTCATCTAACGCTTTTTTAGATTTTAAAACCCCAATTTTTTCAACGACATCTTCTGTTTCTCTAATCCCCGCTGTGTCAATTAAGTGAAGTGTAAATCCGCCCATGTTGACATAAGCATCAATGGTGTCTCTTGTGGTTCCAGCGATATCTGTAACAATGGCTCTTTCCTCATCTAATAAAGCATTAAGTAAACTTGATTTACCGACGTTTGGTCTTCCAATAATTGCTGTTTTAATACCATCTCTAATATATCTGGTTTTTTTAGAATGTCTGAGAACATCTTCCATTTCTTCAATTAATTTAAGGGTTTCAGGATAAATGATTTCTCTGCTCATGATGATTGCATCATCATATTCAGGATAATCTATGTTAACTTCTATTTGAGCAACGATCGTTAATAGTTTAGCGCGTAGTTCTTCTACTAGTTTAGAGGTTTCTTTTTGAAGTCCTCTATGAGCAACTTTAATCGCGTTTTCGTTTTTAGCGTGAATGATGTCCATAATAGCTTCTGCTTGAACTAAATCAATTCTTTTATTAAGGTATGCTCTTTCGCTAAATTCTCCTGGTCTTGCCAGACGTATGTCTTGGCTTAAAATACGTTCTAAGACCATTTGAGTAATAAGAATACCGCCATGTGTACTGATTTCTACGACATTTTCCCCGGTAAAAGATTTTGGGGCTCTAAAGACTGAAATTAAGACTTCATCTAAAATGGTTTGATCCTCATTGATGATATGTCCATAAGATATCGTATGTGATTTTGCTTGATTTAAGTTTTTTCCTTTAAATATTTTATTTACTTCGGTAATAGCTTCTTCCCCACTGACTCTAATGACACTAATCCCAGCGGTTCCAATAGGGGTTGCGATAGCTGCAATCGTATCAAAAAACATTAGGCATGATCCTCTCTATCTCCGGGTAATTTTTTAAGTGGGTTAATGCCTCGTTTAAGATCTCTAAAGGTAATAAAGGCGACCATAGCAAATCCTAAGATTCCACCTAATACTAAGTATCCTGATCCTATGATCAGACTTACCATAGATACTGCCCAAATGGTTCCTGCGGTTGTGATTCCTCGGATGGTGTTATTACTACTTTTAAGAATAACACCTGCACCTATGAATCCAACACCTGTGACAACTTGTGCAATGATTCTTTGACTTTCTGCGTGAACGGCTATTCCTTGAAAGATGAGGTCTAGTTGACTTTCATAAATAAGTCTTTGCATAATGGCTATTCCTACGCTTGCAAGTCCTACTAAAAGGTGGACAGATAGACCTGCTGCTTTTCCTACATTTTGTCTTTCTAGACCAATGTATCCTGCAATAAGAAAAGTCATGACCATTGGGATGATGATTTTCATTAAAAGGGCCATCCATGGAAGTCCAAAATCTTTGATCATATCTAAAGGGTTTTCTGTTAAAAAACGTAATATTTCCACTTTCTTTTATTCTCCTTTTTCATAAATTTGATTAAAGGATACTTTTTTATCTTTCTTTTTGTATCCTAAAATAGCTTCTAAGTTAACATTTTCTGTTGCTTTAAAAATAGATTTAGCTACATCTGGATGTGTTTGTTTCATTTGTTTGATTAATTGTTTCATTTCTCTTCTTTTGGAAGATGTTTTTTCTGCAGCTACTGTACAACCACAATTCATGGCTTGTATGCCACTATATTTTACCCATCTGATGATGTCTTTTTCTTCTACTAAAAAAAGTGGCCTAATAAGTTCAATATCCTCAAAGTTATCTGCCTTTACTTTTGGAACCATCGTTCCAAATTGTCCTCCGTAGAAGATGTTTAAAAGGGTTGTTTCAATGACATCATCTAAATGATGTCCAAGCGCTAATTTATTACATCCTAGTTCTTTAGCTTTGGTATATAAAAAGCCTCTTCTCATTCTTGCACACATGTAACATGGATTTTCTTTGGCTATTTTTTCTACTACTTTAAAAATACCTGAGTCCTCTATTTGAACATCGATGTTTAAATGTTGGCAATTGGTTAATAATTGATCTCTGTTTATACTTTCAAAACCTGGATCCATAGAAAGAAAATAGACTTCAAAAGGAAACTTGTTATGTCTTTTTAGTTCTTGGAAAAGTTTTGCTAAGATCAAACTATCTTTTCCACCTGAAATAGCAACAGCTATTTTGTCGTTTGGTTCGACTAAGTTGTAGTCGTTAATTGCTTTTAAAAATGGGTTAAAGATTTCTTTTTTATACGTTTTTATTAAACTTCTTTCTATTTCTTTTACGTCTAATAAAGGTTTTGTTACTGTGATGGCTTCGCAAACGCTCATTATATAACCTCTTTTACCGCCTTGATGAATGGTTCTAGTTCATCCCAAGATAATAAGGTAGCACCACTTGCTTTAGCGTGTCCTCCGCCTCTAAATTGGTTAGCAACTTGATCAATATCAGGTCCATTTGATCTTAATCTTACTCTAATTTCACCATTTTCTTGTTCTAAGAAAATAGCCCATACTGGATATCCTTCAATACCACCTAGTGTGTTAACAACAGATGCAGCTTCTTCTTGAGTTAAATGGTATTGTTTTAAAATATCGTTTTTTACTTTGACGTAAATAAATCCATTATCTGTAATAAAGTTTTGATATACATAACCTTTGTATCTGATCACATCTAGTGATTCTTTACTTAGGTGAGCATCTATTTCTTCAACGTCTGCTCCGTTATCTAATAACATACCTGCAAGTTCGTGAGTTAGTCTGCTCACTCCTCTATATTTAAATCTTCCTGTATCAGTTAAGATCCCTGTATACATAGCGATTGCGCCTTCTTTAGTGATTGGCATGTTAAATGTTGTTGCAAAATAAGCAATCATTTGGGCACATGATGGAAAGTTGGTGTCTACCCACTGGTAGTCACCATATTGATCAATTGGAATATGATGATCTATTTTAATGATTTCTTTTCCTAATTTATATCTTTCATCACTAATTCTTTCTTCTGTTGCAGTATCTACAACAATTGATAATGCGCCATTGTAAAGATCATCTGAGATAATATCGACTTTTCCTACAAAGTCAACATAATCACTGGTTTGACCAACGACATATACATTTTTTTCTGGATATGTGTTTTGGATGATGTTTTTTAAACCAAATTGTGCACCATAGCAGTCACCATCTGGTCTTTTGTGTCCATGAATGATAATGGTTTGATACTCTTTAATTTTTTGATAAATATGTTTCATTTTTTTATTCTCCTGCTCTTATATTTAAGTCATTAATGACTGAATCTACTTCTTCCCATGTTTTTAAGCTAGCTCCACAAGCAAAATTGTGTCCACCGCCGCCATATTTTTTAGCAATATCCACAATGATGATGCCTCTTGATCTAAATTCACCAATGAT
>CALGYU010000059.1 GCA_937934685.1 uncultured Acholeplasma sp. | reverse complement strand
TGTTTTGACCTGGAAGCCAGACTTCGATATCATATGTTTTGGCCATTGAAGCACCCATGTCTCCTGATGATAGTAAAACAACTCTATATGGTATTTCTAGTAACTGTAATACTTTTTCAGAGTTTTGAAGCATTTTTTCTAATTCATCGTATGAATCTTCTGGTTTACTAAATTTAATTAATTCTACTTTATTGAATTGGTGTTGTCTTAATATACCTTTAGTGTCTCTTCCTGCAGATCCTGCCTCTGATCTAAAGGCTGTTGTATATGAAACATATTTGATCGGTAATTGTTCTACATCTAGAATTTCATCACGGTGTAAGTTAATGGTTGGTACTTCTGCGGTTGGGTTTAAATAGTAATCTGATCCTTCTAATTCTAATTTGAATGAATCTTCTTTAAATTTAGGAAATTGTCCTGTTGAAAACATTGATTTACCATTAACGATATATGGTGGAATGATTTCTGTGTATCCGTGTTGATCGCTGTGTAGATCCATCATAAATTGGATGAGTGATCTTTCTAATCTAGCACCTAATCCTTTATCCACAACAAATCTACTTCCTGTAATTTTAGCTGCTCTTTCAAAATCTAGAATTCCTAGTTGTTCACCTAATTCGATGTGATCTTTTACTTTGAACGTAAAGTTTTTAGGTTCTCCATATTTTTTGATTTCAACGTTTGCGGTTTCATCTTTTCCAATAGGAACAGATGGGTTGGGTAAGTTAGGAGTGATTGCTAAAATATCAAAAATCTCTTTTTCTATTTGTTCTAAAGCTTCGTCTAGTTTTTTGATGTTATCTCCTATATTTTCAACTTGTTGGAAGATTTCTGTTGTGTCTTTCTTTTCTCTTTTATATTGTCCAATTAGTTTTGATGTTTCGTTTCTTTTGGCTTTTAATGCTTCAACTTCTATGATGAGTTGTTTTCTTTTTTCTTGTAGTTCTGGTAGTTTTAATAAATACGAAAAATCTCCACCTCTGGTTGATAATCGCTTGATGACCTCATCAATATTTTCTGTGACATGTTTTAATTCTAACATTTTCTTTTTCCTCCTTTTTATATAAAAAAAGCCCTTAAGATCATTCTTAAGGGCGAATATTCGCGGTGCCACCTTAGTTCCCAATCAGATGATTGGCTTTAATACCTTTAACGCAGGCTTACGGATGGGATTAGCATCACTAAAAAGTAGATTCGACTAATACTTATCTTAAGTTTCACCAACCCTTAAGTCTCTTTTTATAAGTGCTTTAGTTTACTATTCTTTTTTACGTTTGTATATATTATATACTTTATCTTCTTTTTTGTAAATATCTATTTATGTTGGGTGGTTCTTTTAGGAATAAGGATACCTACAAGCGGAATAGATAGGAAGACTAACCAGGTTGGGTGCCATGTTTCTGTGTAGTAACCAATTAAAATAAAAGCGATGGTTGCGATAAATGGTGTAACACCTATGATTTTGGTTGGGATGTCTTTAGGACTAAAGATAATGGCTATCACTGGAATTAAAATAAATATGAGTACTGTTGGATACCACTTGTTGGTATATTCTATGATAAGTAGAAAAACTGCTAGTAAAACAAAGGGCATGACGCCTATGATTTTATAAGATATTTTTTTTCCGTTAAATAAAATACCCATGATTGGAACCATGAGAAAGACTAGCCATGTTGGGTGCCATTTGCTGGTTAAACTTCCGATTAAAACAAAAATAATTGTTGCTAAAATTGGGGTTGCTGATAAAAGCTTTTTTTGCCAACTTTTTTCGATTTCTCTTCTTCTTAATGTGGATTTGATGTTGTTGTATACTTCTTGAACACTACCTAGTTTTTGAAAGATTTCTTTTTCTGATAATCCTTTTTCTTCATAGCCTTCATAAAATTCTTTATAGTCTTGTAAGATTTCTTCAATATCTTCTTGTTTGATGTTTTTTTCTTCTAAATAGTCTTTTAGTTCTTCTAAAAATTTATCTTTCATCGTTGCCTCCTAATATTTGATTGATTTGGTGAATAAACGTTTGCCATTCTTGTAAATATGTTTCTAAAGTTTTTTTGCCTTTTTCTGTGATTTTATAATATTTCCTTGGGGCGCCATTACTGGTTTCTTGTTGATAGGTTTCAAATAGTTTTTGTGTTGTGAGTCTTCTTAATAATGGATATATAGTGTTTTCGTTAATTTGTAGTTTTTCTGATAGTTCATCAATGATTTCAAAACCGTACATATCTTTTTTACTAATGATTTTTAAAACACATATTTCTATGACGCCTTTTTTAAATTGAGTTGTCATTTTACCTCCTTATTGTGTATCACACACTACTATTATATCACGTCATGTGTAATACACAATACCTAAAATAAAAAAGATACCACTTTTGTGATATCTTCTTTGTTTATTTACTCTGTTCTTAACGCAACCACTGGATCTTTTTTAGCTGCTATTCTTGATGGAATTAATCCTGCGATAAAGGTAAGTCCGATACTAATAATAATTAAGATAACTGCTTGTACATAATATAGTTGGGCAACGTTTGATGCTTCCATGAGCCCTTCTAGTATTTTACTAATGATTGGATTTAGTAAGTAGGTAATTAAGACGCCTAATGTTCCTGCTAAAAACCCAACGATGATGGTTTCTGCATTAAAGACACGTGAGATGTCTTTCTTTCTTGCTCCTATACTTCTTAGGACCCCAATTTCTTTGGTTCTTTCTAAGACAGAGGTGTAGGTGATAATTCCTATCATTACGCTTGACACTACAAGCGAAATAGCTGAAAAGGCAATTAAAACAATTGAAACAGAGTTCATGATCGTTTTAATCATGGATAGGGCGGTTGCTATGGTGTCTGTGTAGTTGATTTGGTCTTCTTTGTCTAATCCTACATTGTATTGATCTAATATCGTTACGATGGCTTCTTTACTATCATAACTGTTTGGGTAAAGAAGGATGTCTGATGGTGTTTTTACCCCACCTAAAGCTTTTAACACTTCTTCTTTTTTAGTTTTGCTGTTACCATATTCAGGATCTAAGATGATGATTTCTTCTGATTGGTTTTGTGCTAAAAAGGCTTGGCTATGAGCATTCTTATCCATAAGTGTTGTTGTTACTGCATCGCTGTAAACAATTTGTGGTGAGGATGATATTAGGTTGCTCGTACTTTTTACAACACCGACAATTTCAACTTCAATGACGTCTTGATGTGTATAATTGTTTAGAAGTTCTTCGTTTGTGTTGCTGATATATCTGTTACTATTGGTGTCTAATTTAAAATAGGCGTTGTTGGTATATACTTTGAATTTTTTACCAACGATTTGGTCAAAACTGATGTTGATTTGTCCATCACTATCTTTTTTAAATCCTAAAAATTCTAAAATAGCATTTGGAACTCTGTTGTATTGATCGACAAATAATAAAGCTTCATTTTTACTATTATCATATAATCTTCCGGCAGTGGTTTGGTTAACTGGTTGGAAGTATTCATTGATAAATTCAATTGAGAAGGGCGATTGTTTAATATAGTTGGTTGTTGATAATAAACTAGATGATGTTGGTTTTGAATGAAGTGTTGTGCCATCAAAATAATAATACTGACCAACAAAACCGTACGTATAAACAATAGTTGCATGTTCTTTGATGGTAGAGTTTTCTAAATAGTTTATATACTCTGGTGTAATGTTGTTGGTTTCCCTGCCCATGGAATTTTGTGGATCATATCCTGAAAGTCCGTTTTCATCAATGATTTCAGGTTTGTTGGGTTCCATGGCACTACCAAAATTAATATAAGAACTGTTAACCTCTATTGGTAATCCTGCAAAAGTGTCTGTTTCCATTTTTTTAAGATAGTTGTTAAACCCGTATTGTAAGGATAAAACTAAAGCCACACCGATGATTCCTATGCTTCCTGCAAAGGCGGTAATAAAGGTTCTTACCTTTTTGGTTAGTAGGTTAGTGAAACTTAATCTTAGTGCTGTGAAAAAAGACATGGATGTTTTTTCTTTTGTGCTGTTTTTGTTCTTTTTTTCTTTGATTTCATATGGGTTGGTGTCTGAAAGAACTTTTCCATCTAATAGTTCTACTACTCTGTTGCTATATTTTTTAGCTAAAACCGGGTTATGGGTTACCATGATGATGAGTTTATCATGTGAAATTTCTTTTAATATTTCCATAATTTCAACACTGGTTTCACTGTCTAGCGCACCTGTTGGTTCATCTGCTAAAATAATGCTTGGATCATTAACTAGTGCTCTTGCAATAGCAACTCTTTGTTGTTGACCACCTGAAAGTTGGTTTGGTTTTTTGTATAAATGATCTTTTAGTCCCACTTTGATTAAAACTTCTTCGGCTTTTTTCTTTCTTTCTGATGAACTGACACCTGATAAGGTTAAAGCTAATTCAACATTTGATAAGACGCTTAGATGTGTGATGAGATTATAGTTTTGAAAAACAAAGCCAATTCGGTGATTTCTGTAAGCATCCCAATCTTTATCTTTATATTCTTTGGTTGATACACCATCAATAATTAAATCTCCACTTGTGTATTGATCTAGTCCGCCAATAATGTTTAATAAGGTTGTTTTTCCGCTTCCTGATTGTCCTAGAATAGAAACAAATTCTTTTTCTCTAAAGGATAGATTGATTTTATCTAGTGCATACGCATCTTGGTTTCCTATACTATAGACTTTTGTGATATCTTTTATTTTTAACATATGGCATTCTCTTTTCTTTTTTCATTTGTGCTTTATTATAACATTGTTGGCTTAATTTTATCTTAAAATGAATGAATGTATCTTTTATATGCATTTATGCCGGTATAACTGATCCTTGGTATTGGGTAATGATATAATTTTTGATGGTTTCTGAGGTTAAAACTTCGATTAAGGCTTTTATTTTGGGTAGTTCTTCTCTACCTTTTAAAACTGCAATGATATTTACATATGGGTTGTTTTCGGTTTTTTCTGTGATGATGTTTTCACTTAAAGAAATTTTGGCTTCTAAGGCGAAGTTTCCATTGATGAAAGCAAGGTCAATGTTTTTTTCGTTTTTATAACTTGAAACTAGTAATTCTGGTGCGACTTGGATGAAGTTTTTAGGTTGTAAAATGCTTTTATCTGTAATATCGTTTAAGGTTGCGGTTAAGGTATTAACGCCTTCTTTTAATGTGATGAGACCATACTCTTTTAAGATCATAAGGACTCTGCCATGATCTGGAATGGAGTTACTCATTAAAATACGACTATCTTGAGTAATTTGGTTAATTTGAGTAATGGTTTTTGAATATCCAACGATAGGTTCAATATGAATGCCTGCCACGTTGGTTAATTGTTCTTTTTCAGAAGTTTCTAAATTGTATTTATCTAAAAAAGGAATGTGTTGAAAGAAGTTTGCATCCGCACTTTTTTTAGATACTGCTTTGTTTGGAAAACTGTAGTCATCAGTGACTGTGATTTTTAAGGTGTATCCTTTTTCTTTTAATAGTGGTTCTGCTTGTTTTAATATTTCTTCGTGAGGAATTTGGGTGGCGATGATGTGAATGGTTTTTGAATCTTTAATTCCTTGGTTACATCCAATAAGAAGGATGGATGTGAAAATAAGTGTGATGGTTAAGATGATTTTTTTCATGTTTTTTTCTCCTTTATCTTTTATCTATTTTTTTTACAATGAAATCTCCACTTAATTGGATGGTAAATACAATGATTAAAATGAGGATAACACCTATGCTCATTAATCCATATTCTCCTGCAAAGGCTTTTCTTTTTGCATAGTCTCCTAATCCTCCAGCTCCTATGGGTCCTGAGGCTGCAATAAAGCCTACTAATGTAACTAATGTGATCGTGAGTCCTGAAATTAAACTAGGCAAACTTTCTTTTAAGATGTATTTGGTTTTAATGATGGGTTGACACCCCATAGCATCTAGTGCCTCTAGGTTGCCTTTATCTATTTCTCTTAATCCGTTATAGACTAAGCGAGCATAAAAGGGGGATGCGCTTAATATTAAGGAAGGAAGCGCGGCTTTGGCTCCTATCATAGTGCCTAAGATAAGAATGGTGATTGGTATGAGAAGAATCATTAAGATAACAAACGGAATGGATCTGAAGGTATCTGTGATGATTCCAATGATTTTATGGGTTTTAGGTTTATTTTTTTCTGTGAAGAATAAAATAAGACCGATAGTTAGTCCGATGAGGATGATAAAGATACCAGATATGATGAGTAAAAATAAGGTATCTGAAAAGCTTGTGATTAATTCTTGTTTTTCATAATTTGTTAAAAAGATGTTATACATTTTTTTTCACCTCTATGCCGTTTTGGTTTAAATAGTTGATGGCTTCTTCTTGTTTTTCTCCAGTAATCTCAATGAGTAAATAACCGATGACTTGATTTTTTAGTTCAATGGTTTTTGCTTGCAGTATGTTTGTGTTGATTTGATATTTTTTGATGGTGTCACTTAAGATGGTTTCATTTTGGTTATCTACATAGATAAGTTTAAACACGTGTTCTTTTTTTAGTTTCTCATCTTCTAGATCACTTTGGATGAGTTGTTTGGTGGTTGGTTCTTTTGGGTTAATGAATAGGTCAATAGTTTTTTGGTCTTCAATGATTTTTCCGTTTTCCATAACAACCATTCTATCGCAAAGTTTTCTTGCCATATCAATTTGATGAGTAATAAAGATGATGGTCATTTGATATGTTTCTTTGATGGTGTTTAAAAGTTCAATGATTTCATTTGCGGTTTTATTATCTAATGCCGAAGTGATTTCATCGCATAGTAAGTATTGTGGTTGGTTAGCAATAGCTCTTGCTATACCAACTCTTTGTTTTTGGCCTCCTGAAAGCTTAGATGGGTATTCATCTTTTTTATCTAAAAGGCCTACTTGAGTTAAAACTTCTTTAACTCTTTGGTCTTTATCTTTATCGTAATTTGAGATATCTAATGTTAGTTTGATGTTTTGATAGACGGTTAGTTGATTGAGTAAGTTAAAGTTTTGAAATATCATTCCTATTTTTTGTCTGGTTTCATTAAGTTCTTTTCTATTGAGTTTAGATAAGTCTTTCCCTTCTAAAAGAATGGTGCCTTTATCTGGTTTTATGAGTAAGTTGATCATTCTTAATAGCGTTGATTTTCCAGCACCACTATAACCGATGATGCCTAAACTTTCGTTTTTGTTTATATTTAAACTAACCTCATCTAAAGCTAAAAAGGTTGTTTTGTTTTTGAGTTTATATGCTTTTGTGACTTGTTGTATTTGAATCATTTTCTTTTCCTCCTTATAAAAAATAAAAAGACCTTAAACGATAAGGTCTTTTATGTTTTCTCATCGTTTATAGCATTACCACCTTAGTTTTTAAACTGGTTGGTAGACGTTCACAGAGCTATATCTCTCCCGTCTTCTTTATAAGTATCTTTTATTTAATTGTTAAGAGTTTACCATAACTTATATTTTTTGTAAAGGTTATTCTTTATCAAAAATATCTATTTGTTTTAACTCTTCTGTTTGATCGTTGGTTTCTTCTGTTGTCGCAGATAATTCAACTGCATCTACTTTTCTTGTTTCTTCATTAATCTCAATTGCTTCTTGAGTTACTTTTAGATGATCCATATCTTCCTCTTCTTCTTCTTGATGTGGGACAATCGCTACTGTAGCTACTAGGTGATCAGGTCTTAATTTAATGATTCTAACCCCTTGTGTGGCTCGTTTGGTTTCTGCAATTTGAGCGATATGAGTCCTAATCGTAATTCCTTTATCTGATGAAACAATTAAATCTTCATCATCCATTACTGCTTTTAAGGTTACTAGTTTTCCGTTTTTGCTTGTGACGTTTAAGGTTTTCACACCTTTTCCACCACGGTTTTGTGATCTATATTCAGATACTTTGGTTCTCTTACCATATCCGTGTTCAGTAATAACTAAGATGTCTTGATCTTCGTTGTGGACTAAAGCAGCTCCGACAATTTGATCTGTTTCATCTAAAGTCATACCTTTAACACCTGATGCGGTTCTTCCCATAGATCTGATGGCTTCTTCATTAAATCTAATGGCTTTTCCGTTTGAAGCGCCTAAAATAACATCGGTTGTGCCATCTGTTGTTTTTACACTGAGTAATTCATCATCTTCTCTTAAGGTTAAGGCGATAATACCGTTGGCTCTAATGTTTTTATATGCCTCTACTGGTGTTCGTTTAACAATACCTTTTTTAGTAACAAATACTAAGTATTGGTTTTCATCATCAAAGTTTTTCACGCTTGTAAAGGAGGTGAGAGTTTCATCTTTATCAAATGGTAAGATGTTAACAATCGGTAATCCTTTTGATTGTCTAGATCCTACTGGAATTTGATATCCTTTGATTTTATAGACTCTTCCTTTATTAGTGAAGAATAGATGGTAATCATGAGTGACTGTCATTAACATATGTTCAACATAATCATCTTCATGCATTTTAATACCTGTCATTCCTACGCCACCACGATTTTGTGTTTTATAGCTATCAACTGACATACGTTTGATGTATCCATTATTAGTTACAGTGATGATGGTATCTTCTACTGGAATTAAATCTTCATTATCGATATCTAAATCTTCATATAGGTTGACTTCTGATTTACGTTTATCCCCGTATTTTTCTTTGATTTCTAAGATTTCTTCTGTTAAGATGGCTTCTTTTCTTTCATCAGAAACAAGGATTTCTTTATATTCGGCAATTTTTTGTTCAAGTTCGTTGGCTTCTTCTTTTATTTTAAAGATTTCAAGACCAGTTAATCTTTGTAATCTCATATCTAAAATAGCTTTTGCTTGAATATCGTCAAAATCATACGTTTCAATTAATCTTTGTTTTGCTTCTTCACCATCTTTAGATGTTTTGATTAATTCTACGGCATTATCAACATCGTTTAATGCCTTAACTAAGGCATTAATGATATGTATTCTTGCTTGTGCTTTATCTAGTTCAAATTGTGTTCTTCGATGAATAACTTCCATTTGGAATTGGTAGTAATGTTCTAACATCTCTTTTAAGTTAACCGTTTTTGGTTCTCCATTAACTAAGGTAATCATGTTCATACCAAATGAAACTTGAAGTTGTGTGTATTTATATAAGTTATTGAGCATGACATGAGGGTTAACATCTTTTCTTAGTTCGATAACAATTCTCATTCCTTTACGGTTTGATTCATCTCTTAAGTCTGTGATGCCTTCAATAACTTTTTCTTTTGCTAGCTCAGCAATTCTATCAATTAATTTTGATTTGTTTACTTGATACGGAATCTCTGTGATTACGATCATTTCTTTGTTTTTAAGTGGAACGATTTCAGCAACCGCTCTAATAGCGATGATGCCGTTTCCGGTTGTATATCCTTGTCTTAAGCCGCTAAGACCAAGAATTTGTCCACCTGTTGGAAAGTCAGGTGCTTTGATGTATTCCATGATTTCTTCGATGGTAATATCTTTGTTTGCCATATATGCGATAATACCGTCTACAACTTCATTTAAATTATGTGGTGGAATATTGGTTGCCATCCCAACAGCAATCCCTGTTGATCCGTTAACCAAAAGGTTAGGGTATCTAGATGGTAAGACTGCTGGTTCTTTTTCTGAAGCATCGTAGTTATCGATGAAGTTAATGGTGTTTTTATCGATATCTCTTAACATTTCCATCGCTATTTTAGACATTCTTGCTTCGGTATAACGCATGGCTGCTGCACCATCACCGTCGATGGATCCAAAGTTTCCGTGACCATCTACTAATGGGTATCTATAACTAAAATCTTGAGACATTCTAACCATAGCTTCATAAATACTTAAGTCACCATGAGGGTGATATTTCCCCATAACGTCCCCTACGATTCTTGCGCTTTTTTTATAGCTTGAATTACTGTAGACACCTAATTCATTCATGCCATATAAAATTCTTCTTTGAACTGGTTTTAAACCATCTCTTACATCTGGAAGTGCTCTTGAAACAATAACACTCATTGCATAACTTAAAAAGGATTTTTTCATTTCAGAAGAAATACTTACATCCTTAACTTTTCCTTCAGTTGTCTTACTAGTGATAAAGTCATCTTTGATTTGATCAGACATTTTCTTCCTCCTTTTTAAATATCAACATCTGCATAAACTGCATTTGTTTGAATGAATTCTTTTCTTGGTGCTACTTCTTCACCCATTAACATACTAAATACTTGATCGGCTTCCATCGCATCTTTCATGGTTACTCTTAGTAAGGTTCTAGTTTCAGGGTCCATAGTTGTTTCCCATAATTGTTCTGGGTTCATTTCCCCAAGCCCTTTGTATCGTTGCATGCTTGGTCTACCGCCCATTCTTTCTAAGGCTTCTGGTAGAGCTTCTTCGTTGTATACATATTCTATTTTTTTACCTGATTGTAATTTATATAGTGGTGGTTGAGCAAAATAGATATAGCCTAAGTCAATTAATGGTCTTAAGAATCTAAAGAAGAAAGTTAATAATAAAGTTCTAATGTGTGCACCATCCACGTCAGCATCGGTCATGATAACTATTTTGTGGTATCTTGCTTTACTTCCGTCAAATTCTTCTCCAAAGCCAGTGCCTATTGCTTGAATTAAAGAAATGATTTCTTGATTACTTAACGCTCTATCAATTCTTGCTTTTTCTACGTTTAACACTTTACCTCTTAACGGTAAAATGGCTTGATATTCCGATTCTCTACCTTGTTTAGCAGATCCACCGGCAGAGTCCCCTTCCACGATGTATAATTCTGAAATAGAAGGATTTTTACTTCTACAGTCTGCTAGTTTAGATGCAAATCCTAAAGCATCTAATGGTGATTTTCTTCTGGTTGCTTCTCTGGCTTTTCTAGCTGCTAATCTTGCTCTTGAAGCTAATAAACATTTTTCAATGATTGCTTTGGCTTCATTTGGATTTTCTAGAAGATAACGTTCTAATCCTTCTCCTACGATTTGAGAAGTGATTTGTCTAACTTCAACGTTTCCTAATTTGGTTTTTGTTTGTCCTTCAAACTGTGGATCTGGGTGCTTAACAGAAATGATCGCTGTTAAACCTTCTCTAGTATCTTCACTAATGAAAGCTTCATCTTTTTTAAGTAGGTTTGCGTCTTTAGCGTATTTGGCTAAAACTCTGTTAAGAGCCATTTTAAAACCGTCTTCGTGCATTCCACCTTCATGTGTAGGAATGTTGTTGGTAAATGAATAGATGTTGGTTGTATAAGTATCTGTATATTGAATGGCTACTTCTATACTGATGTTATCAACTTCTTTTTCAGTATAAACTTTAGTTGAGTTGATTTTTGCTTTATTGGTTGTTAGAAAATCGATGTATTCTAATAGACCACCTTCATAGTGGTAAGCATATGATACAGGTTCTTCTTCTCTATTATCGATAATTTCAATTTTGATGTTTCTGTTTAAGAAAGCAAGTTGTTGAACTCTTGCTCTTAGGGTTTCAAAATCGTATGTGGTTGTTTCTATGAAAACTTTTGGATCAGCTAAAAAGGTAATACATGTTCCTTTTTTATCTGTTTGACCAATGATTTCTAATCCTGTAACTGGTACGCCTCTTTCAAATCTTTGTCTATGGATTTTTCCATTGATATGAACTTCAGCGATAAACCATTCTGATAATGCGTTAACAACAGATGCCCCTACACCGTGTAGTCCACCAGAAACTTTATATGAACTACCATCAAATTTTCCTCCAGCGTGAAGTGTTGTTAAAATAGTTTCTACCGCTGGTTTTCCTGTTTTAGGGTGGGTTCCTACAGGAATTCCACGTCCATTATCTGTGACTCTAATGACATTATCTTTTAATATTTCTAAAGTAATGGTATCTGCATATCCGGCCAATGCCTCATCAATTGAGTTATCGACAATTTCCCATACTAAATGATGAAGTCCACTTTCTCCAGTTGAACCAATATACATCCCAGGTCTTTTTCTAACAGCTTCTAAACCTTCTAATATTTGAATACTTTCAGCACTATATTCCTTTGACATCTATGTCATCTCCTTTGCTTAATCGAATGATTTGTATGTTTTTACTTTCGTTTATATTAACAGCACTACTAATAATGATTTGTTCATCGTCAGGCAGTTCTTCTAATAGTTTTTTTTGAATTGTTTCATCTAACTCTGATAAAACGTCATCTAAAAGTAAAATAACTTCCTTTTTTGTTTTTCTTTTGATGAGTTTTAGCAAGGCTAGTTTCAGTGATATAACAATAAGTCTTTGTTGTCCTTGTGATGCAAAATTAAACGCTTTTTCTTGGTTGAAATTGATGATAAAATCATCTTTATGGATACCTACTGAAGTGGTTTGTTGGTAAATATCAACTTTTTGTTTTTGTTTAAAATGTAGTAAGTACTTATCTTTTTCTATGTTAGGTAAATACTTTATTTCTGCTTGATGATTTGAAAAAAGACGGTATGCTTTTTTAAATTCCTCATTTAATTCTTCAATGAATTTTTTTCTAATATCCATAATTTTTTCTCCAACTTCAAAAAGTTGTTCACCTAAGATATTTAAAAAAGTATAATCGTCGTTGATCTTTATTTGTTTTAATAAAGCATTTCTCTGTTTGAGTATTTTTTTATATTGCGTCAGTAGTTTTAAGTAATTAAAATCAATTTGACTAATTTCTAAATCAAGAAATTGTCTTCTAACTCCAGGGCTTCCTTTAATTAAGTTTGCATCCTCTGGTGAGAACATCACAACATTTAGTTGTCCAATATAGTCACTTAATCTTTTTTTTTCAATTTGATTGATAGAAACTCTTTTTCCTTTTTCAGATAAGATTAAATGGTACTCATTATGCTTGGTTTTCAGTTTAATGACAGAAAAAAATTGATTGATTTTAATCATTTCTTTTTCATTACTGGTACGATGAGATTTGGTTGTGGCAGCAAAATAAATGCTTTCTAAAATGCTGGTTTTTCCGGTGCCGTTTTCTCCAACGATGTATGTAATATTTTTATCAAAATTGATTTGATATTTTGAATGATTTCTAAAGTTTTTTATGTCTAATTGTTTAATCATGACCGATCACATATCGTTTTTTATTAATAGAGACGACATCTCCATTAAATAGTTTCTTTTTTCGTTCAGTGACTTGGATTTCATTTAATAAAACTTCATTTTCCAATAAAAAAAACTTCGCTTGTCCACCCGAAGAGATGTAGTCGTTTATTTTTAAAAATTGGGTTATTGTTATGTATTCTTCGTTTAATATAAATGTTTGCATAAATTCACCTTTTCACTACGTCTATTATAACATATTTAATCTATAATTTCACGTTTTAAAAGACTTTTATATTAAATTCGATAACATACTCGTTTTAAATAAAAAAAGCCTTATTTTAAAGTATTTAAGGCTTTTTAGGGTTTTGTAGTTATTTAATCGATTCTTACGGGTAAAATTAAGTGTAATGATTCTTCATCTAGTTTTCCTTTGATGACAAATGGTTTGATGTCTCCTGCAAAACTGATGGTTATTTCTGGTGAGTTTAAAGATTTTAAAGCTTCTACTAAGTATTTTGAGCTAAAAGCAATTCTTAAATTACCACCTTTTACATCACCTGTTGGGATGACTTGTTCTAACGCATCACCAACTTCGTTATTAGTTGAACTAATTTCAATGATTTTATCGTTAGTTAAGTTCATTTTTATGATGTTATAGTTGGCTTCTCTGTCTTTTGGTGATAATAAAGATACTCTATCAACAGCGGCTAGTAATTCTTCTTTGTTAAATTGAATTTCTACCGGAAAGTCTGTTGGGATGATTTTAACTGTATCTGGGTAATTACCTTCTAGTAATCTGGTTTGGAACCATAATTTATTTAATTTGAATAATACTTTGTTTGGATTAATGTATAATTCTATTTCTTCGTTGGTTGTGTCTAGAATTTTACTTAATTCTTCTAAGCTTTTATTTGGGATGACTAAGTTAAAACTTTTACTGTGTGTACGTACTTTAACGTTTTTTTGGCTTAATCTGTATGAGTCGGTTGCAACTGCGTATAAGTTGTTATTTTCGTATTTGAAATTAACGCCTGTTAAGATCGGTCTTTTTTCGTTAGCTGCTGTTGCAAAGTTGGTTTCTCTAATGATGGATTTAATAACGTTGCTATCAATGATAATTGGATCTTCTAAATCTAGGAAATCAATTTCAGGATAGTATTCATAATCCATTAATCTTAATTTAAATTCAGAACGATCTGCTTTGATGACTAATAACTTATCTTCCATTAAAGCAAATTCAATGACTTGTGCATTAATCTTTCTAATGATTTCAATTAAGAATTTTCCTGGGACAGCTATTTTTCCGGTTTTAGTTACTTTTAGTCCTGCATCATCTATCATAACTTGAATAGCTATATCTGAGTTACTTGAAGTTAACATCATATGATCTTCATAGACTTCAAATTTGATGGCATATAAAATCGGTAAGGATGTTTTTACTGGTAACCCTTTTTGAATGTGTAAAAGTTGAGTTAAGAGAGTTTCTCTATTAATGGAAAATATCATGGCAAATCTCCTTTTATTTATTTTTAGTATATATAATTATTGTTGTTAGTCGGTGTGGGAAAGTGGGAAAACCTACTTTAACGCTCTATTATGCTATTATTATAACATATTGTTCACATTTTATAAACAATTTTGATGTGGATTAAGTTTCTATTTTTTTAAGGATTGTATCGACGGCAACGCGTAGATTTTGATCTTGTTTAAGTTCATTTTCTATTTTTTCACAAGCTGCTAAAACAGTTGAGTGATCCCTATCGCTAAAGAGAGTTCCAATGGTTTTATAAGGAATATTATATTTGTTTTTTATAACAAACATAGCGATATGTCTAGGTAAGGTATATTTAGAGTGTCTTTTTTTACCAATTAAGTCTTGAAGACTGATGTTGTAAAAATCACTAACAACACTTTGTATTTTGTCATAATTGTTTTCATTTAAAGAATTGCTGCGTTTTTTAGTTTTTAATAGAGGTTCTAAAGCTTCATAAGCGACATCTAGGTCAATATCTAGGTTACATGCAGAGGCATAACTTAATAATCTAATTAATGCACCTTCCATTTCTCTAATATTGGTAACAAATGAGGAGGCAATGAATTCTAAAACCTCGTCACTAACATCGTTATTAGGGTCAAAAGAACTTAGTTTTCTTTTTAAGATGGTGATACGGTGATCTAAATCAGGTACTTGGATATCAACAGTTAGTCCAGCTTCAAAACGAGTAGTTAAACGAGTCATAATATCTTTTAATTCAGATGCTGGTTTATCACTGGTAATGATGATTTGCTTATTATTTAAGTATAAATAGTCAAATAATTTAAAAAATTCCATTTGTGTTTGATTGGCTTTAGCCATAATTTGAATATCATCAACTAATAAAACATCTATATCTCGATATTTTGTATTAAAATCATCCATTTTTTCTTTACGTAGCAAGGTTGTATAATCTTCGATAAAACCGTCTGCTTTTACGTATAAAACACGTTGAGAAACGTTATTATCTAAAATATAGTTACCAATAGCTTGCATTAAATGGGTTTTTCCTAATCCAACATCTCCAAAAATATAGAAGGGGTTAGCAACAACACCTGGTTGATCGGCAACTTTCATTGCCATTCTAAAGGCGAAGGTATTACTTTTACCAACGACAAAGTTATCAAAGGAATAAGCGTTGTTTAAATTACCTGGGCGGTAAGTATTTAAGTTAAGACTTCTTTCTTGTGGTGCATCATCAATAAGTTCATCTGCTACGACAAACTTAAAGCGAATGGGTTGACCATAAATTTTTTCTGCAAGCTCATTAATTTTAGTTGCATAAATTCTTGATATTCTATTTTTAATAAATAAAGAAGGCACGATTACAAAAATTAAGCCATTTTGGTATTTATGTGTAGAAGTAATTGGGGCAAATATTTCATTATAAACTTCTTCTGTATAAATTTGCTCTAATTCCTCTAAAATATCGTTCCATAATTTATCGTAAGTATTCATTTACAGCACTCCATTCAAAATCTTTGTTTACTGTAAATAGCATATCATAAATATGTGGAAAGAAAAGAAAAAGTTTCCCACATTATTTGTGGATAAAATGAGTTTCCCACAGTGAAAATGGGGTATTTTGTGGATAACTTTAAGTAAAAACAACGAAAACAAGCCATTTTTAGAGTTTTCAACTTTCCCACATTGTGGATAAAAAAAGAAAAAGTTTCCCACAATTCTATTAACAAAATGATGTTGAAAACTATTTTTTTTACATGAAAAATAAATAAGAAAAATAAGACTTGAAAAAAGATAAAAAAAAAGATAAACTATTAAAGGAAAAATGCTCAAAAATGATGAAAAAAATGTATTTGACAAAAGAGATAGAAACATATATAATTATAAAAGCATAGTTTCGCAAGAAAGGCGGTTTTATTGTGAAAAGAACATACCAACCAAATAAGCGTAAGCGTCAAAAGACACACGGCTTTAGAGCACGTATGGCAACAGCAAGCGGACGTAAAGTTATAGCACGTCGCAGAGCAAAAGGTCGCGCAAGATTAACAGTTTAAATTTAATAAGAAAACTAGAACTACCAGAAAAAATAAAAGAACTTTTTTTTGGTAGTTTTTTTTAAAAAAACATGAAACTAAAGTACAGAATAAAAAAAACAAGCGAAATCGATGCGGTCTTTAAAAAGAGAAACACAGTAGGAAACATGTTTTTTGTCATATATAGTAAAAAACAAGATGAATTTGATCATTTTAGATTTTCTTTGTCCATTGGAAAAAAATATGGCAAAGCACATGAAAGAAATTTGATTAAAAGAAGAATCAGAGAAGTTATTAGGTTTTATAAAGAAGAAATCAGTACAAATTTTGATTTTGTCGTTGTAATAAAACCTAAAGCTAGGGAGTTAACTTATACTGAAATTAAGGAAAACCTAGAAAAACTAATGATCAGAGCAAAACTGATCGTCAGAAAGGAAATAGAAGATGAGAAACTTTAAAAAAGTATTCGCACTTATCGTATTAACGTCGTTAGTATTTATCTTAACTGCTTGTGGATCAAAACCAGTTATCGTTAATTCAGTAATTACTCCAAATAAGGTTGTATATGATCAAACGGATGTAACAAACGATGTTTTAAACGTTGGAGATGGAGATTATAGTGTTTATGTGGTGTTAAAAAACAGCGGTGCTGTATTTACAACCGAAAAAATTGAAAATCCATCTGTGCAAAAAACAGTTAAAAAACACGAGACAAAAGAAAATATTTATGTTGTGTCTTTAACTATTGATGTGACAAACTCTAAAAATAGTAAAGATAGAGTCACAATCAAGCAAACATATGAAGCTTATGTTAAAGATGCCGCAGGATCTGCAACAGATATTGTAACGTCTAACATTAGATTTTATAAAACAGAAATTCCTGTAACAGGAACAGATGAGGAAAAAGAAGTAGCTAGATTAACGCAATTAAAAGAAATATCAGAGTCATTAGTTAATTTAATTGCCAATCCATATAATAAAAATAGTATTGGATTAAATGTGGTTTACGCAGATGGAACAGAAAAAGTAGTTTCTCATGAAGAATTAACTTTTAATGATGATGAATTCCAAAGTAAAAAACCAATGAAATCTACTGTAAAGATTAGTTATGAAGGTCAAGAAACATCATATGAAGTTATAACTTATCGTCCAGGAAACAACCAAGCACCAATCCAAACACCGGATAAAATGCAATATGGTTTCTGGACATACATTTGGAACTATATTTTCATTATTCCAATCGGATTTATTATGAGTTTCTTCTCATTTGGAGGAAGCTTTGGTTGGGGAATTATTATCGCAACGATTATTGTTAGAACCATTGCATGGCCGATTTATGCTAAAACCAATGACTTATCATTAAATATGTCGTTAGCACAACCAGAATTAAATAGAATTCAAGCCAAATATGCTATGAGAAAAGATCCAGCTTCTCAGCAAAAGATGCAAATGGAAACCATGAAAGTGATGAAAAAGTATAAAGTGAACATTTTTGGATGTTTCATGCCACTACTTCAAATGCCAATCTTTATTGCAATGTATCAAGTAGTTCATAGAATTGTTGTACCTGGAGGAATGTTTACTGACAAAATAGATACTGCTCGTAAATTCTTAGGATTCATTGATTTAACAATCGGTGGAGACATTGTTTCTTATGCGTTAGCAGCCATTGTTGGAGCAACCATGTTTTTACTCAATAGATTGTCTATGAGAAAACCAAGTTATGCTAAAAACACAGCCAGTCAACAAAAAACAGATCAAGCTAAACAAACTGAGCAAACAATGAAAATGGTAAACATTATGATGATTGTTTTCATGGTGTTTGCAGCGGCTTCAAGTAACGCTTTAGCTTTATATTGGATTATTGGTAACCTATATGCAATTGGTCAAACAACTTTCAACAGAAAGAGAATGGAAAAGAAATACGAAGCAAAAAAACAAGAAATAATTTAAGGGTGATGAAGTTATGTTTAAAAACGTTGAAATAGAAGCAAAAACTTTATCTGAAGCAACTAAAAAAGCAAAAGAATTATTAAAGATTTCTGAAGATAGAATCAAGCTAACCGTTCTTAAAGAGAAAAAAGGTATCTTAGGAATTGGAGCAAGCACTCTATACTTAGCTGAAGTTGAGATCGATTTAGTTACAGAGGGGAAAAAATATTTAGACAATATTTTATCAGCTTTAACCATTGAATCTAAAATGGAAATGAGAACATTAAATGGCAATGAATTTTACTATCGCATAGAAAGTAATGAAAATGCCTTAATCATTGGAAGAGATGGAAGAACGCTATTAGCAATTCAAACCCTTTTAAGATCATATTTAAATTCTTTTACAACAGAAACGATATTAGTAACTTTAGATATTGGAAATTACAATGAAAACAGAAAACGCCAACTTGAAATTTTAGCGACTAAAACAGCTAAACAAGTTGCTTTCACAAAAAAATCAATCGCACTTGAGCCAATGAACGCATTTGATAGAAGAATCGTTCATAGTAAATTAAGCGAATGGCGCGATGTTGAAACAGAATCAGAAGGCGAAGGCGAAAACAGACGTATCATTGTTAAAGCGAAAAGAAAATAATAATTATAGAGACAATTTCATTTGTCTCTATTTTTTTTGTTATAATAAGAATATGAAAACAATCAAAAGACTACTGATCATCATATACATCTTAATTGGCTTTATTTCATATAGTTTAGGTATTGCAGTATATGAAAACTTAAAAGTTGATCAAGAGGTGAGACAATTTAAGAAAAACATGGTATTAAAAGAAACCATCACCATAGGTGATAAAATGACTTCTTACTATGTTCCACGTGAAACAAAGGAAGATGAAGAGCCTTCTTTTTCTGATGAAAAAAGAAGATATGTTGGACAACCAGGAGATATTTTAGTCACCAGACAGTCACCATATCCTGAATATAGAGGAATTCATGAGTTTGTTTCATATTATTTTGGAGGACACGCATCTCTTGTTATTGAAGACAATCAAGTGATGGAAATTGCAGGTTTCGGTAGTGGTAGCATATGGGATGTCATTACTCATGATGGAGTAAGCGATCATGATTTTACTCAAACCGTCATTACAGTTCCTAATTATTGGTTAGATAGAGATCATAGAGGAGAAAGTGATCCTTCATATCCATACTATGGTTCTTTTTATAGAGATTCATTTATCGGCTTAAGAGTTAAAAATACGACTAAAGAAGAAAAGCAACTGGCCATAAATGAGGCCAAGAGACTAGAAGAAATGAATACCATGTATAATTATTTGTTTTTCTTAGACACTAAAAATAAGTATTATTGTACAGATTTTATTAGTAGAATTTATCAGGCAATCAATCATCAAAGAAGTACTAAAGACAAATTAAAATTAAATGATGACGGCTTTATAACATCAGTTAACGATTTAATCTTATCTAAAGACACCTATATCTTCTTTTATAAAGAAACCATCGGAAATCATGAACATATATATTATTTTGAATAGGAGAGAAAAATGTTAGAATATATCATTATTGGTCTACTAAGTGTTACCGTTATTTTAATTTTAATTACAATTATTATTTTAGTGAATAAAAAGGATTCAAAAGATCATAAAGAAGACTTTTATGAATTTAGTTTGAAACAACAAGAAAACTTAAATGAGGCTACCAAAGAAATGCAAAGTCAAAGTTTTCAATTAAAACAAGACTTAAATCAACTTTTTTCTCAAACAGATTTAAAAAATGTGAAAGAATTAGGCGAGTTTAAAGACAAACTACATCAAACCATCGAAAAAAACATCTCACAAATGAATGAAAAAGTAGAAAACCGATTAACTAAAGGCTTTGAATCAACACAAGAAATTTTTACAAAAGTCATTAAGCAATTAACAGTCATTAATGAAACACAAAAACAAATGGAAAAGTTATCAGTAGATGTCATTTCTTTAAATCAACTCTTAACCAATAAGACAACCAGAGGTCTTTTTGGGGAAACACAACTCAATCATTTATTAGAAAATGTTTTTGGGAAAAACGATATATTATACGAAACACAGAAAACATTATCAAATCGCTTAATTGTTGATGCACTCATTCATATGCCAGAAGGACACGGAAGTATTCCTGTGGACAGCAAATTTCCATTAGAAAATTATCAAAAAATGATGGATAAAACGAGTGAAGAAACAGCGCAAAACGAAGGTAGAAAAAACTTTAAAATAGATATTAAAAAACATATAGATGATATTTCAAGTAAATATATAATTCCAGGAGAAACCGCAAAGTTTGCGTTAATGTTTATTCCATCAGAAGCAGTCTTTTCAGAAATCATCTCTCACCATGAAGATTTGGTTATTTACGGACAAAAAAAGAATGTTTGGCTAACATCACCCAACACACTTATCTACATGTTAACGGCCATTCAAATGATGATTAAAGACATCCAAAGAAATAAACATGCAGAAGAAATGATTAAAGAAGTTGAAAAACTAGGCATAGAGTTTAAACGATTAAACGAGCGATGGCAAAAAGTTAGATCAAGTTCAGATACTCTAAGTAAACGTATTTATGAGATGAATGTAACAACAGAAAAAATTGTCTCAAATTTTGAAAAAACATACGATATTTCATTTGAAACAACGATAGAAGAAGAATAGATTGACAAAAAGAAGACACTAAATTATAATAAACTAAATCGATGAAAAGAAGAGTAACTTATAACTTGTTTTAAAAAGCGATCTAGAGACGGTGAAAGACTAGAAAACAACATAAGTGAAAAACATCTTTGAGAGACAGAAGAAATTTAAGTAGACCTGTCCGTATGCCTGCGTTAAAGGATTTTGAGCCAATCTTTTGATTGGGAATTAAGGTGGCACCGCGAATATTCGCCCTTAAGATAATTCTTAAGGGCTTTTTTTATATTTAAAAACAAAAAGGAGAGAAAAATATGCAAACAACGATAAGAGAAATATTTAGAAAAACAGATCAGTTTTCATCTAAAAAAGTAGTCATACAAGGATGGGTTAGAACACATAGAGTTCAAAAAGAGTTTGGTTTTATTAATTTAAATGACGGAACATTTTTTGAAAATATCCAAGTGGTTTATGAGGAACAAAAAACAGAAAACTTTAAAGGCATTCAAAAAATAAGAGTCGGATCAAGCGTTGAAATTCATGGAGAACTCGTTTTAACCCCAGAGGCAAAACAACCATTTGAAATTAAAGCAGATCAAGTGATTTTACTAGGGGATTCAGAAGAAGATTTTCCTATTCAACCCAAAAGACACACTAGAGAGTTTTTAAGAGAATTACCTCACCTAAGAATGAGAACTAATCTTTTTACTGCAGTATTTAGAGTAAGAAGTTTAGCGGCCCATGCGGTGCATTCGTTTTTCCAAGAAAAAGATTTTGTCTACGCTCAAACACCAATCATTACAGCAAATGATGGTGAAGGTGCAGGACAAATGTTTGAAGTAACAACCCTAGATTTAAACAAAGTTCCTAAAGATGAAAACGGAAATGTTAACTACAAAGAAGATTTTTTCGGGAAGAAAGCACATCTAACAGTAACGGGTCAATTAGAGGGTGAAGCTCATGCGATGGCCTTTAGAAACATTTATACCTTTGGACCAACCTTTAGAGCTGAAAACTCAAATACACAAAGACATGCCAGTGAGTTTTGGATGATTGAACCAGAATTAGCTTTTGCGGATATAAATGTTAATATGGATATAGCAGAGGAAATGGTTAAATACGTGATTGATTATGTTTTAAAAAAAGCTCCAGAAGAAATGGAATTTTTCAATAAGTTTGTTGAACCTGGCCTTTTAGAACGATTAAATTTAGTTAAAACAGCAGACTTCTTTAGAATCACTCATAAAGAAGCTATTGACATCTTAATTAACAGTAAAGTTAAGTTTGATAATCTTCCAAAACACGGACAAGATTTATCTACAGAACACGAAAGATATTTAACTGAAAAACATTTCAGTGCGCCGGTGTTTGTAACAGACTGGCCAAAAGACATTAAAGCCTTTTATATGAAGGTTAACCCCGACCAACAAACGGTTGCCGCAATGGATCTTTTAGTCCCTGGTTCTGGTGAATTAATTGGTGGTTCTCAACGTGAAGAAAACTTATCAAAATTAATAGAAAGAATGAATGAAATGAAGGTTCCAACAGAAGACTTAGAATGGTATTTAGATCTACGTAGATATGGTAGTTGCGTTCATTCAGGATTTGGTTTAGGTTTTGAACGTTTAATTATGTATTTAACAGGTGTTGAAAACATTAGAGATGTTATTGCCTTTCCAAGAACGCCAAGACACATTTAATAAAAAAACATAAGATTTGACAAAAAAACAAAAGCACAATATAATAGAGTCCCTAGATAAAAACGCTTACAATTAAATAAAAGAAAAGGTTTTCAAAAAAAGTCCATTTTAGCCTTGTTTAATATCTTATTTTCTTGAAAATATAGATAAAATAACGTATAATGTGGATATAGTAGTTGGAGGAATAGACATGAATTTTACAAAGGTAAATTGCAATTCTATCACCGATAATATAAAAGACGTGGTTGTCGTTCCTTTTTACAATATCAAAATCGCATAAAAGTGGATGTGCGATTTTTTTGTTTAAATTACAAAAAAAAACAACAATAAATGAAGGAGTTATGAGTATATGGAAATTAAACTAGAAGGTCTAACCAAAATATTTACAGATGCAAAATCTAAATCAGAAACCCGTGCGGTAGACCACATGACACTAACTATTCCATCAGGGAAATTAGTTGGATTACTAGGACCATCTGGATGCGGGAAATCAACAACACTATACATGATTGCAGGATTATTAAATCCGACTGAGGGAAAAATCTTCTTTGGAGAAGATGATGTTACAGATCTTGCTCCTGAAAAAAGAGGTATTGGACTAGTGTTCCAAAATTATGCGTTATATCCACACATGACGATTAGACAAAACATTATGTTCCCTTTAGAAAACTTAAAAGTCCCTAAAGAGGAAGCGAAACAATTAACAGAAGAAATGG
The DNA here is from genome assembly GCA_937934685.1 of uncultured Acholeplasma sp. Lineage (GTDB taxonomy): Bacteria > Bacillota_I > Bacilli_A > Acholeplasmatales > Acholeplasmataceae > Alteracholeplasma. Next base: position 4,698 of record CALGYU010000059.1, on the reverse strand, counting down.
CTAAACTAGTTGGTATTGAAGATCAATTAGACAAAAAGCCAGGACAACTATCTGGGGGTCAACAACAAAGGGTTGCTATTGCAAGAGCTTTAGTTAAGAAACCAAGAGTTTTATTACTAGATGAGCCACTATCGAATCTAGATGCTCGCTTAAGACTTCAAACCAGAGAAGAAATTAAAAGAATTCAAAAAGAAACAGGAATTACTACCATTTTTGTTACTCATGACCAAGAAGAAGCGATGAGTATCAGTGATGAAATTGTTTTAATGGAAAAAGGGGTTGTTCAACAAATTGGAGCACCTCAAGAAGTATACGAAGAACCAGACAACTTATTTGTTGCAAAATTCTTAGGAACACCACCAATTGCAGTTTACAATGGAACTGTGAAATCCAATAAATTAAACATTGGAAAAACTACTATATTTAGCTCAAAAGACTTAGAAGGAAAAGATGGCGAAGTATATATCGCAATTCGTCCTGAAGGATATGAATTAGACATTAGCGGTAAATTAAAAATAGAATATGATTTCATTGAAAACATTGGTAGAGACCTTGCAATAGTTGCACAACATCCAGAATCATTAAATGGGACATTTAGAATCATTTTACAAGAAGCTAAAGATCTAAATCCAAAAGAAGTTAAATTCAATATTAAACGCGAAAAATGTTATGTATTTGACAAGGAGACTGGAGAGAGGGTGTTTTAAAAATGCTAGAACGTAAAAAAGATTATCACGCATGGTTATATATGATTATTCCATTAGCGTTACTAGGATTATTTACATTCTATCCGCTATTTAAAACCATTCTAATTTCATTTGACAACGGATACAACAAGTGGCAAGATGCTTTCTCGTTTAATTTAACGTTTGAAAGTTATAGAAAAGTGCTTTCGCATAATCAGTTTCAAACCACATTAAAAAACACATTAATTTTAGTGTTTGTATCTGTACCGGTGTCCACAATGTTAGCTTTATTTATCGCAGTCGGGTTAAACTCTATTAAACCACTACAAAAAGTATTTCAAACCATATTCTTTATGCCATATGTAACCAATACGATTGCTATTGGGATGGTATTTGCAGTTATGTTTAACGTGCAAAACGGACTTATCAATGAGATGCTTAGTTGGATTGGTCTATCCCCAAGGAACTGGGTTAACAATACATGGAATGGTATGACAGCATCTTACGGTAGTAGAATGTTTGTTCTCCAATTTTATACCATATGGAATGGACTAGCCTTTAAGATATTAGTCTTTATTGGTGGCCTTCAAAACATTAGTAAACAATATTATGATGCAGCAAAAATAGATTCAACACCAAAAGGAAGAGTATTTAGAAAAATCACCGTTCCTTTATTATCACCAATCATCTCTTATATTTTAATTACATCATTTATTGGTGCATTTAAAACATATGATTCTGTTGTTGGGGTCTTTGGAGGTAACTGGGAAACAACCTGGCAAATTCAAACGGTCGTTGGATATGTTTATCATCAATTAGCTGAAACAACAAGAGACTCATACTCACTTGGAGCAGCGGCAGCAGTTATATTATTTGCGATAATAATGGTATTTACCGGAATTAACTATTATTTAGGTAAAAAACGAGTTCATTATTAATCATGGGAGGTAATTTAAATTGAAAGAACAAGTTAAAAAGACTAAAACAATTGAAGAACAATTAACCTCTCAAAAAATTGCTAAAGCAGCAAGTAAAGCAGGGGTTTATACGTTCCTTGGAGTTATGGCCTTATTGATGATTATTCCATTTTATTGGATGTTAGCAACATCATTAAAGTCATTAGAAGAAATTATGAGATCTACACCAACTTTATTCCCTGAATCATTAAGATGGAGTAATTATGTAGATGTATTTAAAGAAGTGGATTTAGGAAGATATATCTTAAACACATTAATTGTGTCCGGAGCATCAACTTTTATAGGAACATTCTTGTCTATCGCATTAGCTTTTGCGTTATCCAGATTAAACTTTAAAGGTAGAGAAGTTATCTTCATGATCTTACTAGCTACGATGATGATTCCTGGTGAAATGATGGTTTTAACCAACTATATTACAGTGTCCAATTTTGGGTGGGTTAATACAGGAAGCGGCTCTAAAGTCGCCTTTGGTCCATACTACGCCATGGTCATTCCATTTCTAGTTAGTATATTCCACGTATATTTATTAAGAAACACATTTAAGCAAATACCAAACGAATTATATTATGCAGCAAAAGTTGATGGAACAAGTGACTGGAAATATTTATGGAAAGTTATGGTTCCAATGGCAAAATCAAGTATTATCACAATCGTTATCTTAAAACTAATGGGGGCATGGAATTCATATGTATGGCCTAACTTAGTTGCAGGAGGAAACGAAAAATTAATTACTAACGGTTTAAGAGATGCCTTTACAGATGCAGGAACGGGTATGACCCAACAACACTTGCAAATGGCAGCAACAGTTATTGTAACCTTACCACTCTTGTTACTCTTTATTTTCTTTAGAAAATACATTATGAGCGGCGTATCAAGAAGCGGAATTAAGGGATAATATAAAGGAGAGACGAAAATGAAAATGAAGAAAATATTTTCTTTACTGCTTTTAGTAGTTGTAACATTCTCACTGGCAGCATGTAGAAGAGTAAGTGCAGTAGTATTAGATTGGAATGTCATCTCAGATGATTTAGAGATTGACACAAGTCAAAAAGTAAGAGTTATCTTTTGGCACACATATGGTAAAGAAAACCAAAACCTATTAGATGAATTCATCGCAGAGTTTAAAGTACTTTATCCACATATTGAAATTGTACACGAACAAAAGGGTGGTTATGATGAAATTAGAAACGCAGTAAACACAGCGTTACCTGCAGGAAATGAACCAACGATGGTTACTGGTTATAGTGACCACGTTGCTGGATATATTAACTCAGGAAGAGTCCTACCATTAAATAATTTAATCAATAATAAAAACCCAGAAATTGCATTTACACAAGCAGAAATCAATGATTATATTACAGCATTTTGGGATGAAGGAACTGTTTATGACAACGCAGGAACTGTCTTAAACTTACCATATTCAAAATCTACAGAAGCTATGTTCTATAATAAAACATTCTTCGCTAAACACAATTTAACAGTTCCAAAAACTTGGGATGAGGTAAGAAGTGTTTCAGAAAGAATTAGAACAATTATTGACGCAGACACAACATTAACAGATGATCAGAAAAAAGAAGTTATTCCGTTTGGATATGATTCTGAATCAAACCTATTTATTACAGCAGCAGAGCAAAAGAAAATTCCATATACTTCAATTAATGAAGAAAGTTTAGAAGGGGAAATTCTATTTAATAACGATGAAGCTAAATCAATGGTTGAATACTTTAATGCAATGGTACAAGATAAACTATTCACGACTAAGGCGTTATTAGCAGGAGCATATACATCAACTAAATTTACTGAACAAAAATTATATATGACTATTGGTTCAACTGGTGGAACAAACTACAACATTCCAGCAGGAAATGCATTTGAAGTTGGTGTAGCACCAATTCCACAATTTGACTTAGAAAATCAAAAAGTCATTCAACAAGGACCAAATATTAACATGTTCTTAAAAGACAATGTACAAGAAAATATTGCAGCATGGCTATTCTTAAAATACATTACAGCACCTGAACAATCAGCAAGATGGTCAGTTTCTACAGGATACTCCCCAGTAAGAAACTCATCATATGATACAGACACATATAAAAATTATGTGAACAAAGAAAATCCAACCACAAAAGATAAAATATTCATAGATGTTTTTGAAGTAAGTAGACAACAGGTTGATTACTACTATACATCACCTGCGTTTGACAGATCTTCAAAAGCAAGAGATCAAGTTGGAAACTTACTATATGTAGTATTTAGTGGACAAAAATCCATTAATGATGCATTTAAAGATGCTTATCAAGAAACGATAAGATAAAAAAGAAAGGATAAAAAACATATGAAGAAAAAGATATTATCTATATTCATGGTACTCACCTTTGCGTTAATGATAGTGGCTTGTGATAAAAAACCTCAAGAAAATCCAGATCAAAAAGTATTTGATCAAGCTTATCAAGCATTAGGGATTGTTCCAGGAAGTGATTTAGACAAAGTTACTAATAGTTTTGATGTTTCAACAACTTTAAGAGGCGGAGTGACCGCAAAATGGACGTCTGATAAACCAGCAACTGCTGCAATTCAAGAAGGCACAGAAGGAACAGCAAGAGTAGTGATTAGTAGACCAGAATCAGACCAAGCGGATGTTACTGTTAAGTTAACAGCAAAAGTAACATATAAAGAAATCACTAAAGACAAAGAATTTACAATTGTAGTACTTAAAAAACCAGTTATTACTGGAGGCTATACTATTGCACAATTAAGATCAGGTAGTGCAGATTTAAATTCAGCTGTTACGATTTCAAGTGAAGTAACAGTAGTTGGATTAGCATACAATGGATATACAGTATTTGATGGAACAACAGCACTATTTGTATTTACAAGTACAGCGCCTTCAGTGAAGGTTGGAGACAAGGGTGTGCTATATGGAACATTTATTGTAAACTTTGAGACAAACTATCAATTAAAAGATGCAACTTTTGAAAAAACAGGCGAAGTAGAAAATGTTACAGCACCTGAAGTGGAAATTAAAGATCTTTGGT
>CALGYU010000058.1 GCA_937934685.1 uncultured Acholeplasma sp. | reverse complement strand
ATTTTACTATAATAACGCTCTTTTAAGATTCTTTTTTTCTTCTTTATAAAAAAAAAGATCTATAAAATAGATCTTATGTTTGATAGTTGGTGACCCGTACGGGATTCGAACCCGTGAGTGCATGCGTGAAAGGCATGTGAGTTAACCGTTTCTCCAACGGGCCATATATAGTGGCGGAGCAGGAGGGATTCGAACCCTCGCACCGGTTTCCCGGCCTACGCCCTTAGCAGGGGCGCCTCTTCAGCCACTTGAGTACTACTCCAAATTGCTGCGCCCTTATAGAATATCGTATTTCATCTGTAAAGTCAATCATTTTTAAGCTTTTTCTAAACAGCCAAAGACATTATATACTATTTATTTAAAAAAATAAAGCACTTCCTTAAAAAGAAGTGCTTATTATTAGTTTTTAATCATTGTGAGTGCTACTTTTCCTTTGTTTAAGTCAACATCTAGAACATACACTTTTACAATATCTCCGACACTTAAGACATCTTTTGGATGTTTAATGTATGATTTTGATATTTTTGAAATATGTAATAGTCCATCATTCTTTAATCCAATATCGATAAATGCACCAAAATCAGTAACGTTTCTTACGGTTCCTTCAAGTTCCATGCCGATGCTTAAGTCTTCTAGTTGTAAAATGTCGCTTTTTAAAATCGGCTGAGAAAACTGATCTCTTGGGTCTCTTAGAGGTGCCATGAAGGCATCTAAAATATCGTCTAATGTATATTTATCGACATTTAAAGTTTTCCCTAATTCTTGTCTATTAATGTTTTTAACAATTTGTTTAACTTCTTCTTTACCAAACATCGATCCATCGATTTGATAGAGTTTCATAATTTCACGTGCTACTTTATAGCTTTCTGGGTGAATGGCTGTAACGTCTAATTCTTCTTTTCCTTCAGGAATTCTTAAAAATCCGATGGCTTGTTCATATGTTTTAGCTCCTAATCTAGGAACTTTTAATAATTGCTTTCTATCTTGGTATTGTCCAATTTCATTTCTGTAATTAACAATGTTTTCAGCAGCTGTTTTATTTAGTCCTGAAACATACATTAATAAGGCCTTAGATGCTGTGTTGACGTTAACACCGACTTGGTTAACTGCTTGAGTTACAACAAAGTTTAGTGATTCGTTTAATTTTTTAGGTGATACGTCGTGTTGGTATTGTCCTACCCCGATGGATTTAGGGTCTATTTTTACTAGTTCTGATAAAGGATCTTGTAATCGTCTTGCAATGGATGCCGCACTTCTTTCTTCTACTGAAAAATCTGGGAATTCTTCTCTTGCTAATTCCGAGGCTGAATATACGGATGCCCCCGCTTCGTTGACGATAACATATTTTACAGGTAAATTAAATTTCTTAATTAAGTCTGCAACAAATTTTTCTGTTTCTCTTGATGCTGTTCCGTTTCCTATCGCAATCAGTTCTATTTTATACTTATTAACTGTTGAGACGATTGTTTTTTCTGACTCAATTAAGTCTTTTTGATCTACTTTTTGGCCTTTGGCTTTTTCGTGTGGATAAATGACTCCTTTGTTTAGGACGCTACCTGTTTGGTCTACAACAGAGTATTTACAACCTGTTCTAAAGGCTGGGTCTATCCCTAAGATCATTTTTCCTTTTAGCGGTGGCTGTAAGAGTAGTTTTTGTAAGTTTTCTGAGAAAACTTCAATGGCTTGATCATCTGCCACTTCAGTGAGTTCTGATCTGATTTCTCTTTCTAAACTCGGGAAGATAAGTCTTTTTAAAGCATCATCAATTGCATTTTTTAAGATTTCTGTTACTGAAGATGGTTTGGTGATGACTTGTTTTTCTAAGTATTGGTTCATTTGTGCCATTTCTACATCTAATTTAACTGTAATAATTTTTTCTTTTTCTGCTCTATTAATAGCTAGTGTTCTATGTGGTTTAATGGTTTTAATGGGTTCTTGATAATCATAGTACATTTCATAGACTTTCTTTTCATCTTCTATGTTCTTACGTACTTTGGTTACCACGTTTCCTTGATTGAATAAGTAGTTTCTTAGGTGCTTTCTATATTCTGCATGATCACTGATCATCTCTGAGATGATAAAACCGGCCCCTTCAATGGCTTCGCTGATTTGAGTTACTTGTTCATTTAAATATTTTTCGGCTTCTTTTTCCACATTTTCTTGTGGGAAAGTAAGCATCCATTGCGCAAAAGGTTCTAATCCTTTTGCGATAGCTTCGGTTGCTTTGGTTTTTCTTTTTTCTTTATATGGTCTATATAAATCTTCTACTTCAACTAATTTGGTTGCCATAAGAATTTCTTTTTTTAGTTCTTCTGTTAGCATGCCTTTTTCATCAATTAATCTGATGACATCTTCTTTTCTATTGAAAAGATTGTTTTCATACTCCCATTGTTTATAAATGGTGTTGATTTGTTCTTCATCTAGTCCGTTGGTTGCTTCTTTTCTATATCGTGCAATAAACGGGATGGTATTGCCTTCTTCTAGAAGAGTAAGAACTGTTTGTATTTGCTTGATTGAAATGTTTAAATTTTTTGAAATTTCTTTTAATATTTGTTCATTCATTTTATACACCTCTATATTTAAAAAAGGGTATCAACCCTTTTTATTTTTTAACTGTTTCTAATAATTTGTCTAGTAATGGTTTTACAGCTTTACCTTTATGAAGTTTTGCTGATTCTTCTTTAAATATGATTTCTCCTAAATATGGAGTAGCATTACTAGTGTTTGCTTCTTCAAATCCTGATAAATCAATTTCTTCAACCGTTGATATGTCTAAGAAGAATATGGCAAATCCTTCAAAGTAATAGAAGTTAAATTCTTTGTCTCCAACTTTATCTTCTTCCACTTTGACATTTTTCCACATTTCTTTAATGACTTTTTTGCTTTCGTCTTGATATTTGGTTCCTTCAGTTAGTGTGCTGTCATAAAAATATATGTATACGTCTAATTTTTTAGTGAATGCTTTTTTTAGGTTTTTACTTAAATTATCTGAGCTTTTATACGCTTCTTCTGTTGCGATGGTATTTAAATCACTGTTGGTGATATACATTTCTGATGCGAAATCATCTTTTGGTTTGTTGTTGATAATTGTTTGTACGGTTAACCATGTTGCTGCTGCTAAAAATGCTGCTAACATTAGCCATAAAACGACTTTAAAGAAAGCTTCTCCTTTAGGACTTTCCTCTTGAACGATGACGTTTGCTTTCTTTGTTTCTTTATTTATTGGTTTGTTTGTTCTTTTTTTATTATTGTTTTTAGGTTTATTGACTCTTGCCATTTTTCCACTTCCTATTCTTCACACCACCATATTATAACGAAAATACCTTTAAATTACAAGTTAATCCTTATGAATTAGTATAACAAACGCTGCTGCATATGCCTCTGTGTGAGTTATTGATATTTTGATTTCTATCTCTTTATATTTATCTGATAACACATAAGGTGCACCAGATATGTCGTTTAAGATAGAGAAGTCTTTATAGTTGTTTGTTAAATCGCCTTTTTTAAAGGCTTTAAAAATTGCTTCTTTTGCCGCAAATCTTCCTGCTAGATAGCTTTTTTTTCGATTTGGATGGTTGATTTTTTGATATTCTAGCGCTTCTGTTTCAGATAGTATTCTTTGTGCTAACTTGTCTATGCCGATGGTTTCTAATCTTTTGATTTCTACTAAATCGATGCCTATATCGCTATTTATCATGATATTCTCCTCCTCTAATTTGATCTGCTATTTCTTTGATTCTTTTTAGTCGGTGATTGATGCCTGATTTGGAGATGGTTTCTTCAAAATGTTCTTCATATTTTTCAGTTAATTCTTGTAGACTTAGCTCTGGATATTCTTTTCTTAAGAATATGATTTGATTGATTTTTTCACCGAGGTTTTCTAGTTTAATACTTTTTTCGATGAGGTCTATATCATTGATTTGATCTTGTGATGCTTGAATGACTTTTTTTTCGTTAGCAATTTCACAGTTCATCACGCGATTAATTGAGTTATTAAAGTCTCTTTTGATTCTAATATCATCATATAGAAATACAGTTTCTAATGCTCCGATGTATCTTAGAAAATCAGCGATTGCTTCGGCTTCTTTTAGGTATACGATGTATCCTTTTCTTCTTTGAATGATTTTGGCATTTAAATTAAATTCATTGATCAAACGTTGGATGAAAATGATTTTTTGTGGGTTATCGCTATATATTTCCAAATGATATTCAGCGGTTTTAGGGTCATTCACAGAACCCGAAATAAGGAAACAACCCCTTAAATAAGCGGTTTTAGTTTCAAGTGACCTTGTCAGTAACTCTACACTGCCATGATCACTCATGATGTCGTGTTCTGATAAGATGAGGTCTACTTTTTCTTGAATGCCTACAAAAATGGTGTTTTTGGTTTGAAAATTATGTTCTTGGGCTGTCATTAAGGTTGATTCTATGTGATAAAGGCTTTTAGCCAAAGTTAAAAAACGTCTAGCCACTGTCGCGTTAGTTGTTTTAAACCATAATGTTCTTTTTTGATTTTTGATTTCTAGTTCAACGTTTAAATGCATAAAAGCAGCTAGCTCGGCTAGTTGCTCATCTTGCGGTCGATTTAAAGTTGATAATTCTTCTTTTACCATTTTTGCAAATGACATGTTAATCCCACGTTTCTAAATACTTAATGATATTTTGAACCGCAATAGCTCCATCTGAGGTTGCGGTGACAACTTGTCTAATTTGTTTTTGATTTACATCCCCTGCAGCGTAGATGCCTGGCTGATTGGTTTCCATTTTTTCGTTTGTAAGGATGTATCCTTGTTGGTTTGTAATGTTTAAATTTTCAAACATCTTGGTGACAGGTATTAGCCCGATGTATTCAAAAACACCATCAACTTTAAGTTCTATTAGTTGATTTAAGGTTTTGACTAAGATGCTTTCTAATTTGTCTTCTCCACCAAATTCTATGACTTCTGCGTTAAAAAGATAGTTGACATTTTTAGCTTTTTTTAAGATGTCTTGAGCCTTTTTATCTGCTGTTAGGTGTTCTAGGTTTTGAATGATTGTGACTTCTTTTGCTAAAGTAGATAAGTATGAGGCTTCTTCAACTGCACTATTTCCGCCACCGATGACTGCTACTTTTTTGTCTTTATATAAGGGTCCGTCACAAATAGCACACCAACTGATGCCGTTACTAGCAAATTTATCTTCGTTTGTTACGTTTAGCATTCTTGGATTGGTTCCGGTTGCTATAAGAATGGTTTTAGTTTCTAATGTTTGGCTTTCTGTGATGACTTTTTTTGTTTTTCCTAAGTCAATGATTTGGGTAACTTCATCAAAAATAGTTTCAACACCAATTTCTCTGGTGTGTTCAAACATTTTTAAGGCTAGTTCTGTTCCACTCATTTTGGTATACCCAGGATAGTTTTCTATTTCAGATGTGTTGATTAATTGTCCACCGGGAGCCATTTTTTCTATGATAGCTACTTTTAAATTTGCGCGTTTGGCATAAATGCCTGCTGTCATACCTGCAGGTCCTGCGCCAATAATTAAAATATCGTACATCTTTTTCTTCTTTCTTAGATTAAATAGACTACTTGGTCTAGACTCTCTATTACATAATCTGGGTTTTCTTTTAATGCAGTATTTAAATGTGCACTATATTCGACTAAACATGATTTCATCCCTGCTCTTTTTGCTGCAACGATATCATATGGATGATCTCCGATATAAATGGTTGCTTCAGTGGCGGTGTTTAGTTGTGTCATGGCTTTTAATAATGGTTCTGGATGCGGCTTGTGGTTGGTAACATCATCTGCGCAAACTAACACATCAAAGTATTGTAAAAGATTGTTTTGTTTTAATCCTTCTTCAACCATTTTCTTAATTTTTGAACTAACGATAGCTAGTTTGATCCCTTGTTTTTTCAAGGTAATTAAGGTTGTTTCTGCATGTTCAAAGGCTTTAACGCCTTGATCGTGAAGTTCTTTATTATATGCTCTATATGTTTGGATGAGTTTTTCTATTTTGGTTTGATCTTTTGTATATTTTTCAAAGGTTTGTTTCAAGGTTGGTCCAATGAAACTAATTTTTTCTTCTTGGGTAAGTTTGATATCTGGTAATTCTTTTTTAAATGCGTGTTCAAATGATTCAATGATGATTTTTTCAGTATCAAGAAGCGTTCCATCAACATCAAAGATGACTGCTTTTTTTCCAAAATCGGCATAATATGGTAAATTTTTATTAGCAATTCTTCTGCCTATTGCCAATCCTATACCAGTTAAAATTAAAGCAACTGAAGTTAATATTGATACAGACATTCCTAGAAACATTAAGGGCTCACTCACTCCTGATTGTAGTCGTAAAGATTCTGTAACAATTCTTCCTGCTCCGTACCATACTAAGTAAAAGGATAAAATATCTCCTAATTTAAAGGCTTTCTTTTTTCTTAAAATGATGATGATTGCTAGACCCATAAGATTCCATAGACTTTCATAAAGAAAGGTTGGTTGTCTATAAGAGCCGTTGATAAACATTTGTTCTCTAATAAATGGTGGTAACCAGTTTAAGCTGTTAACTGCTTTTCCATATAATTCTTGGTTCATAAAGTTGCCCCATCGGCCAAGCGTTTGTCCGATTAAAAAGCCTGGTGCTACGACATCTAAAACAAACCAGTAAGATATTTTTTTCCATTTAGTGAAAAATATAAGGAAAACAAAGGTTGCGATAATCGCTCCATGGATGGCTAATCCGCCATCTAGGAATGCAAAGAAGTTGGTTCCTGGGTTAAAGATAACAAACCATAGTCTGGCACCTAATATGGCGATAGGAACAGAGTAAAGTAGGCCATCAAAAAGAAGATCTTTTGAGATGCCTGCTTTTTTAAATTCTTGTAATCCTAAAACTGCTGCAAAACCTATCCCTGTGAGGATAAAAACTGCATACCAGGCAATGGTTAAACTTCCTAATTCTAAAATATTGGGGTTATATGGTGCTTTTTGTCCAGCGGTTGCCCATACTAATAGAATAGTGAAGATGAGGATAAAACTAAGCAGGATGACTACGCCTGGTTTTTTTTCATAAAATCTTTTTATTTTATTCATCATCGTCTTCTTCTCCTTGCCCCATTGCTGCTTTAGCAACTGCTTCGGTTAAATCTAGGGCTGCATTGTGTCCTAAATATTTGAGTTTTTGGTTCATCGCAGCACTTTCTACTAATGTGGCTACGTTTCTTCCCGGTAAAATAGGGATAACAACTTTTGGGATTTCAGTGTTAAAGTATTTAACTGTTTCTGTTTCAATTCCTAATCTGTCGTATACTTTATCTTTTTTCCAATGTTCTAATTCTACAACTAATCTAATTTTTTTGTTTTCTCGGTAAGAGCCTGCACCAAACATTGATACAATGTCAACAATCCCAATTCCTCTGATTTCAATATATCTTTCTAAGATTTTAGGAGCATTTCCGATAAGGACTCCTGGGGATGTTTCAAAGACATCCACTCTATCATCACTAATTAAAATGTGTCCTCTTTTTATGAGTTCAAGTGCTGTTTCACTTTTACCAATCCCAGAACGACCAATAATTAAAGTTCCTAGTCCATGTATATCTACTAATACTCCATGAATACTCATGCGTGGCGCAAGACCACTGTGTAGATAACTATATAGTTTACTGTTTAAAGGGGTTGTTCTTAGGTTGCTTTTTAAAATAGGCACTTCATAAAGGTTACCTGCATCGATAAAATCTTGTGGGACTTCTACGTTGTGTGAAAATACAATTGCTGGTGGTTGTTCTTGAACGATTCTATTGACGCGTTCTTTTTGAATGTGTGGAGAAAATAGCTTTAGAAATGATGCTTCTTTGCTTCCTATGAGTAAAATTCTTTCTTGATCATAGAAATCATAAAAACCAGCAAGTTCTACACCGGGTCTGTTAAGCATTTCTGCTGAAACGGTTCTGTTTAATCCGGTTTCTCCTGCAAGGACTTCTAACTCTAAGTCTTTTGCTATTTTTTTGATTATAATTGAGCTTTTCATCTTATTTACCCCTTCTTAAATAATCTACTATGTGATATTTTTTTGCATATGCTTTTAAAATACTTTTTATGACTGTAAAACAAATGGCAAATATTAATAAGCCAGAGACACTGATGAAGTTAAAGTTTGGCACAATGATACTAACGAGATATAGTGTGATGCTTCTAGTGAGTAAGAACACAATGCCAAAACTAAATAAGACCAATCTTAATGAAAATTTTAGTAAAATAATTTTTATCACAAATTCCATTAAGCTAAATAAGGTCACTCCTATGAAATATGATCCCCATTCTATTTGAATGGTTTGTGTTATTTGATTTAAAATGCCAGAGACAGAAGCAAAAACAAGTAAATTAGCGACATAGCTCAGTAAGAAACTGATGGTCATGTTGGGATGATTAAAAAAGGATTGTGTAATTAATTTTTGTGTTTTCTTGTTTTTTTGTAAGTCTTCGATGAGTTTTTTAATGTCTTCTTCTGTTATTTGGTCTTCATCTTTATTATTTTTATCATCTTTCATAAAAGGACCCCCTTCTTTTATAAAATGCTTTTTAAATATTTACCTGTATAACTTTCTTTGACTTGGCTGACTTCTTCTGGTGTTCCTGTGGCAACAATTTGCCCACCACCATAGCCTCCGTCTGGTCCTAAATCAATGATGTAATCTGCATTTTTAATCACATCTAAGTTATGTTCGATAACTACCATAGATGCCCCCTCATCCACAATAGTATGTAGTACTTTAATTAATCTATTCACATCATCGGTATGAAGTCCTGTCGTTGGTTCATCTAGGATATACAATGTCGATGGTGTTATTTTTTTGTATAACTCACTAGCGAGTTTTACTCTTTGTGCTTCTCCTCCGGATAATGTGGTTGCGGATTGGCCTAGTTTAATATAGCCTAGTCCAACACTTTTGATGGTTGCTAATTTTTGATGAATTTTAGGATGATTTTCAAAAAAATCAACGGCTTCGTCTACTGTCATTTCTAAGACGTCTGCGATGTCTTTGCCTCTGTATTTCACTTGTAGCGTCTCTTGATTATACCTTTTTCCTGAACAAACCTCACAAGGAACGTATACATCAGGTAAAAAATGCATTGAAATTTTCTTTATGCCATCTCCACGACAAGCTTCACATCTTCCACCTTTAACGTTAAATGAAAATCTTCCCTTTACATAACCACGCATTTTAGCTTCATTGGTTTGAGCATATAAGTCTCTAATATCATCAAATACTCCAGTATATGTAGCTGGATTACTTCTTGGTGTTCTTCCAATCGGTGATTGTGAAATCTCAACAATTTTATCGATCAGTCCATAATCTTGAATGAATTTATGAGCGCCTGGTTTTTCTTTGTTTTTATAGTATTTTTGTTGAAGTCCTTTAAGGAGTATTTCGTTGACTAAAGTTGATTTCCCTGATCCTGAAACACCTGTAACAACGGTCAATTTATTTAAAGGAAAAGAGACTGTAATGTTTTTTAAGTTGTTTTCTGTTGCTCCTACTACTAAAATGTCTTTTCCGTTTCCTTGTCTTCTGTGTTTTGGTATTGGTACTTGTTTTTTATGTGATAAATATTGTCCAGTTAGGCTTTCTTCGTTTGCCATGACTTCCTCAGGTGTTCCTAATGCAACAATGTTTCCACCTAATTCTCCGGCTCCCGGGCCTATATCTACTAGAAAATCAGCAGCTAGCATGGTGTCATGATCGTGTTCAACAATGACTAGCGTGTTGCCTAAATCTCTCATTTTTTTAAGCGTTTCTATGAGTCTATCATTATCTTTTTGATGTAATCCAATGGATGGTTCATCTAAAACATAAAGAACGCCTGATAGTTTAGATCCTATTTGAGTGGCCAATCTGATTCTTTGTGCTTCTCCTCCAGATAGTGTGCCACCGTTTCTAGATAAGGTTAAGTATTCTAACCCTACGTCTTTTAAAAAAGTTAGTCTGTGAATGATTTCTTCGATGGCTAGTTTTGATATTTGCATTTGTTCTTTGGTTAGTTCTAAGTTTGTTACAAAATCTAAAATTTCTGAAACGGACATAGAAGTAACCTCAAAAATATTTTTCTTATTAATTTTAACTGAAAGAGCCCCTTCATTTAGTCTTGCCCCATGACAAACAGGGCATGTTGATTCGACCATAAACCCTTCAATCCACTCTCTAATCCAAGCACTATTGGTTTCAATATAACGACGATTAAAGTTATTGATGATTCCTTCAAAAACTACTTTCTTTTCATGAACTCTACCTGAGGATGATAGTAGTTTGAAATGTATTTTTTCGTTACTACCATATAAAACAATATTTAAGTGTTCTTCTGGTAAATCCTTTAATGGGACGTTCATGTCGATATGATAGTAGGCGCAAACCGTTTCTAGTTCTTGAGACGCTAGATTTTCTTCATCGTTGTTTTTATAAGGTAAGATGCCGCCATTGTTAATACTTTTATCCATATCTAAAAGTAGGTCTTTATCTATTTCTAGTTTAACTCCTAGCCCGTTACAATATGGACATGCTCCAATTGGGATGTTAAATGAGAAAAGACGTGGCTCTAATTTGGGAATGGTAAAGTCACTGTCTGGGCAACTATAGTTTTGACTAAATGATAAAGTTTCTTTTTGATTGATGATTGCTTCTGCTCTACCGTCTGCTTTTGAAACAGCTAACTCTAAAGCTGCATAAACTCTACTTCTAATGTCTTCTTTAACGACTAATCGATCGATGACTATAGAAATATCATGATTTTTATTTTTATCTAACTCCGGCGCTTCTTCAATAAGATAAATTTCTTTGTTTAAAGATACTCTGGTAAAGCCATCTTTTAAAAGTTGTTCTAAAACTTTTTTGTGTGTTCCTTTTTTTCGTTGTATGATTGGTGCTGTAATAACCACTTTATCTCCAGGGTTTAAAGACATTATTTTTTCAGTCATTTCTTCTATGGTTTGTTTAGTTAAAGGAATGTCTGATCCTGGACAATAAGGGACGCCTATTCTAGCATAGATAAGTCTTAGGTAATCATAAACTTCGGTAATTGTCCCTACCGTTGATCTTGGGTTGTTTGATGTGGTTCTTTGATCAATACTAATAGATGGGCTTAAACCATCAATGGTATCCACATCTGGTTTTTCAAAGTTTCCTAAAAACTGTCTGGCATAGGCACTTAATGATTCCATATATCTTCTTTGGCCTTCTTGATATAGTGTATCAAAAGCTAAAGAAGTTTTTCCGGAACCAGATAGTCCTGTCATAACGACTAATTTGTTTTTAGGTATATCAATATCAATATTTTTTAAGTTATTCTCTCTGGCTCCTCTAACAATGATCCAGTCATTTGATGTATGTTTATTCATTAATTAACGCCTCAAATTCTGCTTCGCTCATGAGTTTTACTCCGAGCGTTTCTGCTTTATCTTTTTTTGACCCTGCTTCTTTTCCAAATAGTACGTAGTCTGTTTTCTTTGATACTGATCCTGTAACTTTTCCACCGAAGCTTTCAATGAGTTCTTGAGCTTCTTTTCTTCCATATTTTTCTAAAGTTCCTGTGATGACAAATGTTAAATTGTTTAACTTATTGTTTGCGATGACTGTTTTTTCTTTTTCCATAGTTAAACCAGCTTTTTTTAGTTGTTCAATCTCTTCTATATTTTCTGGATTTTTAAAGTATTCAATGACACTGTTGGCTATTTGATGACCAATTTCAGGAATAAGTGTGAGTTCTTCTGGTGTTAAGTGATAGTAATCTTCTATTTTAAGATGATGGTCTGTTAGTAATTTAGCAATTTTAGAGCCAACATGTTTTATCCCTAGTCCATAGATTAAGCGATCAAAACTTTGATTTTTGCTTTTTTCAATAGCGTCTAATAATTTCTCAACACTTTTTTGTCCAAAGCCTGGTATTTTCATTAAGTCTTCTTTATGTGTCTTTAGTGTATAGATATCTGATAACTTGTTGATATAACCTAAATCATAAAATGTCTCTAATACTTTTTCTCCTAGGTTTTCAATATCCATTGCATCCTTAGACGCAAAGTGGATGAATTTATTAAGTTTTTTCCCTGGACAAGCAAGGTTGATGCAATAATGATCTGCTTCCCCATCTTTTTTTTCTAAGGGCATGCCACAAACAGGACAGTTTTCAATCATTTCAAAAGGTTGTTGGGCGGTTCTTTTATCTAGGATGACTTCTATCACTTTAGGAATGATTTCACCTGCTTTATAAACTAAAACATAGTCGTTGACACGAATATCTTTTTCTTTGATATATTCATAATTATGGAGGGTTGCTCTAGAGACTAAACTTCCTGAAATCATGACAGGTTCTAGTTCAGCAACCGGAGTGATGACTCCTGTTCTACCAACTTGAAAGACGATGTCATTGATTTTAGTTTCAACTTTTTCGGCTTCAAATTTATAGGCAATGGCCCATTTAGGCGCTTTAGCTGTATATCCTATATCCTCATATAAGTTAAGTTCATTAACCTTTATAACAACTCCATCTGTGTCATATGGTAGTTTTTTTCTTTGTTGATCATAATCATCAATTTGTTTCATTAACTGCTCTTTTGAGGTTATAAGATGATATGCAGGGTTGACTTTAAATCCTAGTTTTTCTAAATATTGTAAAGTCTCATATTGTGTTTTAACGATTTTCTCAGCTGACACAATGGTATATAAAAACATGTCTAAGTTTCTTTTAGCTGCTACTTTTGAGTCTAGTTGTCTAATGGTTCCTGCTGCTGCATTTCTTGGATTGGCAAATAGTGCTTCTTGATTCTTTTTTCGTTCTTCATTGATTTTATCAAATGTTTGATGAGGCATGAATATTTCGCCTCTAACTTCAATGTCTAATGGTTCTTTTAGTTTTAAAGGAATGGTTTTGATGGTTTTAACGTTGTGGGTTATATCTTCTCCAACTACTCCGTTTCCTCTGGTTGCTGCTTTAACTAAATAACCTTTTTCATAAATTAAGGTTGCCGCTAATCCGTCTATTTTTAGTTCGGTTGTTAGTGTGAAACTAGGAACTTCTTTTTGAATTCTGTCATAGTATTTGGATAGTTCTTCTTTGTTAAAAGCATTGCTTAAAGACATCATTGGTGTTTGATGTTCTACTTTTTCAAAGCCTTCTAAAATGGTTCCTCCAATTTTTTGGGTTGGGGAATCTTTGGTTTTATATTGTGGATATAACGCCTCTAATTCAATGAGTTCATTGATGTATGCATCATATTGTTGATCGCTAATTCTGGGTTGGTCTAAAGTATAATATTCATAGTTTGCTTGATTGATTTTATCAATTAATGCTTTTATTTTTGCTTGTATTTCCATAGTTATCACCTAAAGTTATTATAACATATTTAGCAAGTTTACTTGATGGTTTTAAGCCTTATTTTAGTATCTCTTATTTCTTTGATGAATAAATTGTCATGGTCAGAAATGAGATAAAGATTTTTTTTAGCTCTTGTGATGGCTACAAATAAAAGTCTTCTTTCTTCTTCCAATGTATTTTTTGATTCTGTTTTTATCATTTGATCAATGCCTATGACAATGACAGTGTCAAATTCTAAACCTTTTGATCCATGGATGGTGAGTAATTGATAATTGGTGAAGTAGGTTTCTTTTAGCATTTTTTTAAGTGAAATGATGTCTAAATAGTTTCTATATAAGATGGTAGTGTGTTGATTTTTTTTGATGATTTCTATGATTTTAATGTTGGGGTTGAGTGTTGTAATGATTTGAAAATCTCCGGTTGTTTTGATGGTTGGTAGGAGTTGTTTTTCAATTCGTTTTTTATTGTTTTTAATGAGGGTGTTGGCTATGTTTATAATTTGAGGTGTCGAACGGTAATTAAGCGTTAGTTTAAAGATTTTGGCTTGATATTCTTTGATGAAGCGATTGATGACTGTGAGTTCTGAACCCCTAAATGCATAGATGCTTTGATCTGGATCGCCAACAGCAAATATAGAGGTTTTATAGGTGGTCATTTTTTTTAATACGGCATATTGGAGTAAGTTGGTGTCTTGAAATTCATCTATAAAGATATATGAATATGTTTTGGTTGTTTTTTGTTTTAAAAATAACCATAAAATATCATCAAAATCTATTTTATTTTCTTTTTTTAAGTATTGTTGGTACTGATTGAATCTAGATGGTTTTTTACTTTTAAAAAGGCTGTTTTTATATTTAGAAATATCTAGTTTTTCTTTTTGTGTGTATCCAACTGGATTTGTAATGATTTCTTTTTTAGGTAAACAGCTTAGACAATAGCTGTGAAAGGTTTGTGATTGAATATGGTCGTTATTGATTCTTTTGGTTAATTCTTTTGCACTTTCTGCTGTAAAGCTTAAAACCAGTATTTGATTAGGGTGGATGTTTTTTTCGATAAGATGTTGAACTCTTTTGATGATGACAGTTGTTTTTCCTGTTCCTGCACCTGCTAGAAGGAAAATGTTTTTTCCTTCTGATTGGACAGCTTTTAGTTGTTGCTCATTTAACCTCATTTTATTCACCTATTTTATATTAGACATTTTGTCTATAAAAAAAAGAAGTTTTCACTTCTTTTATATTTTTTTAATAGATGGGTGTGTCTGGATGAGTTTTTTTAATCCGTGTGGCATTGGGAAAGCAATGGTCGCAATATCTCCATCCACTGTAATGACAACACCATCACCAAAAACAGTATGACTGATTTTATCGCCTGGTTTCAGTTGGGTGTTGGTTTCTTGATACGCTTTTTGAGTTATGCTTGGTTCTTTTTTGGTTTCTAGTAATCCCATTTCTTTGATGAATCTAGAAGGTGTTTGTTCTAAGAATTGGCCGTATAAAACTCTTTGATAAGCATAGCTTAAATATAGTTTTTCTTTTGCTCTAGTGACGCCTACGTAAGCAATTCTTCTTTCTTCTTCTAGTTCTTCTTGACTGTAACTTGAATGTGAACTTGGAAAAATACCGTCTTCCATAGCAACCATGAAGACAACTTTAAATTCTAGTCCCTTAACTTGATGGTAGGTAGATAGTTTGATGACGTCTCCATCGTTATCTTTTTTATCTAAATCTGTGTATAAAGCTATTTGATCTAGTAGTTGAATGGTTTTTTCGATGATACTTCCGTTGTATACAAAGTCTGCTTGGTAAAAGACTGAACTTAACTCTTTAATGTTTTCCATTCTTTCGTTTGCAACATCATCTTTTTCATCAATGAGCATTTGTTGGTATCCTGTTTCTTTAAATACCATCATGACAATTTCTTTTAGTTTATCAATTTGCTCTAATTTCATTTTAAGATCTTTGATGAGGTTTTTAAATGCTAACAATCTTTCTTTGGTTGGTTTGTTTACATCTACACTTTCAATCGCATCAAACATGGATAATCCTGTTTCTTGTGCATGTTGTTCTAATTTTGAAATGGTAGTTAATCCTATTTGTCTTTTAGGTGTATTGATGATTCTTTTTAAATAGAAGTCTTGATGTGGATTTAAAATGACTCTAACATAAGCTAGGATGTCTTTGATTTCTAGTCGTTCATAAAAGGAGATGCCACCGTAGATGATGTATGGTAATCCCATTTGGATTAAAGCATCTTCAAAGTGTCTACTTAATGAATTGTTTCTATAAAGAATCGCGATATCTTCATATTGATAAGAACCTGAGGCAATGAGTCTTCTAATTTCATTAACTACCATAGCTGATTCTCTATAATCGCTATCTGAAGGCATATATATGATGTCAGACCCCTCACCTAAATCGCTTTTTAAGTCTTTTTCAAACGGTCTAGCTTGGTTGTATTTAATGAGTTTGTTTGCTTTTGATAAGATTTTATTAGTAGAACGATAGTTGCGGTCTAAAATGTGTTGATTTCCAAATTCGTTTAAAAACTTCTTTGTATTTTCATAGTCTGCTCCTCTAAAAGAGTAGATACTTTGATCAGGGTCTCCTACCACAAATAAGTTTTTATGGAGCGAGGCCATGATGCTTATGATTGCATATTGGATTTTATCGGTATCTTGGAATTCATCTACTAATATTTGAGTGTATCTGGTTTGTAAGTATGTTCTTGTTTTTTCACTTTGAATTAACAGTTCATACGTATAGATGAGTAAATCATCAAAATCTAATAAATTGTTTTTAAGTAAGTATTTTCTATATGCTTGAAAGATTTTTTCATAGTTATCGTCTTCTACGAAGGTTTCTCTTTTGGTTTTATAGTTTGAAATAAAGTTTCTCATGAAGCGAAGCGGATATTCTTTTGCATCTAAGTTAAGGTCTTTTGTGACGTCTTTAATGATTTTCTTGCTATCCTCATCATCTATAACACTAAAGTTTGAGGTAAGTCCATAAGGTAGTTCTTCTATAAATTTTCTAAGCACTTTAAGGCCAAATGAGTGGAAGGTAGAAATGGTGGTGCCTTCTGCATGAGGTCCTACCATGTCTAGTACTCTTTCTTTCATTTCTCTGGCGGCTTTGTTGGTGAAAGTGACTGCTAAGATGTGATATGGTTCAATGTTTTGATATTTAATTAAATAACCGATTCTAGAGGTTAAGGTTTTTGTTTTTCCTGTTCCTGCACCTGCTACAACAAAAAGCGGCCCACTTTCATAGGTTACCGCTTTTCTTTGTTCATCATTTAATTCTTCTAGCCACGTTTCTTTTTGTGCCATTTTAATCATCCTTATTTTTGATATGAGCTTTTAAGAGGTACAATTTCATTGAAATTCATTTTAACGCCTTCTTTTTGATCAACGTTAAAATAGCCTAATCTTAGAAATTGGAATTTCTCTAAGTCTTTAACATCTTTTAATGATGACTCAACAAACCCTTCTTTTTTAATCCATGAGTGATGATTAAATCTTTCATCTAGTGTTTTTTTATCATCGTTATCCAGTAGGTCTTCAAAGAAATTGAATTGAGCTTTGATGGCGCTTGTTTCTTCTACAAAATGGATGGTTCCATTTGGTTTTCTTGCATCAAAACCACTGCCACTTTTAGTTTCAGGATCATAGGTTGCTAAGACTTCTATGATATTTCCTTCATCATCTTTGATGACTTTTTCTGCTTTAATGAAGTAGGCGTTAAATAGTCTAACTTCTTCACCTAAAGATAGTCTTTTGTATTTTTTATTTGGTTTTACTTCTTCAAAATCTTCTTTTTCAATAAAGATATGTCGCCCGAAAGCAAGCTTTCTTTCACCTAGATCCTTTTCTGGGTGATATGGAACTGTCATATATTCGATTTTATCTTCTGGGTAGTTGGTGATGGTTACTTTAAGTGGGTTAATAACTGCCATAGCTCTTTTAGCTACTTCT